>NZ_JMMD01000011.1:0-159418 GCF_000686965.1 Butyrivibrio sp. AE2005
ACTTCTGTGCGTTCAGCATTACTTTTGGTAATGGTTACCTCTTTCAAGGCATATCGCAACAGATCTCCCTAGGTACCACACGTTTCTTCCTCTCCATCTATCTGCCTCATTTATCATGCATGATTCCGTGTAGTTATTGGGCTTCGACTTGTGGAGCAGCCTCACCCTCATGCATAACCTTATATGAGATTTCTGTTCGTCAGACCAGAGATTTGCCCATGAGTTAGTATGTTCCTCATATCCAGCTTCCTTCAGATTCCATCTCACGATGGACACCCTTGCCTTCGGCTATATCCTTCCCACTACCAGGTGGATTCGGGACTTTAACCCGTTAGAAACGTGCGCCGCTAGGCGCACTCCAAAAAAGTGACCACTATTTTTTAGTGATCACTTTTCATAAAAAATACACTCATTACTTAGCCACGACTTGGCTTCGTGGACATCTATCGCAGGGACCTTTGTAATCTTCTCACCACTTTTTCACAAGGAAGTTCTGCTCTCGCGCTAAGCGCGAGCCAGAACAACAGTCTTCTGTAAACTCAATCTGCGCCTTCAGCTTGATTTCGTTAACAGACAGACTGTTTCTATGCTCCTTGTAAACGGGAACATATCTACCGGAATTGCCTTCTTTACTTTGTAGCCACCCTTTGTGATAAGTTCTAAGTCTCGTGCAAGAGAATCCGGGCTGCAAGAAATATAAACAACCTTCTTGGGCGAAAGATTGATCATTGAATTGATGAATTCAACCGTTGAACCTGAGCGCGGCGGATCCATAAATACAACATCCGCTTTATCTCCGGAGTCAGCCATCTGTTGCATGAATTTAGTGGCATCATTTTTGTAGAAAGTAATATTCTTTACTTCATTTATCTTGGCATTTAATATGGCATCTTTTACCGCATCGCCGTTGAGCTCAACGCTTATGACTTCCTTTACATGGGGACTTGCGATAATTCCGATCGTGCCAACACCGCTGTAGCAGTCAAGCGCGATCTCATCTCCCGTAAGCTCAGCCATATCAATCGCGGTCTTGTACAAAAGCTCTGTCTGCACAGGATTCACCTGATAGAAAGACTTGGGACTTATCTTAAATTTCATTCCGCAGCATGTATCATAGATAAATCCGGGGCCGTAAAGAGGCTTCTCTTTATCGCCCAGTATCATGCTTGTCTGCTTGTCATTTACATTAAGGACGATAGTTGTGATCTCGGGATGCTCTTTTCTGAGCGCCTTAACAAAGTTATTCTTGGATGGGAAAATAGGCGATACCGTAACAAGCACAACCATTATCTCCCCGCTGTATCTGCCTATTCTGATAAGAACATGACGAAGAAGCCCAAAACCGTTGTCTTCATCATAGGTCTTGATCTTAAACGATCGGAGCATTCCTCTGATTGAAGCAATGATCGCATCCGCCTTCTCATCTTCAAGAAGACATTTTTCAACCGGTACCACTTCGTGACTTCCCTCTTTGTATATTCCGGAAATGGGATTTCCTTTTCTGTCATGTGAAAAGACTGCATGAACCTTGCATCTGTAGTGTTCAGGCTCCTCCATTCCGATAAACGACTCTACTTTCGTATAGGGTTCAAGAAGTTCTGCAAGACGTGCGTGCTTTAAGTTAAGCTGTTTCTTATATGGTGTATCTATCATCTGGCATGCACCGCACTTCTTGAAATACGGGCATCTGCTCTTTTTTACGGCAGCACTCTTGTCATTACCGTTTTCTTTAACTCCCGTTCTCTTCTGAGGATTTCCGGGCACACTTTTTCTCGAAGCCTCACCCTTAAAAGGTTTACGTGCCGTCTTTGCCTTTTCAGTATTCTTTTTATAAACATTCTTTTTCTCAGCCATAAGAATCTCCAAAAAAATTTATTTCCTAATCCAATAAAAAAGCATTTCGCTCGCGAAATGCTAGCGCGCGAGCGGATTGCGTAAGCAATATATTCCTTACCGCGAGCTGCGCATCCCTGCGGAGCTTTTTTGTTGAATAGGGAATTTCAGAGAAATTTCCTATTCAACAAAAAAATAGAGGAAACAATGTCTCCCCTATTCTGCATGCTCAACTTATCATTCGTCGTCAGAAATTTCTTCAATCTTTAAAGCAGGTAATATCATAGGATCGGGCTGTGACTTAACAGCTTCGCTTCTTCTGCGAATTCGATCCTCAGCATCAAAATCGCCGTAGTCCTTATACTTGATTCCATCAATTCCTTCGGAAATCTCTTTCGCTCTAGCAAGCTCATTTTTATTTATCTTGAATGTACAAACAATCTTGTTTCCTTTTCTGTCGAACAATCTCTGCAAAAAAGACTTGTCCTGCCATTCTATGAAATATGATATTCTATGCGCAAGAAAGCGCTCCTCAAGCATTTTCTTGGAATCAATGCTGTATACCCTGCAAAAAGGTATCTCATTGTTAAAAACCTGATTTGTCTGGATAATAGATGACATAAAAACCTCACAAAAAAATACAATTTATAGGAAACGCCTAACCTCCCAGCATTCCTACGATATTGATTATACCTTAGAGGTTTCATTCTTTCAATTATTCTTTTAACCAAAAACAACTCAATTATCGATTATTTGATATTCACATCGCCCATATCACATGTGACACTGACTAATCCGCCGCTTCCGGATTTATTGTATTTATTCGAAACAGTATTCCCGTCAACCTTACATCTTCCCAATGAAACTTCAAGCTCCAGGCTATATTCCGAAATATCTCTTACAAGGTTCGCCTCAAAATTACCCATAGCAAGCTCGGCATCGATTTCTCTCACATCAACGTTCTTTACGGACACATCGCCCATATCGGCTTCCATGTCGATTTGGTCTACTGTCAAATCCTCAATGTCAATGTCTCCAAGCGCACACTCGATATTCATCTCTTTTGCCGAAACACCTGTAATATTGGCATTTCCAAGAGCGCACGAAAACTCAATCTTATCAACCCCTGCGTCGGCAGGAACCGTTATTGTAAGCACATTGTCAACGCCATGAAGATTTCTTTTATGCGGTTTAAAAAGATTAATGCCGACATCATCTGATGAATTCTGATTTACAACAAGAGTCTTGTTATCTTCTTTGATCTCAGGCAAAAGCTCTTTTAACCCGGAAAAACTTGCTGAAAACTTATCTCCAGAAACAATATTCATATCGATAAGTCCCGCATCTACATCAATGTTTTCGATAATATCATAGTCATAACTGACATTTACAATTTCACCGGTTGTATTCTTGTTTCCAAAAAGTCCATACATATGATAGGCACAGCCAAAGATCACCGCAAAAAATGTGATAGTTCCCAATATCATCAAATATATCTTTTTCATATATTTCTCCCGCTCCATCACCACTTGGTATTAAAAAGAGACTTCATAATACCGTTAAAAACTGCCGCAAGTGGCCATATGATCCATGTAATATGCCAGTCAAAAGAAATGAAACTCCAGATTATATATATGCATGTGACCGTTCTCCAATAAACAGACATCACTTCAGCCGCTTTCTTCTTGTCTGTATAAGGCTCCTTTGTAGCGCGAACAGCTTCGTAATTGCCGGCAACCGTTCCCGTTCCGTTAAGAGAAAGAAGCTTTGCATATGCGCTGTCTTTGGCCCCGGATGCGATAATAAGAAGCACTCCGATTCCGACAATAACAAACAGCATCGCAGGACCTACAATAACGTAATAATAATCCTTTGCAGAAAACAATCCTTCGAAAATTATAACGGGAATCACGCTTACAATACAGAACATGATTCCAACTGTAAGCATAATGGCTCTGCTCGTCATATTGTTCTTTTTGGCTGCATATACATACTCGGCCGTAGAATAATCAATACAACAAAGCGTGTTATCAAGAAACTTCCACTGCGACATACGAATATTAGCCCACACGATAAGGCCCACTCCGATGCTCACATCGATGAAAAGGAATGCAGCTCCGATATCATTCAGAATAATAGGGAATATGGGAGAAAAAATAATAAGCATAACCCCAAGGCCGATGAGCATTCTGCTCTGCGCCGCATCATAAATATAATTTCTTGCTTCTTCATTGGTCAAAAGACGTCTCTCAGAGATATCCGTACCTCCGACAACACTCTCGATTCCAAGAGATTCGGCAAGTTCCTCGAGATTTCCAAATTCTGAGATTACAATTCCAACAGCTTCATTCTGTGGCTTTCCTTCAGAAATAAGTTCGGTAAACTTGTCCTCCATCATGCTCAAAAGCTCATTCTTCGCGCGCATAACTTCAGGAGTGTTAGGCAAATTTGCAAACATAGATTCCAAATAATTTCTTATCGTTTCCATTACTTGTCTCCTCTAATAAAGTTCTCCACTACTTCTTTGGTAAGTGCCCATTCAAGACACTTTTCTCGGTAATAATTCTTTCCACTCTCAGTTATCTTGTAATATGTTCTCTTCTTACCATTATCTGCATTCTGACTGTAGGACTCTACATATCCGTTTTTCTCCATTCTGGTAAATGCAGAATACAGCGTAGTTTCCTTGATTATATACTTTTCTTCAGACAACGCTCTTATCTTCTTAGATATTTCATAGCCATAGGATGGTTCTTCCATCAATATAAACAAGATCATCGTGTCATTGTATCCTCTAATGACATCACTACTAATCTCTATCATTTACAACCTCCTTGAGATATTTATCCATACTATGCCTGTCGTAGTAAATATACTACGGCTGCCGCAGTATGTCAATAAGAAACGAACCACTCTGTCCGTTTTTTTATCTTAGTATTTATTTATGAAAGATTTTTTTCTTAAAAGCTTTAAAGAGAAACGTCAAGAGTCCTCCAAGAGTCATTGAAAAAAAGCAATAAACAATTGAAGACCAGAACATCTTGTAATCACCTTTAAAATCAAAAAACTTCTTAAAAAACGGGCCGATAACCGGATCCAAAAGATATATTCCAAACGTCAGAGCACCAAGCGCTGAAATAACACCATCTGCACGGTGCCCGCTTTTTAAAACCGATTTTTTTACAAACACAAACACCGATATTACCATGATGAAAACAAATCCGTCAAACGACTCTCCTCCCCCTGATATAAGAAACGCAACGGCCCCGAGAATACCCGCTGCCACAAACAAAGCTGTAAGAAGTATCCTGTTTGAATAAAATGTTTCTTTTTCATCAAAACATCTGTCGAGTCCATAACCAATAAGCGGATAAAAAACGCAATCCACTATGATAATCGCAGGCTGAAATTCATGTGCAATATGAATATTACTGCCCGTTATACTGTTCGCGATCAAAAACAGCATAGGAATAACAGCGCCGATAATAAATCTGACGCCTATCAGATAAAAAACATCTCTCGTGTTCATTCTTACTGCTATGGATCTAAGAAAGGGAAGAATCAAAAGAATCCCCAGATATGCGTACAGATACCAATAAGGCCCTGCACCGTCAACCGTCGCCGACGCAAAATTCCTGATAAATCCGGGAATGTAGAATTCTCCTTTATAACAAAAATGCGAAACGATACTAAATCCCAACAGTATCGCAAACATCTTAAAAATCCTGCCAAATATATCTTTGTAATCCCTGTCTCTGCTAAGAAGCAGGCTTCCCGTTATCATGTAAAAGACAGGAACATTTATCTTTACCGTCATCGCAATAAACAGGCGCACAAACAAAAGAACCGTCAATGCACCCGTATCATATTCATATAACTTTATACACCCTTGCGTGTGATTAAAAACAACCAAAAAACATGCAATCAGTCTAAGCAGATCCAGATGTGCGAATCTGCCGCTCCCCAATGCCTTCTCCTTATGAAGCAAGCACAGTTCCCCCTTCGATTTTCATATTATAATCCCATGTAAAGTCCGGGAATATCCTCTTCACTGATATGGAGTTTGTCGTCGCCGCCTTCGTCCTCGGCAGTCTCCATCTTAACAACGTTAACATAGCCGTCGTTGATCATATCAACCATGTACGGAACGATCTCGGGATCGAACTGACTTCCGGATCCCTTCTGCATCTCTTCTATGATTTCATCCTTACTAAGATGTCTTCTGTACACACGGTTACTTGACATGGCATCGTAAGAATCCGCAACTCCTACTATTCTGGCATAAAGAGGAATCTCACTTCCCTTAAGCCCCTCAGGATATCCCTTTCCGTCAAATCTCTCATGGTGATAAAGAGCTGTCTCTCTGACACCCTTAAGTGACGAAAGCTGCTTAAGCATGTTACCGCCGGCAACCGTATGATTCTGGACAAGCTGTCTTTCCTCATTTGTAAGTTTACCGGGCTTGTTGAGAATTGCATCCGGAACGCTTATCTTACCTGCGTCGTGCAAAAGACCTGCATAATAGACATTCTGTATCTCAGATTCCGTAAGGTGCATTCTCTTTGAAATCTCGGCAGCATACATCGCCACTCTTCTGGAATGGCCCCTTGTATACGGATCCTTGGCATCGATAAAGCTAATGAATGTATTCATAGACTGAAGAATAATCCTGATATCATTCTTCTGTTTCTTCAAGAAGCTGATTGAATTGTACTTTACAACCATGTAACTTGCGCAGAAAACTATCCACAAAACAAATAGTGCGGAAATGAGCTTACTACCTAATGTACTTCCTGTAGGATCAAGTTTAAATCCTGTGATAACCATACTTGTAGGTGCATAATCCACAGACGCATCTATAGACATTCCAAACTCACAGCTCTCACCTGCTTTAATAGTCATATTGTTATAAAGAGGTGAAAAAATATAGCTATCGCCCTCAGGTGCACCTTCAACATTATGTACATCTATAACTTTTACAGTCGGAAAATATGCCATCTTGAGATTCCAGTTTGTTATATCAGTATCTCCCGAATTAACAATCTCAATCTCATATTGGGTTAATGAACCGTTTTCAGTTTTCTGAACCAATGTCTTGGAAACCTTGGCATAAAGATCATCAGAAAGCTTTGCACCGGTAAGACTAAGTTTACTCGTATACACAGATGAAACGTTATTATGTGTAATAAGTCTTTCTACATAAAAAGCTGTTATCAATATCATTAATACTGATAATAGAGTCAAGAATGTATTGACCGTCTTATCAAATTTCATTATTTGATTCCTCACATCTACTTTGTTTCAAACTTTCGCAAATATATTATACAAAAAACACCGTACATTTAACAATGCACGGTGCTAATGTTATTAAAAAAATTTTATAAAAAATAAATTATCTCTGGATACGTCCCGATCCATCTCCGCCAGCAAGCTTATTAACTTCATCAACTGTAACAAGGTTGAAGTCGCCTTCGATTGAGTGCTTAAGAGCAGATGCAGCAACTGCGAACTCGATTGTAGCCTGAGGATCGAATCCGTTTACGCAGCTGTAAATAAGTCCGCCGCCGAATGAATCTCCGCCACCTACACGATCAACGATACGAAGTGCATACTTCTTTGAGAAGTAAGCCTGACCGTCTGTGTAAAGCATTGCGCTCCAGTTGTTATCATTTGCAGAAATTGACTCACGAAGTGTGATGGCAACTTTCTTAAATCCAAATCTCTCTGTAAGCTTCTGAGCAACCTCGATGTAGCCCTCTCTGTTAAGCTTACCTGTAGTAACGTCTGTTGAAGAAGCCTTGATTCCGAATACATCATCGGCATCTTCTTCGTTAGCGATACATACATCAACATACTGGCAAAGCTCAGCCATAACCTTGCCTGCCTTTTCCTTGCTCCAGAGCTTTCCTCTGTAGTTAAGGTCGCAAGAAACTGTAAGTCCATGCTCCTTAGCCTTCTTAGCAGCCTCAAGTGTGATCTCTGCAAGAGAATCACTTACAGCGGGAGTAATTCCTGTGAAGTGGAACCACTCAGCACCCTCGAAGATCTCATCCCAGTTGAAGTCAGCGGGAACTGCCTCAGCGATTGCAGAATGTGCACGGTCATAAATGCACTTTGAACCTCTCTGTGAAGCACCCTTCTCGTTGTAGTAGATACCTACTCTGTCGCCGCCTCTGGCGATCTTTGTTGTGTCAACACCGTACTTTCTGAGTGAATTAACGGCAGCCTGACCGATCTCGTGCTTAGGAAGCTTTGTAACATATACAGAATCAAGTCCGTAGTTTGCAAGAGAAACAGATACGTTAGCTTCTCCGCCACCAAATGTAGCTTCAAGGTGATCAACCTGAACAAATCTTAAATAATTATCGGGCTGCAGACGCAGCATGATCTCACCAAATGTAACAACTTTCTTTGACATAGTTTATTCCTCTCTCTATCTAACTAAAATTATTTATTTTCATCAGGAAGTTCCGCTCTCGGCAATAAATGCCTCGCCGGAACAAAACTTCGCACTAAACTCGAAAAAACCTCGTTAAGTGATCAGTTTTTTACAAGATGTACAGCAAATCCGCCGAACTCATCAGCAAGATATGCAACCTTAAGATGGTTGTCAGCATCATATGCAAATGATGATTCATCAAACTTAACGCCCTGCTTGCCAAGATGATAAACAGCTCTGTCAACATTGTTTGTTCCGATTGCAATGTGTCCGTTTGCTCCGCGTCCCTTAGCCTTCATAACCTCAATCACGCTACCGGCAAATACTGAAGAATTGCCAACCTTCTTAGTGAATCCAAAGAGTGAATCAAACTTATCTGCTACTGACTCAGCTGCAGCTGCATCTGACTCATTGATTCCGATATGCTTCATAGTGAATCCGAGCATTGCATTAACAGCATCTCTTGTCATAGCTTCTATCTCATCGAACTTACCTGCTGAGATAAGATCCTTCTTAACCATCCAGCTTCCGCCACAGCAGAATACCTTATTGAATCCAAGGTAATCATTGAGGTTGTTCTTGTTTACACCACCTGTGGGCATGAAGTGCATCTTTGTATAAGGAGCTGCCATAGCCTTAATCTTGGCTATACCGCCATTCTGCTCGGCAGGGAAGAATTTTACGCAATCAAGACCAAGCTCTATAGCCTGCTCTACCTCACCGGGTGTTGCTGTTCCGGGAACTACCGGTACACCGATGCTCTGAATATACTCAACATTTGATCTGTTAAATCCGGGGCTTACGATAAACTTAGCTCCTGCTGCTTTTGCGCGGTCAGCCTGCTCTGCATTGAGAACAGTTCCTGCACCAACGATCATCTCAGGGTATTTTTCAGAAATAATCTTGATCGCATCCTCAGCTGCAGCTGTACGGAATGTAACTTCTGCTGCGGGAAGTCCACCTTTTATAAGTGCCTCCGCAAGAGGAGCCGCGTCTTTTGCGTCATCGATCGCAATTACTGGCACAATACCAATTTTGTAAAGTTCTTCACAAATCTTATCCATTTCTTTCGCCTTTCTCTTTATAAACTAATGGATCTAAACAAAAGATGTTATCAATCCACATCTTGCATCTTACTCGGATCCAGATTGCCGGGATCCTGTCCGATATAAGCCGTAATTCCTCCGTCGATATAGATTACCTGGCCATTAATGAAATCAGATGCAGGCGAAGCGAGGAACACTGCAAGTCCCATAAGATCTTCTGTCTTGCCCCATCTCTGAGCCGGTGTCTTGGAACGAATGAATCTGTCGAAAGGATGCATCGATCCGTCAGACTGTTTCTCTCTGAGCGGAGCTGTCTGAGGAGTTGCAATATATCCGGGGCCTATGGCATTACACTGGATATTGTACTGGCCGTATTCGGAACAAATATTTCTGGTGAGCATCTTAAGTCCGCCCTTTGCTGCTGCATAAGCAGATACTGTCTCACGTCCGAATTCAGACATCATTGAACAGGCATTTATAATCTTTCCGCTTCCCTTTTTAATCATAGCAGGAAGCACTGCCTTGGAACAGATAAAAGGACCTGTAAGGTCAACATCTATAACCTGATTCCACTGTTCAACGGTCATATCGATCATGGGGATTCTCTTGATGATGCCGGCGTTATTTACAAGAATGTCGATCGTTCCGACATTTTTTTCAACCTGTGCAACGAAATCCTTTACCTGATCTTCCTTCGTAACATCACAAACCGCACCGAATGCATCGATGCCGAGTTTTCTATATTCTTCCAATCCCTTGTCAACAAGTTCACGGTTTATATCATTAAATACTACCTTAGCTCCGCTCTGCGCAAAAGCTGCGGCATAAGCAAGGCCAAGTCCGTATGAAGCGCCTGTGACCCATGCCACCTTGCCTTCAAGTGAAAAATTCTTCAAAAATTCCTGCATATCTATACCTCCGATTATCTAAGCTCTGCCATATCACAATCATCCATATCGTCGAAATCCTGATTTTCTCCGACCATACCCCAAATGAATGTGTACGCCTGTGTTCCGCATCCCGAATGAATAGACCAACTGGGACTTATTACTGCCTGCTCGTTTCTCATTACAATGTGCCTCGTCTCCCTAGGCTCTCCCATAAAGTGCATAATGAGCGCATCCTCGGGGATGTCAAAGTAAAGATAAACTTCCATTCTCCTATCGTGAGTGTGGCACGGCATCGTGTTCCAAACACTGCCGGGCTTGAGCTCCGTCATACCCATCTCAAGCTGACATGACTCAACCTGACCGGGGAGAATGTATTTGTTGATAACTCTGTGATTAGACTGTTCAAGGCTTCCCAGTTCCTTCTTGTTCTCATCTTTAATAATGACAACATCATCCGAAGGTGTGCCCTCTCTTTTTATGAGGACTGTAGGATAAGTCTTGTGTGCAGGTGCGCTGTTTATATAGAATTTGGCAGGCTTTGAAGCCTCCTTGCTTGCAAAAGAAATCTCTTTTGCTCCCATTCCGATATACATGCCCTGTTTGTAATCAACATCATACTTCTTGCCGTCAATGACGATCATACCGGCTCCGCCAATATTGATAACGCCCATTTCCCTTCGCTGCAAAAAATATTCAGCTCTCAGCTCATCTCCTGCCGTAAGATGTAATTCCTCCTTAACAGGAACAGCCGATCCGGTAATAATCCTATCAATCTGACTATATACAAGTTTGATCTCATCCGGCTTAAAAAGGTCATCAATAAGGAATTCTTCCCTAAGCCTTGAAGTATCGTAGTTCTTCTCATCTCTGGGAGAACATGCAGTTCTAAGTTCCATAGCATCTCCATTCCACTGCCGATTGCAGTATCAAAATAATTTTCTGGTTATAGCTATGATACTTGAAAATATTTTCCGTGTCTGCTCGTTTTTATATAAAAAACTTGCAAATCTTGACCTGATGTAAGCACTTTCATGCTTAACTAATTTTATCATATGACTTTAAGTTTGGTATTGCAAAAGTTGTTGTAAAAAATTGATTTTATGGTATTATATAGGACTGAGTAGGATAGATGATCGCTGCCATGCAAACGAAAGGGCATGGGAGAGGAAAGTCCGGGCTTCACAGGGCAGGATGCCAGATAACGTCTGGCGGAGGCAACTCCCGAGACAGTGCAACAGAAAGAAACCGCCAAGCTCTGCTTGGTAAGGGTGGAAAGGCAGTGTAAGAGACTACCGTGCCGGTGGTAACACCGGTAGCCATGTAAACCTCATCCGAAGCAAGACCGAAAAGAAAGCCATGAGCCGGCCCGGTTCGCTTTCAGGTGGGTCGCTTGAGGCTGTCGGCGACGACAGTCCTAGATAGATGATCATCCACGACATAACCCGGCTTACAGTCCTACTCTTAAAGAGAAAAGAAATAGCAATCTTCTTGGAAGATTGCTATTTTTATTTAAAACTATTTGGTTTTCACACCTTCATCAAACAACCCACCAAGCTGCTCTTCCTCGATGTAATCCGAAGGCAGAACCGAGGAATTCCCCTTAAGTTCATCCATTGTATATGTCTTTTCAAAAAGCACTTTCTTATCGGGACTGTTCCTATCAATCACAACAAAACTTACATCATCCGTATCATTTTTCAAAGAATATCCAATGATTATGCCATAAGTCTCATTTATTCCCATTGTTTTTCCCGTCATATTCTCGCCGGAATAAATCTGTTGCAACTTCTCATTTCCCTGATAGCACTCGGTATAACATGACAGTTCGGCATCTTTTTCCGATGCATTCTTTACCTGCGCAATATGGAACACAGAAAGCTTTTTATCAGCCGAATATTCTTTAACAAGAGTCACTTTCTCCTCGTACTCAAATCTCGCACCACTCTGAATAGCAGCATCATCTTTGACTTCCGCTTCTCCTGCTGCCTTAACAGCACTGTCAGAGCTTGCATCACCCTCAATCGCTTCTGCCACATCAACAGGCTCCTCGCTTGCAGCTGCTTCTTCTGTTACCGCGGGTGCAGGCTTAGGTTTATAGCTGTCTTCACTCATTACGGCGGTACTGCTGCTGTGGCTGGGATCGCCGATAATGCTTTTTACAACAATTCCACTTAGGATAAAAACAAGCGCAGCGGCCACATAAGTCGCCCATCTTCCGCGCAGTGAATCTCCAAAGTTACGGATTTTCTTCTCGTTATCTGCCTCATCTATGGAAATTACCTTTTCGATATCGTTGCTACCGCCGCCGTTACTTCCAATTCCGTTTTCGCTACTGCGGTCTCTTTTTTCTCCGCCAAATACATCCGTTCCGTCAAGCTCGAGCTCGATATTTCGAAGGATTCGGCTTTTCATATCTTCAGTAACGACTATATTCTGCATTAACTCATTGTATTTACTCAAAGTCATATCCCTCCTTCAAAATTTCTTTTAACTTCTCTCTCGCCCGCTTCAGATCCGACCTGACGGTAGATTCTTTTTTATTCAATATTCCCGCAATATCAGCGGTTTGATACCCCTCCTGATAGTACAGATGAATAACTTCAGCGTACTTCTCAGGAAGGGTTTTTACAGCTTCCCAGACAAAAGACAATTCCTCTTTTTCCTCGGAAACCAGTTCGTCCATTAGCTCATCGGTCTCCCGGACTTTATTGTATTTCACCTTGTTCTTGCTAAGATTAATGGCAACCCGCAGCAGCCATGCCTTCTCATGCTCCTCATCATTATATTCGGAGTCGGATTTCAGATACTGTATAAGCGTATCCTGCAAGATATCTTCAGCATCCTCCATATTATGGAGGTACGAATACGCCGTTCGAAGTATGGCATTGCCGTATTTTTCCAAAAGAGTTGCCGCTCTCTCCCTGCTTTTTCCCATGCTATCACCCGATATCGAAACCAAGTAAAAGAATTAGCGGTAACATGATAATTATATCATTTACAGCGCTCTCTTAGCCACCATCCTTACAAGCTGAATGAACTCATCCTTGTACTCGTCTTTGTTATTTATCTCTGCATAAGTATCGATAACGTGATCATAGCTTGCATCGCCCTTATAATCGCTGTCAGAAAGAATAAGTGAAAACTCCGCAACGATCTGCGCAAACTTCATGTTATCGGTTGCAGCCTTAACATCCGCATCTGATACGGCGTAGCTTGAAAGCTTTGACTCAGAGCCTTCGGGTTCCTTGTATCTTACGTTTACGGTAGCATACTCATTGCCATAGTCCTTTTTATCGCCTTCCTGATACTTTAAGTCAATCGCTTTCGCACTGTCCGCGGTAGTGATCTCATATAGTGCGATAACGCTGTGACCTGCGCCTACCTCTCCGCCGTCCTTCTTATCATCGTTAAAATCTGCGGCGTCAAGCTGTCTGTTTTCATATCCGATAAGCCTGTAGCTGTTTACCTTTGCGGGGTTAAACTCAACCTGAATCTTTGCATCTTTTGCAACGGTAACCATAGTTGAGCTCATCTCTTCAACAAGAACCTTCTTTGCTTCCATCATTGAATCGATATATGAATAGTTTCCGTTTCCGCAATCAGCTAGTCTCTGCATACTCGCATCCTTAAAGTTGCCTGTACCAAAGCCAAGTACCGACAAAAATACACCTGTATCTTTTTTCTCTTTTATAAAATTCTCAAGTTCATCAGGATCCGATATTCCAACGTTGAGATCACCGTCAGTTGCCATAATAACTCTGTTTACGCCGCCTTCAACAAAGTTATCGGCCGCAATCCGGTAAGCTCTCTCCATTCCGCTCTGTCCGTTGGTGCATCCGTTTGCGCTGAGACTGTTAATGGCTCTCTTTATCTTATCCTTGTTCTTAAGCTCCTCACCCTCAAGGACTACTTTTTCTTCGCCCGAATATGTAACGACAGATACCGTGCCCTCGCCCGTGTAATTGTCGACAAACTCATTCATGCTCTTTTTAAGAAGCGGAAGTTTGTCATCAGAGCGCATGGAACCCGATACATCGATCAGGAAAACAAGATTACTCTTGGGAAGCTTTTCTGTATTTATATCTCCCGTTTTTAACCCCACGAACATCATCTTGTGGTCTTTGTTCCAAGGGCAATCCGAGATCTCTGTTGTTATGCCGAATGCATCGCCGTTCTTCGGTGCATTAAGGTCATATGAAAAATAATTCAAAAACTCCTCGGGTCTTACCGCATCCGCAGGAATGTTGCCTTTTCCGTATCCGTCTTCGATCATTCTTCTTACATTTGCATAAGATGCCGTGTCAACGTCCATCGCAAATGTCGAGAGCGGATTGGTACTAACCAGCGTTGCGCCGTTCTCATCGGGCTTTTCGTATGTCTCATTATTCTCGATCGGATACTCCACAAATCCCGTGTCATCACAAGTTTCGCACATTCCCTCGACGGGCTCCGCCGAATTAAGATCGTATCCGCTTGACTTATCGGAATACGACGGGTTCTCCGCATCTGCCGCAGGTGCACTGTTTGCTCCGCCGCATCCTACAAGTAAGCTTGTTGCAAGCGCCATGCTCACAATTCCATTGAAACCTTTTCTAATTGTCTTTTTCATAATTTTCCCTCCGTGCAGCTTTTTTGTTATAATAATTTGGCTGCTTTACTTTATACACAACGAAGGAACGGAAAATGTTGCAAGAAAAATTAAAAAATAAAAAAAATTTTTTTATACCGATCGCGGTTCTTGTAATTATCGTTGCAATCCCGCTTCTCATCCGGATTTTTCACGATGATAACAAGCCGATAAAGCGTTATATGACAAAAGAGATCCCGGTAAAAAACGCAGACATAAATGCCGCATACGACACTGTTCTCCCCTCGTCGGTCCGCATTGAATCGGGCGACTACATGGGAAGCGGTAACATCTGGGAGATCACGGGTAAAAAGATAAAGATACTGACTGCATCACACGTTGCCGACATAGAAAACTGCAACATCACTTTCTTCGACGGCGTAACATGCGAAGGCACGGTAACTTTCAGAGATGATGTAAAAGACATCGCTCTCATCGAAGTTGATAACTCACTTGTAAAAAAAGCAAAGAAAAAAGACTCACCTTCTTATCAAAGCGTGCGTCCTTCCAAGAATCTTCCCGATTGTGAAGAAAAAATATTCATAATAGATACGCTCACAAATTCGGCATCACAGGGAATCGTCGACACTCCCTCGGTATTTAATCCGTTGATCGGTCACGATGTCATCTACTGCATGTGCGAAGTTGAGGAAGGAATGTCCGGAAGCGGATTATTCGACGCCACCGGACACTACCACGGAATTCTCCTACAGAAATCCGACGGTTCGTGCATATGCCTTCCTGTCAGCGATATTGATATTCCATAAAATTAAAGCTCCGCATCTGCGCGGAGCTTCTTTATATAGTCATCACAAGAACTTCAGTGTTCTCTCTATTCCCTCTTCAAGTCCGAAATAAGCTTTCCACCCAAGACTCTCAATCTTTGTTGCATCAAGAACCGAATTTTTCATCGGATTAAAGCTCTTTTTCTCCTCTTCCGAAGGTATCTCAAACACTACCTTAACGCCACTTTTCTCAGCAAGGCACTCGGCCACGTCTTTTATGGAGACGATCGAGTCTTTGTTTGAGATATTGTATGCTTCGCCGCATTCTCCTTTTACCAAGACACTTAAAAGAGCCGAGGCACAGTCAAGCATGTAGCAGTACGATCTTAGCTGCTCGCCCTTGCTCTTCATAACAATATTTCTTCCCGAAGCCGCATCAAGCGTAAATGCCGCAGACGCCCTGCTGTCGGTCTTAGAAATCGTAGGCCCGTAAATGTACCCGGGTCTTACTATAACGGCATCGACATCATACTCGTCTATGTAGCTTGCACACAGACTCTCAGCTGCCCTCTTCCCCGATGGATAACACGATCTTGAACTTAAGATATCAACATATCCGTACTCATCCTCAGCGATCTCGCCATCCGCCGCATAAGAAAAGCGCTCTCTGTTTCCGTAAACTTCACTGGAAGAAACAAATAAAAGCCTGCTACCCTTATTATCGGCCGCAAGATCAAGAAGTGCCTTAAGTCCTATGATATTGGACAAAAGAGTCTCCACAGGCTCTTTCAAAAACCTTCTGTTGTCAGCGTTACTTGCACCGTGAATAATGTAGTCCGCCTTAACATCAAGCTTAGCTGCGCTGTTTGCATCATACTTCACAAACTTATAATCGCCTGCATCAAGCGCGCCTTTAAACCTGTCGCTGCATCTTTGCTCACTTCTTCCTGCAATCGTAAGCTCTATGCCCGCATTCTTTTCCCTGTTCAAAAGAGAAATAATATCAACCACGGGTGAACAGAGCATCCCTGTTGCGCCCGTGATAAGTATTTTCTTGTTATACAGTTTGTCTATTTCGGGAATGCTGCCGGCTACAAGCCTCACATCATCCCAATATTCCTTACAATATTTCATTATCGTCAAACCTTAAAGCAGCTTCCGCCGACAAACTCTCTGCATATTGAGTTTCTCGGAAGCATTGAGCTGTCTACACTTACAAAATAATCAAGGAACTTAAGAAGTCTCTTTGCCTCATAGTACTCAGGCTCTCCCTTTTCTATGGAGAAAAGAAGCGGCTCTGCGTAAGGCTTGATTACCGCAAGTTCATATATCTGCGCCGAGTTAAACATTTCGTCCGCTTCCTCCTGGAACGGGAAAATATTCTCCTCTTCACCTGCACGAACAGACGCCCACATGCTGATAGTCTTCTTTGCCGAAGCGCCCCTTGTCCTTGCATCTCTGACAATTCGTCTGAGCAGCCTTCCGTCCGTTGTGGGAATTCTGTTGTGTGAATCGATGCTGAGTGTTGTGAGCGCACTGATATAAATCTTAAACTTGGACTCTGCGGGAAGTGCATAAGACATCTTCTCGTTAAGGCCGTGAATACCCTCGATAACAAGAATGTCGTTCTCTCCAAGTTTAAGGAAATTGCCGTTCATTTCTCTTTTACCCGTAATGAAATTAAACTCGGGAAGTTCTATTTCTTCTCCGCGCAAAAGAGCTGACATATCCGCATTAAACTTCTCTATATCCATGGCTCCCAGACACTCAAAGTTGTAGCTTCCGTCCTCGTTAAGCGGCGTAAATTCTCTGTTTACGAAATAATCGTCAAGGCTTATGGGATGCGGATTAAGTCCGTAAGTTCTAAGCTGGATTGAGAGTCTGTTTGCAAAACTCGTCTTTCCGGATGAACTCGGGCCTGCGATCATAACAAACTTTACATCCTTACGCTCCTGGATTCGCTGCGCAATCTCACCTATTCTTCTCTCCTGAAGAGATTCCTGAATAAGTATCATCTCGTTGATCCTGCCCTCGCAAACACGGTTATTAAGGTCACCGACATTGTCGATTCCCATCATTCTTCCCCAGTCGCTTGCAAGCTTCATGGTATTAAAAAGCTTCTCTCTGGGCTCCGACATGATAAGCTTATCCGGACACATCCTTGAAGGAAGTGTCAGCATAATGCCGTCATCGCGCCTTGATATCTTATAATTCTCAATATATGAAGTGTTGGGGAGCATATAACCATAAAAATAGTCATAGAAATCCTCAAGCTTATATATATTGATCTCTGAACTTCTTCTGTATTTAAGTAAAGCGACCTTATCCGCCATGCCCATCTTCTTAAAAAGTTCGATGGCATCGTCAATCGGATAAACGCTCTTTGTGATTGGAATTTTCTGATCGATGAGCTCCTGAAATCTGTCGGATATCTTTTTTACAAGCTCATCTGTAACTTCGGTCTTACCATGAAGTGTGCAGTAATAGCTGTTAGAAATAAGGAATTCAATCTTTGCGGCAGAAGCCTCATCCTTGCCCGCAACGTCCCTTATCGCCTTCACAAACATCATAACTGCGGTTCTTCTCATGGTCTTATGACCTATATTATCTCCGTAAGTAAGGAAAGAAACCTCTCCGTCCTTTTTTACTTCCTTCATCAGTTCTCTTATCTTACCGTTAAAAAGAACTGCCGCGATCCTGTACTTGCACTCAGACTGATACTCTTTAGCTATATCTTCAAACTTCGTGCCTTTTTTGTACTCTTTAGCAACATTGTTGATAGTTATTATAGGCATACGCGTTCCTCCTGCATAACCTTCAAAACGGTATCTATATCGGAAAGTTCGGTAGTTATCTCCTGTATCCTGCCGGAGTGCTCCTTCTCATCGAGGTTCTTCAATATGGATTCACACACTTTTTTGCCGTGTAAAAGATATTTCTCCAAAGTTTTATCCCTGTTAAGAATGTTGCACTCTCCGTATCTGTTGCATATTCTAAGAAGCTGCTCATTATCTGCATTTTCGGCCACTTTTTTAATAAGCGAGATAGCACTTTCAAAACTGCCGCCCGGATTATCGTGTGAGGCTGAAGTTTCTGTAATAACAAGCGAAACCTTCATAGGAAAATAAAACTTCCCATCCTCTTCGATAACTCTTTCATCCGTTGTCACAAATCCGCTGTCCCTAAGGTACTGCCTAAAGTCTGCTATATCTGACTGCGGCTGCAAAACGGCCGTCTTTATCCCAAGCTCTGCAGGCTTCCCCTCTTCGAGGATCTTGCGCATGAGATTTCCTCCCATTCCGGCAATAACAATGGCATCGGCTTCGCCCGGCTTAAGTTCTTTTACCCCGTCGGAAAGACGCGTCCTTATGCTGTCTGAAAGTCCGTATTCATCGATATTATCCTTAGCACCGGAAAGCGGGCCGCTTCTTACATCCATGGCAATGCACTCTTTTGCAATGCCATGTGTAACAAGGTATATAGATACATATCCGTGATCGCATCCGACATCTGCCACTTTGAGCTTTTCGGAGCAGCGAAGAAGCTCCGCTATCTCCTTCAAGCGGACAGACATCTTGAGCACCACGTCATTATTTGTGTCATTTATAGTTTTAGTCATATTCATTAATCAAGGTAATCCTTGAGCTTGCGGCTGCGGCTCGGATGGCGAAGCTTTCTGAGTGCCTTTGCCTCAATCTGTCTGATACGCTCACGGGTTACGTTAAATTCTTTTCCTACTTCTTCAAGAGTTCTTGCTCTTCCGTCATCAAGACCGAAACGGAGTCTAAGAACCTTCTGCTCACGCTCTGTAAGAGTTCCGAGAACTTCAACAAGCTGTTCCTTCAAAAGTGTGAATGCAGCTGCATCCGCAGGTACGGGAACGTTGTCGTCCTGAATGAAATCACCAAGATGGCTGTCTTCCTCTTCACCGATAGGTGTCTCGAGTGATACAGGCTCCTGTGAGATCTTAAGGATTTCTCTGACTCTCTCAACAGGCATGTTCATCTCTTTTGCCACTTCCTCAGGAATAGGCTCGCGTCCGAGTTCCTGAAGGAGCTGACGGCTTACGCGGATGAGCTTGTTGATAGTCTCAACCATGTGTACAGGGATACGGATAGTTCTTGCCTGATCGGCGATAGCTCTTGTGATAGCCTGTCTGATCCACCATGTAGCATATGTTGAGAACTTGAATCCCTTACGGAAATCAAACTTCTCTACCGCTTTGATAAGTCCGAGGTTACCCTCCTGAATAAGGTCAAGGAAAAGCATTCCTCTTCCGACATATCTCTTCGCGATACTTACAACGAGACGGAGGTTTGCTTCGGCAAGGCGCTTCTTAGCCTCATTTCCCTTGTAGATAGCCATCTCGATCTCATCAAGTTTAGCCTTTGAAAGCTTTGTTCCGCTCTCCTTGCTCTCTGCAAGTTCCTTCTCAGCTTCAAGTCCTGCTTCCATCTCTTTTGCAAGATTGATCTCCTGATCTGCCGTAAGAAGCGGAACCTTACCGATTTCCTTAAGGTACATTCTTACAGGATCTTCAATACTGATTCCGTCGGGAACAGAAAGATCGATATTTTCCATATCAACCTCGTCCTCTTCGGAGAGCATCATATCATCATCGTCGGGAATATCATCATCGTCGCTTTCAGATACTCTAAGGACATCTATGCCCGAGTTTTCAAGAACTTCAAGGACATTGTCCATCTGTTCCTCATTTAAACTGAGCTCAGCAAAAAAGTCGTTGATCTCATTATACTCAAGAACATTTTTCTTCTTCTTTGCAAGAGCGAGGATTTCTTTTATCTTCTGTGTAAAGAGCTCTCTTGTAGCATCGTCGAGAACTTCCGACTTTCCGCCCTTTTCTTCTTCAGCCTTCTTTCCGGCCTTCTTCTTTGTTTCTTTTGTTGCATCAGCAGATTCTTTCTTGGGAGTCTTCTTTGTTGCCTTCTTTGGCGCTTCCTTCTCTTCTTCCATAGTTTCTGCTGCCTTCTTAGCAGAGGTATCCTCCTTCTTTACGGTTGCCTTTGCTGAGAGCTTCTTGGTTGTTGTCTTTGTCACTTTCTTCTCTTCCTTCTTTTCTGTTTCTTTTTTTGATGTTACTTTTTTAGCCGTTTCTTTCTTAGCTGTCTCTTTTTTAGTTGTTTCTTTCTTTGTTGCTTCTTTTTTGGATGTTTCCTTTTTGGGTGTTTCTTTTTTAGCTGTTCCCTTTTTTGCCGTTTCCTTCTTATCTGCCTCTTTCTTACCGGAAAGTTTCTCGGCAACTTTCTTTACAAGTGTCTTCTTTGTCTCTTTTTCCGTAGTACCAGTAACTTTTTTTGCCATATGATTCTTCCTTTTCTGTTTTATAGTATTTCCGAATCAGTGCATATTACCTGTAGTTAATCGTCGGGCGAGATATCGGCATGTGCCAGCTTCTCAAGATTCTTTTTGCCCTGTATGGTCTTGGTCAAAAACTCGGGATCGTCAGGCTTAAGTTCTCTCTTCTGTCGTTCGTATCCTGCGGATTTAACTCCGTAGATGATATCTCTAAACGCTTTTTTCCTTTGATCCTTTGTTTCAATCTCAACCAGATTTGTATTGAACATCTCAGCAACTTTGCTGTGTTGCTCCTCATCCGTAAATCTATCCAAAATGGCCGCCGGCGAAAAATTACCGTGCTCCATTCCCTCAAAGAGCTCATTAGCAACATTTCTGTAAAGCTCATCGGTAAAGTCATCGGGAACTATCCACTTCTTTACCTTGGGGAAAATAGCCGGCTCATCCGTAAGCCATGTAAGAAGAAGTCTTTGGTTCTTCCGGGCTCCATCCTCGGGAAGGTTCTTTTTCTGTATACCACTCTTTGGCTTATCGGCAGGTCTTACGAGTCCGCCCTGTGAAGCGTAATGAGCAACAAGTCTTCTTAAGTCGTCAACGGCTATATTGTACTTAGCCGCAACCGCCTCTATATAATTCTCTCTTTCGAGAGCTTCTTCAAACTCACACAATTTCTTGGCAAGAGCTCTGTGGAACTCAGTCTTTGATTCAGGGTCTGACATATCGTATCTCGACTGCATTACTCTTACTTCGAAAAAGAATGTATTTTCCGCGTTTCGTATTCGCTCTTCAAAAGCTTCTTTTCCCTCATTCTTAATAAATTCATCGGGATCTTTGTGTGGCCGAAGGTCAAGCACTTTACCCTTAAGCCCCGCTTCTCTCAGAATCCCTATTCCGCGAAGCGCAGCTTTGGTTCCTGCTTCGTCACTGTCATAAGACAAAATGACTTCATCGGTGTAGCGCTTAAGTATCATTGCCTGCCCCGTCGTAAAAGCAGTTCCGAGCGAAGCTACGGCCATATTAAATCCCGCCTGGTGCATAGCTATGACATCCATGTAACCCTCGCAGATTATCATGTAGCCTGCCCTGGCGTTCTTGGCATAGTTAAGCCCGAACAGATTTCTGCTCTTATCAAATATAAGTGTTTCAGGGGAATTTAGATATTTGGGCTTTCCATCGCCCATAACACGCCCGCCGAATCCTATAACCTTCTGCGATGCGTCCTGAATCGGGAACATTACTCTGTTCCAGAACTTATCATGAGTTCCCATTCTTTCATCATGGGAAGCAAGTCCTGCATCAATTATCTGGCTGTCGTTATACCCAAGACTCTTTAAGTGTTTCACAAGGTCGTTGCTTGAGATATTGGCATAGCCAAGTCCAAAGTGCTGCATGGTCTCATCCGTAAGCTGCCTGTTTTTAAAGTACTCCATGCCCTTTTGGCCGCTCTTTCCCCGAAGCTGATAATAATAGTACTTGGCAGCTTCCTTGTTGATATCAAGAAGAATCTGCCGCTTGTCGCGCATAGCCTTTGCTCCGGGTGAATTGTCTTCATCAGGCAGTTTCACACCGGCTCTCTCGGCAAGCTGTTTTATCGCTTCCTGGAAAGTTAAATTGTCATATTTCATCAAAAAAGTGATGACATTCCCGCCTGCTCCGCATCCAAAGCAGTAATACATCTGTTTATTCGGCGACACGGAGAACGAGCCTGATTTCTCGTTGTGGAACGGGCAAAGCCCGAAATAGTTGGCGCCTTTCTTTTGCAAATGGACATACTGTCCTATCACGTCCACAATGTCACTGCGGGAGCGCACCTCTTCTATTATTTCATCTGAGTAGCGCAATTTGGGTCTCCTGAATATATTGGTTTATTTTATAGTACCGTCCATGAACGGGGGACATATACTTCTTCGAAAACAGAAACAGCATATCTGTCAGTCATGGAACTAACATAATCGCATACAATTCTCTCTTTGGATTCTCCTGCTGCCATCATGGCTTTCAGATAGTCCGGAAGTTTCTCCTCGTGGTCGAGGTAATGATGATAAAGAATCTTTATCATGACTTCTACCTTGCCCTCCTGCCCTTTGGCTTCGGGATTGGTATATACTCTTTCAAACATGAACTTCCTGAGTTTCAGGAAAGCATCATATACTTCCTCCGACATCATAATGTCATCCTTGTCCATGCTTGTCGCGATTATATCGTGTATAAAGGTATCAAGCCACTCTCCGTTCGTATAGCCGATCACCTTTGCAAGTTCCTTTGGAACATCACTCTCTTTCATGATTCCGCCGCGGATCGCATCGTCCATATCGTGATGCATGTACGCTATCTTATCCGAAAGCCTTACAACCTTGCCCTCAAGAGTCGACGGCGTAAGATTAAGCTCGTGATTAAGGATTCCGTCCTTAACTTCTCTCGTAAGGTTAAGTCCCTGTCCATAATTTTCAAGCTTCTCCACGATTCTAAGACTCTGTTCATTGTGCCTGAAGCCTCCCGGAACAACGGCATCAAGCGCCCTCTCTCCGGCATGCCCAAACGGCGTATGTCCAAGATCGTGCCCAAGTGCTATGGCTTCAGTGAGATCCTCATTAAGCATAAGAGCTTTAGAAATAGTTCTCGCATTCTGCGATACTTCAAGAGTATGCGTCATACGGGTTCTGTAATGATCTCCGTCAGGTGCCAGAAAAACCTGCGTCTTATCTTTAAGCCTTCTGAACGATTTGGAATAAAGAATCCTATCCCTGTCTCTTTGGAAACAGGGCCTTATATCACACGGTTTTTCAGCTTTTTCTCTACCTTTGGAATTCATGCTGAGTGTAGCATATTTGCTTAAGATCTGTGTTTCTCTTTCTTCTAGCTTTTCACGAATTTTCAATTTTCGTCTTCTTTCTATTAGAATTTTTTGAGTAGCAAATATTTTTATGGGAAACTACAAAAATGAAACCCACATCTTTATTATTCGACGTGAGTTTCACAATTCCTTTTTTTATTTTAAATTTTTTTGCTTTTTTATTTATACAGCGCAAAACGTGCCTCATACTGCTCGTTTATCCACTCAACAGCCTTGGTAAAGCCTTCTTCGCTCACTTCAAAATTCTCACTCAACATAAGCTTCTTATCAGTCTTAGCATATGAGTAGGGTTCAGGCCACACCGTTGCCATAAGTGTCGCGGGGCCTCTCTGATCCACCGGAACGAACTTTACATTTTCAAGCGGTTCACGCGCAAGTCTGTACCTCATTCCCTTGTAGCTTCCAAAATACGCCTCGCCATATTCGTAGTGCATTAAATTAAAAAAATCTTTTTTCTCTATTGCCATATCTGTTAAAACTCGACTTTTCCGGTATCAGTATGATTTACCACGTAATATGCGGCATTGTCCGAAGGCTTGATGTAAACCTGGATTTCTTTGATAGCGGTAGCTTTATTTCCTTTGCTTATGTAATCCTTTTTTGCACGCTCGATTATATCCGAAGTGTTTATCTCATGATGATTGTACTGCACAAAAACTTCTTCTTTGCACGCGCGCTTTGCAGCCTTTGCGGAAATGTCCCGGCTCGCCTCTTTAGCAACCTTGGCTGCTTTCTGCGATGTTTCCTTTACAGTCTTTGCAGCGGGCGCCGTCTTCTCTTTTGCCTTAGTGATATAAGGCTCCGCTTTTTCCTTGATATCTTTTATATAAGGCTCTGCCTTTGTCTTAACTTCCGCATAAACAGGCTCTGCCTTGTCTTTAATGTCTTTTAAATAAGGCTCGGTCTTCTCTTTAATATCCTTAAAGTATGGCTCCGCCTTTTTGATATATGGTTCAGCTTTACTGGTATATGGCTTGGTAGCTTCTTTAACATCTCTCAAAAAAGGCTCTGCAGCTTTCTTAGCTTCTTTTATAACAGGCTCAGTAGCCTTCGAAAACTCTCTTGCTATCTCTTTTATCTTATCTTCTGTAGAATTCATGCCCATTATAGTTCGTCTCCCTTCTGGAAAAATAATCACCTGAATCCCTTCATAAGTGATGCCATAGGTCCTGCCGCATCCTGAAGATCGGCGATTGCTCTGTTAAGCCCCTCAATATCTATCTGAGACAAAGATGTGACCGCCTGTGTGAGCGATCCGGAATTACCCGAAACCAGCTCATTCAGACTATCAGTCGCGCTTTTTACCCCTTTTGCCATGAGATCGATTTCATCAAGTGAGCTTTCCGCCTTGACCGAAACACTGTTGATGCGCGAAAGCGTTACGATTGCCTTCGGCACAATGATGACGCACGTAAGAAGCACCACCAAAAGCATTCCTGCCATACATCCCGTTGCGATTTTCTGGAAAAAGAGCCGTTTCCTCGAAAGATCACGCATCTCGGTAAGAAGACTCTCAGTAAGACTCTCCGGAGATGCCGCGCCCTGCTCTGTTGCAATTTGCTCATTTCCGATCTGCGGCGTCATACTTTGTACCGCCTCGTCTACTGCCGTTTTTTCCGCGTTTTCCTCAATCGCATTCTCTGCTATATTGCCCCCAACATCCTGCGGTTCCATATTATAGATCCCCCTTTCATATCAAGTTTTAATAAAACGCACCGGTACTGAACTTGTCAGCTTTTTAGAACAGTTACATTAATACAAAATATAAAACAGAAATCATTTAATATATGATACCACATTTATCGCACTATTATCGTTGGTTTTTTATCTCAATCGTCATATTTAAACTCCTTTGTTTCGCCATCTTCCTTGTAATACAAAATCTTCTTTTCCCTGTCTATCTTTTCAAATGCATTAAAATGAAGCGGCGCATATTTTTCCGAATCGGCATGACAATCCACTTTGTCTGCTACATCATAGAAAAAAGACGAAGCGTACGAACTGTTATCAAATCCGCTTATATCCCTTTCACTGTCTGTGAACAAAAAATAAGTAAGCCACAAACTGCCTGTATTATCCCACGATGCGCTCTCACTTTTTAATCCCCAAGTCGGATCGACATGGTAATTCTTCCCATTTAACTTTACAGAAGTCCAGGAGTGCATCATCTCGCCATCACCACCAATTTCAATCGCATCAACATCGCACTGGCAAAGCAAATATGCGTAATAATTAGCAAGCTCGTTGCATATTCCTTTTTTCCTGTAAAGGCATCCGTATACTCCACCCAATGGCATATCGGCAGATTCAAGTTTCTCCAAGTCCGAATAATCATAACTGCAGGTTGATTCTACAAAGTCAAATAGAGCAAGGCATTTCTCAAAATCCGTATAATCGGGCTTCACATTGTCATTCAGAACTTTGCAGATATCTTCCTCAAACTGCACTTCTTTCGCCACAAACTCATCCTTGGGTATCTTGTAAGCAATCTTTCCTACACCGTTTTCAAAGCCTTCATTTCTGACACTCAGATCATCAGTAAAAAGACCTCCAATAGGAAACAACGCATTTAGTGTCGAACAATCCGTAGCCCAATTATAAGCTTCGACATTCTCACACTTAAAAGTATCCTCTCCTGCACGAAGCGCATCGCACAGGTTAAAAAGCGCCTCCCAATGTGCCTCATCATATAAATCCGAAATTCTCTTGGGCCTTAGGTGATAATTAAACGAATAACTGCCCTCTTCTTTTGTATCTGCATCAGTCTGCTCAGTGTCTGTACTTCCGCCATCCTGTGCAATATCAGTATTCTCTGTTTCCGAAGCTTCTACATTTGCTTCATTTGTTCCCGGATTTTTTCCGCACCCCGTAAAAAGCATGGTTGCTACAACAACGCTCGCTATAATTCTTTTCATCTGTTCCTCCCGTATACCTAAAAATCACTACCTGAATTCAGTCTTCAGGTAGTAATTCAAAGCAGTTCTTATTTAAATGAATAGCTGTTCTTTCTGATAAAGTTTCTCACATCAGTTTTCTTAAGAAGATCGGATTTTGTATCCTTATCCGGCGCTTTGGCTGAAAGATAAGCAAAATCTGACTTCTTGTATATCTCCCAAACTTCATCTATCGTCTTGCCTTCAAACTTTGTACCCTTGAAAAGACTCTTCCACATCTCTCCCCACTTTTCTTTCTTGAAGTCAGACATGCAGCAAACCTCAAAGAAGTCGCGGATAATATCACGGCTGGATGAAGATGTTTCCTTATCGAGCCACACCAAAAATCTCACTGAAGTTTCGCGGGTTTTCTGAGTGTTCGCATCGGGAAGCACCCAGTTTTTGTCATTGTATCTTCCGTCTTTGTAAGCATAGATATATCTGCAATAATCTGCAAATACTTCGGAATATTTAGGGAACTCAAGATTATCCCTCACAAAACCTCCATGTACAATATGTGCAAGCTCATGAGTCAGAACATCGAAATGATCGTAGTGCTTATCTAAATACTTATCATGAAGATGAATCCTGTTCTTCTTAGAATTGGCCGAAGCAATCTCATAACCTTCATTTTCAATCGCTATCGTAACATCTGTTGTGGCTTTTTTATAATCACCAAATCTCTTGTACATCTGAGGATATACCTCGTAAAAAAGATTCTCAATATGGTCAAACTGCTCAACATTTGTGTATCCGTCCCACTTAGTAAGGTCAATCGTAAGCGAATACTTTATGCCATCAATGGTCTTGCTTGTCTTAAGCATTTTTCCTGTCTCATCAAGGTCACTTCTTTTTGCAAGTGCCGCCTTATTGTCGGCATTTGAATCTGCGTGAACCTCAAGAGGCGCAGCCGAAGCCAAAACAAGAGCAAAAATCAACATCTTGGGTAAAAATCTTAGTTTCTTCATGTAATTCTCCTTATGTCAAAAAAATCCAAGGGCACTAATACCCCACAAGGGAGTATAACATGTTCTTAACATTTTTTAACCAATTCGATTGGAAAGTTCGCTAAATATTCACATTCAAAAATAAGCAAGACAAATCCCTAATTACTTTTCCTGCCCCCGATACTCTCCATACTTTCTAGATGCTATTATTCTCATTCATAATGCTGATTCAAGTTTCTTTTTTACGGCTTCAAAATCAAGTGGACTTTCTGCGCTTTCTAAAGATATAAGCAATGTATCACCAAGTACAAGTCCGCTTTTCTCGTATGATATCAGCTTTTTTAGATTCTTGACCGCATATTCGGAATCATTAACAAGCCCTAAATGTTCCCAGTAAATTGTTTTATCTTTCCTTACGCTATATATTGCAAAGTCCGGAAAGATATGTCTTCTATCTTTCAACAAAAATTCCGGTTCATATACATACGGTATCTTCATACTATATAAATAATCCGCAATAATCTTCTCCGATTTGGATCTGACCGTTTCCCCTTTAATTGTCTTATGAGCAACAGCCACTTCCACAGAGTTCTTTCCACCATTAAAACTGTTGTACCATTCTTCTATTCTCATTTCTTCCGTAGACCATATAGGACTTATCATCTCTTTCCTTCCGCGACACAGACCACTATAAACTCTGTCAATCATTCCAATGTCATATCCTTTTATAAAAGCCTCCATCCTCTTCATCAGCGGTTTTAATTCACGCAAAAGTTTCTCGTCATAATCTCTCTGAATCAGGAGGCGTATCATATCCCTCCTCGCAGATTTGATGTATTCTCTTTTCTTGTCACCGTTCTTGCGAAAATAGTATTGTGGGACGCCGCGGCATGATGTAACTAGAATTTTGCCGTCATCTAATCCTTTATATCTTGTTTTTCTTTTCTCAAGAGTGTTGATCATCCCTCGAATTTCATTGAATTGTCCAATTAACTCATTTCTGTAATCTATCATTGCTACATTTGTTCCTTTCAAATCTCTGTGTAAAGCTTATTATTTGTCTTTTTTGGCTTTAGGCACCGTACACATCCTCCACAAATTTTCTGTGCGGTGCCTCTTCCCGTTTTCGCACCATACACATCCTCCGCAAACTTTCCGTGCGGTGCCTCTTCGCGCTTTAGCACCGTACACATCCTCCACGGCTTTTCTGTGCGGTGCCTCTTCGCATTTTCGCACCGCACACATCTTCCACAGCTTTTCTGTACGGTGCCCCTAACAAAACATCATCACGACCGGCCCTATTCAATCAAAAATAAATCCCTAAAAATCATTGAATCATTTTGGCGAATGCCAAATGAAAAAACAAGAACAAAAAGTCGCAAAGCTCCTCTTTGTATAACACATCAACGCACATACTGCATATCAAAATAAATGCATACCAATTGTAAACATATAGAGCATATTTATCACCACAAAAATTTAGCACAATTATCAATAAAAAACAAATATTACATGCACCGGTATTCATTCACCCACATTTCTTACCACAAGCTTATATCTATAAGCATGCAAGATAGTTCTTGAGCTGTTTGGCCTTCTTTTCCAACTACTAAACAGACTACTTTTGGAATGAAATAAAGACAATTTTATTTCACATCCAGTATCACAAACTCATATCTTTAAATGGAAAATGTAAAAAATGATAGAAGAAGATAAAAAGAGTGTGGGTTTAATAAAAGCCCGTGTTATGTGGGTTAGGCAAGAAAAAAGGTCTATCACAAAAAGTGATAAACCTTGATAAAATATCGTGCGGAAGATGGGACTTGAACCCACACGACATAAACAGTCACAAGATCCTTAGTCTTGCTCGTCTGCCAATTCCGACACTTCCGCATTCCGTCGTCATCTCTCTCGCGACGACTTGTTTATAATAGCAAAGTATGCGGCTTTCGTCAACACCCATTTTTTATTTTTTTCAAAAATTTTTTTCTGTTATTCCAAAATGTCATTTACCGCAAGCTCACTACCCATCCGCTCAATCAACCTGATCCGTGTAAAAACCCGCAACTCCAAGCGCTTTGTACCTATCCATGTCCTTCTTATCATTGATGGTATGGACAAAAAGCGGCACTCCGGTTTCGTTGATCTCAGACACAAATCCCGCGTCGTCGACCCAGACATCCGGCATTGTAAGTGCGACAAGCTCCATATTTTTGCAGCTCTGTATTATCGCTTCGCTCTCACGCTCATCTTCATCCGCAGCGTAAAGCGTGTAAATAACATACGAAAATCCCGCATCCTGCACGACTTCATACTCTTCGTCATGATAAATCTGAATCAAAAAGCGGTTCATAAGATCCGGAATACATTTTGAGAAAGTCCCGTACACTCCCTTGATTCCGGCACCGGAAGCCTCCTTGATATCGGTAACCACATACATATCATTATGCTCTCGCATAAAATCCGCAAGCGTATAGATATCAAGCGGTGTAAGTCTGTCATAAACCTTTGAATTCATGAACTCATTATGTTTCGGTGCCTTGCCAAAAGAAAATCCCAGTGCCCACGCACCATCTGCATTGTGCGCACAGACAGGATATCCGTCACTTGTGAACATGAAATCCATCTCTATCATTCTTTTGCCCGCATCATATGCATTCTGAAGTGCTTCCAGACTGTTTGTGTAAAAGAGCCCCTCTCCGCCGTCTTCAGAATAGCTTCCCGCAGCATGAATGACAAACTGCTCTTCCCTAAGCTGTTCTCTCATACCGGGAACGTCAAACGCCTCGTATACAGGCTTTCCTTTTTCATATCTTTCTTTTGACTCGGGCGAAATCTCAATATCAAACGGATTGAATCCGTCGATTGCCATTACAAACCACGCTCCGGGGGCTATATGAGGACTGCTGTCATATATCCAGGGAGTACCGTCAAAAAGATCCATTCCCGTGTTTATGCGTTCTCCCGAGCAAGCGGGAATACGACCGTCAACCTTTAAAATTCTGCAAATTGAATCAATCGCTCCGTAAACAGCTCTTCTTTTTCCACACTCCTGATAATAAAGAGCCGTAAACGCCGTTCCTTCTGTCCAGAATCCTCCTGCTGCCTCGTCAAGGCAAAAAGCATATCCGTTGTCGGACGTTTTCATCTTGCCAATATTTTTTCGAACACGTCTGTCCTTGATAACACCGTCAACCGCAAGCGCCGTCCAAACCTGCGCATCAAGAACGACCTGCCCAGTGTTCGGAGTTATACCGTCAGAAGCTGTTCCGATATAGTAATATCCTTTTTTTGCATCATACATACTGTCTATGAATTTCTTTGAATTCTGCGCAGCCTCATTATATTTCTCATCGCCCGTAAGCTCATAGAGCGCATCAAAAGCAACCATACAGTCAACATTGTGCTCAAGAGATTTATAACTAAGCACCTGCGCCTGTGACATGTCATTTTCAGGCCATCCGTTTATACCCGCAATAAATCCGGGATTTTCGTCCGCGCAATTCTCAAGAACCCAGTCCATAAGGGAAACCGCGGTTTTGGTATAAAGATATGTATCCTCTTCTTCTCCGTACAATTTGTCATACCAAAGAAGTGCAAGGGACACCCACGCCAAATTGCCGCTACTGCTGCCGACAAGCGAAGGATCTTCGACCCACATATTCCTCTCATTGTCATAATATCCGGGAAGTCTTACACTTCCGCAAACATCTCCGACAATGTTTCCCGCAGAATAAGCATTTCTTACTCTCTGCACATCTCCCCTGTCATTGACCGCGGCATATATGAAAGCATCAAGAATAGCAGATGCAGACTCTTTATCTCCATCCGCCATAAACGCAAGCGCACACAGCGCATTGTCGTATGAATAAGCTATATCTTTTTGATTCTCCTTATCCGTGTCATAAGAAGCAAGCAAAAAACGCCCATTCTCTTCACCGGATTCTTTTGACATATCACGAAGTGCGGACCTTATCGCAGAAACAGCGAGTTCTTTTTCATTTCCGTACTTCTCTGTCAACTTGACAGAATACTGGTAATAAACAGAATAAACTATGCAAAGGACTGCCAGCAATAAGCTGGCAGCCATTACAAATATGATCGCAACAGGCGTTTTTTTCAGTTTCTCCTTCACTCAGCCCCCACTTTTCTTCTAACCTGTCTTCTGATATCGACTATCTCACGAAAAAAATTTTTACCTTTTGAGTTCTCAATTACTGAAGTTTCGGGTTCTTCCGGGTCCTCGTTTGCCTCTTCCAACCAGCCTTTTATTCCGCTATAGTCCACGTTCTCTCTTACCTTAATGATCTTTTCAAGTGAACTTACATCCATAGGCTTATAGTAATGGTATCCCTGTGCATAGCGGCATCCGAAGTTCTTTAGATATTGCTCATGCTCATCTGTCTCGACCATTTTTACAATAAGCGGAATGTCCATAACCTGTACGCAGTTTGCAACAGTATGAAGTATAACTGCAGCCTTGGTTATATGACCTTCCTCATCATTAAGCACGTTCATGTTGAATGTGATCACTTCGGGCTGCACAGCCTGAAGCATTATCATAGATGAATATCCGCTTCCGAAACCGTCAATAATAAGCGGGAATCCTGCATCTGAAATATCCTTTATCATAGCAAGGATTTCTTTATCAACATCATTATACGTCTTATCCGAAATCTCGATCATAATGAGCCTGCGCGGAACTTTGTATTTTTCGCACAGATCTTTAAGCGTCTTTTTTACATCTATGGAAAAAAGATCCGCACGGGTTAAATTAATCGATACAGGAATGCACTCATCTCCGTCTTTAATTTTTTTGCCCTGCCATGCTATAACCTTCTCCCAGATAAGTTGGTCGACGATAAGCGTAAGTCCTGATTTCTCAAGTACGGGAATGAACTCGCCCGGGCTTACAAATCCGCGTTCTCTGTGATTCCAACGAACAAGTGCCTCACCGCTTATGATCTTTCCTGTATTTATGTCACATCTTGGCTGTATAAAGAATGTAAACTCGTCGCTGTCAATACCTCTGCGGACATCCCTAAGCAGCTTTACTTCCGCATCAAGCTTCTTGTCCATTTCCGAGTTGTAGTGAACAGAACGCTCTTTTAAGTTTCCTCTGAGTCCGTCAAGTGCAAGAAGCGCTCTGTCATACATTTTTTCTACGGCAAGAGTGGTATCACGTATCTCATACACACTGATAAGCGGGAAAAATCCCATGAACTTCGGATCAGTCTTTACATAATCCGACAATTCGCCCTGAATCTGGTTCAAAAGAGCATCTCCGTTCGGCACGATACAGATAAAGTTTCCTCCGGAAATATGTCCCGGAACTCCACCGAATTTGTCAATTATATAAGCAAGCTTATCGCCAATCCTGTCAGCGTATTCTTCTCCGACGTCATGTCCGTACCAAAGATTCAGGACATGGAAGTTGTCAATCTCAACCGCGTACAGGAAAAGATGCTTATCGGTATTCTCATCAATAAATTTTCTTGCTTCTTTGAAGAAAACAGAAGCGTGGTAACATTTAAGCATATTATCAGACTCCCTTCGAACCAAAATTCCACCTTTCTTTCGCTGGAACAACTGCGGTGTCATGAAAAACGGAGCAAATGCTATCAAAAACAGCTCTGATATGCAGGCTGCCTCTGCAGCTCCAACCCGTGAAGAATACAAAAGTATATGATGTATTCTTTCAACGCAGAAAACAAATACAACAAGGACGCCTTTGTTTTTCAGGAAATACTTGTAAATGAATCTCAGTCCTTCTGTAAACGAATATACCAGCGTACTTACTGAAGTAGCGGGAAAAGCGTGTTCCTTCTTGGTTATTACGTTAAGGAAATACTTTACTGCACCTGCTCCTGCAGGGAATGTACATCCGGAAAAAGTGAAAAACATCAGAAAGCTCTCGGAAATCCTAAAGAGGTACTCTTTCTTTATTTTTCTTGAAAGTAATATTGTTCTTAGCGACGGAAGTATGATAAATACTATGCAGCAAAGAGCGTATCCGAGGAACATCAGGTCAAGCATTCCCGTAAGCGTTATGATAACTATGTAAGGTAAGAGCAATGCATTGTTTATTCTTGCAATGAAGTAGATGATCATGTAAAAAGCATCATACCATCTAGTCTTGCCCCACTCCATCGTACCGCTCAGGAACATCTCGATCAGTCCGTATGTATATCTGTATTCCTTCATGGCATCTTCTGAATATGTTCTTGAAGCATACTCGGTAAATTCAAGACCTTGAACCTGTGAGTATTTGCCGTGCCATCCTCTTGCATAAAGTCTTATTGCCAGATCGAAATCTTCGGAAACCCTGTGCTCATGCCAGTATCCAAGCTTGGCAAGCGCTTCTCTTCTTATAAATACGTTATGTCCTACAAGCGGGACAAATATTCCCTTAAGAGCCATGCACGGGAAGACATTCTGATTATTGTTGTTAACCTGTCTTCCGGAAAGTCTTGCAAAGAAGTTTTCCTCCATGTTTGACGCCTTTGTAGCGCACTGAATATATGCAAGCTTATCATCTCTTGTAAATTCAGGTACTATCGCACTTATTATTTCAGGATGAAGACCGGAGTCCTTATCTATGAGAAGTATTATGGAGTTTGTATGGATATTGCCCTCTGCATGTCCACCTTCAAACTCTGCTCCCTCACAAACAAGATCTTTGATCTCATTACCTTCATCAACCCTGCGTCCTATTCTAAGAGTGTAATTAAGATTTGAAGACTTCTTGAATATTCCCGGTCTGTTGTAAGGAGGTCTTACAACAAAGCTTACGTTGACCTTTCTGTAGTAATATACTCTTTCTATAACTCTGTATGCGTCGGAGCCAACTTCCACTCCCGCAACAGTTCCAAACTTGGAGTATTCTTCGATCTTATCCTCCAAAGATTCGATCGTACCTACATTTTTAAGCAGCACTCCTATTCCGTCATCGGAAACTATTACATTACACTCTTTTCCCGTCTGCTTCTTATAATCTTCTGCCGCAAGCTTACTTCTGTATACAGTCTCGAATATAACGCCGTTCTCCTCCATGTACACAGGAATTGAGATCGTAACATCGGGAAGGCTGTCCTTATCATAATCAAGCCACAGAGTATTCATGTAAGCATCGTTATTTATCTTTTTCTTTCCGTTAAGTATCGAAACTACCGGCGGAAGAACCGAAAAGATAAAATCTACGGCAAACACCGTCGCATGAGTAAATGCAATAAATGACCATATATAAAACAGCCAGAAAAGAACGCTGCTCATTGCTTCTACTCTTACAAGCGCGTATTTAAGCACGATCACATGCAGCCATATATTCAAAATGAACGAAAGAACATACAGGCAAATACCCACTACTTTAAAGAAGCGCATTTCACCCTTGTGTATTACTTTCTCTTCTTCAGACTCGTTCACTTTGGAAACATTATTAAATTCTTCAACTGTCATTTTTCTAATCATCGCGGCACCCTAAACAGATCAGGGACATTCCCCTGTCTGTCGCCGATATTGTTATATTCCATATAGAAATATCCTGTAACGTCTATCGGCGCTTCATCATACAAGTGTACAGTTCCATCTGCGTCCATGTATTTCATACCCGATCCAAGCACGGGATACTTTGGCGCTATCTGAGTCATATACTGATAATAAGCAGGTCTGGGGAGCTCAAGCTCCTTTAAAAGTTCAGGAACTATATAATTGGTGCTTACAGTTCCTATACTGTCGATCCATGAATCCGCAGGAATTTCAATGTTGCTCCACATCAAAAACGGTGTTCTTCTTAAGTTATATTCTTCTATGTCGGAATCCATGTCCGAATCAAGCACATCATATGCAAAAGAAGGACAATGATCCCCAAGCATGCAGATAACTACAGGTCTATCAACGTTTTTGTAGTATTGAATGAGATCGTAAAACGCCTTGTCCGATGTCTGCATACAAGACAGATACTCGTTCAAAACAGATGTGGCTGCACCATACTCCTTAACGGAATGGATAATGTCTTCACCGGCAGGATTCTGATCCCAGCCTCCGTGATTCTGTATTGTCAAAAGATACATGAACTGCGGAACATTCTCGCCGCCTGCCTGTTTTGCAACGTTGGATTCATATTTTTTTATCATATTGTCATACAATGATTTATCCGTTGCATAAGCTCTGTTTGCATAATATTCAAGGTCATGAAAATCTTCCCCAAAATATACATTGTCAAAACCAAGCTCCTCATAGCCTCTGTATCTCGAATAATTGGAACCCGATTCCGAATGCATTGCCGTTGTCTCATATTCAAGCTCGTTCAGGATTGATACAACGCTGAGGCTGTTATTCATATCAAGTACGTTAAACGGGGCCATGTTATTTATAAGCTTATTCGAATTTCCTGTAAGAAGCTCATATTCAGTGGCATTTGTGCCGCCTCCGTAGTTCGGAACAACTACATAGCCTTTTTTCACATCATCCATACCTGAAATATAGGGCATGTACTCCGTATCGGTCTCAAGATCGGTCACAACACCGAAATCATAAAATGTCTCATTAAGTATAAGGATAATATCAGGCCGCTCCTGCGAATACCATGTTGAGACATTAAATGTGGGAATATCAGCCACATCATAGTTATCAGGCCTGCTTACAACGTTTCTTAAGTTTTGGAATGACTCAAGGCTGCAAAGTGCATATCCGTATGTGGGATAAACTTCCCTCCACGACCATGCCAGAATACTCTCAGGCTTTTTGGAAACAGGAGAAAGAACAACCATATCAAATATCGCAAAAGTGACTATTGAATAGATAAGTCTCTTCCACAGCCCGTCGCCCCAGACCTCTTTCTTTTTCCCATCAATAAGATACAAAGCAAGTGCAAAAAATATTCCAAAAAAGAATAATCCTATTATCTTAAAGAAAGTCTCATCAGGTGCAAGCGTAGCTCCTCTTATAACATTGAGTGCAGTTCCAAAGTTCTGAATCTCCTGGAATGTAAGAGGCATTCCGTGCAGCAAGATAACATAATGATTTATAATCGCAATGATAGAGGAAATTGTAACGGAAACAACACTACATATGACGTCATTTCCGACAAACAGATACAATATAGACAATAAAAATGCAAAAATAGAAAAATTAAGAAATAAAACACCACTAAAAAACGAAACCGGAATCGCACCTCTAAATGAAGTTACGCTTCCTGTTTCTACTATCAAAAAGCACATGTAAACAACAAGCACGGAGATCAGCAAACGAAGTATGTATCTCCAGCTCATTTTCAAAAGTCGTCTGATATCGAAAGATGCATTCCGCACCCCTCTCTTTGCAATAAGGCTTATATCTCTAGATGTCAATAGGCAATCCTCCTGATATAAACTTTAACGGCTTTCATTTATTACTTATTACTTCTTATCGGTCATTCATTTCAATAACATTAGATTATTTTTTGTATCAATATTATATTACAGACCGGGCTTGTTTTGCGATGAAAAAACGATAAAAAAATAATGCCCCAGGGATAATATTTCCCTAGGGCAACTATAAAAAAAATATCATTATTTTTATTATTCTTTTACACCACCAAGTGTAAGTCCGCTTACAAAGTACTGCTGCAAGAAAGGATAGATACAGATGATAGGAAGCATCGTAACTATAGATGCAGCTGCACGTATTGATGTAGGTGTAATGGAGCTTGTCGAGTTCTTCATCGACTGAGCCGATGTACTCTGGCTTGTTACAGAAGCAAGGAGTTTCATAAGCTCGTACTGAAGAGTTGTAAGCTTATCACTCATTCTGTTGTAAAGCATAACGTCAAACCATGAGTTCCACTGATATACAGCAACGAAAAGAGCTACTGTAGCATAAACAGGCTTACAGAGCGGTGAAATAATATTAAGGAATATAGTCGTATATCCCGCACCGTCCAGCTGCGCCGATTCCTCAAAACTGTTAGGTATTCCGTTCATATATGTTCTTATAACGAGCATATTGAATGCGGATACCATTCCGGGAATTACATATACCCAGAATGAATTTGTAAGGTGAAGTCCCTTGTACAAAAGAAAAACAGGGATCATACCACCATTTACATACATTGTTACTACCCAGAACAATGAAAGGTGTTTTGCAAAAAGGAAATTCTTGCGGCTTACGATAAATGCAAGTATAGCGCAGGCAATAAGCGAAAGGGCTGTTCCCACAACAGTTCTTGCAACCGAAATATATGCACCTACAAGAAGATCGTCCTTCTTAAATACTGTGATGTAGTTCTTGACACTAAATTTTCTTGGAAGAAGGTAAATACCTCCTCTAAGTGCGTCAAGACCATCGTTAAACGAAATAGCAAGTGTATTCAGAACAGGGTAAAGCGTAACAATCACAAACACTGTCATGAATATTGAGTTAAATGTGTAAAAAGCAATGTCGGCTTTCGACATTTTTCTTTTCTTGTTAATTGTATTACTCATCGCGCTTCCCCCTTAGAACAGTCTTTCTTCGCCGTGACGCTTGGCGACTTCATTACATATCAAGATCAGAACGATACTGACTGCACTCTTAAATATACCCGCAGCCGTTCCAAGTGAGTAATCCATCTGGCTAATACCCCATTTAAGAACATAGATATCGATTGTCTGGGATACCTTCTGTACAAGTCCGTTACCAAGCAGATACTGAATCTCAAATCCTGCATTAAGGACGTTACCAACATTCATGATAAGAAGAATAATGATTGTTGACTTAATTCCGGGGATGGTAACATATCTGATCTTATCCCATCTTCCCGCGCCGTCGATAGCTGCTGCTTCATACAAAGCAGGATCGATAGCCGTTATCGCAGCCAAATATATAATTGCATTCCAACCTGTTTCCTTCCAAACATTTGCGAAGGCTACGATAGGCCAGAAATACTTTTCATGTGCAAAGAAGTTAATGGGCTGGGAAACCAAATGAAATTTAGTAAGAAGCTCATTAACAATACCTGCTCCCGAAAGAGCATCGTGAAGAATACCTGTAACAATGATCCATGAAAGGAAGTGAGGCAGATAAGAGATTGTCTGAACAACCTTTTTCTTGCGCATTCCCTTAATCTCATTTAATAAAATAGCAAATAAAATTGCCATTATAGTTGTAGCTACAAGATTGATAACACCCATTGCAAGAGTGTTTCTGATTACTCTGATATATGTTGCATCGGAAAAAAGAGCCTGAAATTTGGCAAGTCCGATCCATTTTGAATGTAAAATTCCATCCTTTGGCTTATACTGCTGGAAGCCCATAAGCCAGCCTATTAAAGGCGCATAACAGAAAAGGATACCGTATGCAAAAAAGAATAATGACCATACGATAAGAACCCACTGTCTTTTAACTTGTTTGATAAATTCATCTTTCGGCATGCCCAAAAGAGTTTTTTTATTCTGCTGAGCCATATAACCACTCCTCGTTTTCTTCAATTTCCCCAAATTAGATAAATATAGCGGGCATTCTTTTGTGAATACCAAGAAAGCCCGCTATAATCTTAGTTTTACTTAGTTAGTATACTTAGCTGCCTCTGCAATTCTGCGCTCCAACTCAGTCTGCATCTCTGAAAGGAAGTCTTCAGGTTTGCACTTCTTGTAAGCTTCCATGTACTCAGCCCATGCGGAGTCGAAGTTATCTGCCATAACTACCTTAGGAAGGTACTCGTGCTTGCACTCATCCATAAGATTGCTTGCTGTACCGCCGGGTGTTGCTGTAGTCATAGTCTGTGAGAATGTGTACATAGGATACCAAGGTCCGGGAGGAGGTGTTGTTCCAAGCATCTCAACGTATGTCTTAACACCGTATGCCTTGAAGCAGTTCTTGAGGTTATCAGAAAGTCCGTCATAGAACTCTGTCTCCTGCTGCTCAGGCTTCATAGCATTTTTGCCATCTCTGCTTGTTCCTTCCCACTGAGGGAAATATGAATACTCACACTTGTGAGAAGCCTTATATCCTGTATCAGCATCGTTGTCTCTCATTTCCTGAGTCTTTGAATACATTCCGTCGTCGCCTACCTGGTAGTCAACGTCCTTAACACCCCAGAATCTGAGATCCATGATTTCCTGACTAAGAAGGTCGTTTACGAACTGAAGTGCACCTTCAACATCCTTACAGCTTGTTGTAATGGCAAGTCCTGAACTTGTGTGTACAATTCCGCCTGAGTTGTGCCACTGGTTCTTCATACCTTCTTCGATCGTGATCGGAAGGGGAACATACTGGCAGCCCTTAGCATCAAGGCCTGCTGCCTTAAGAGCATCACCTGCTGTGTATGCGAAATCCCACCACTGGTCGATCATACCAAGTACACGACCTGTTGAAAGTTTAGCGATATACTCATCATATGTCTGTGTGAATGACTCAGGATCAACGATACCCTTCTTGTACTCTTCATTGAGCTTCTTGAAGTACTTAACAGCTGTATCTGTTGTGTTGTAGTCAACAATCTTCTTGTTATCTACATCAACGATAACTGAACCGTCGTTCGGATATCCGTCAAGGAACTGAGGTGCATTCTCAAGACAGAAGTATCTCCAGTCCTCACAAAGAATTGTATAAGGAATGTTTGCTGTTCCGTCTTCCATTGTAGGATTTTCTGCGTAATATTTTTCGATAAGATCAAAATACTGATCCATTGTATGAATCTGAGGATAACCTGCCCACTCAAGAACTCTTGTCTGGATCCAGAAAGCCTCGTCATTATGTGCGCAGACTCTCTCTTCACCATAGATATTAGAGAACTGAGGGATCCAATAGATGTGTCCATCACTCTGACGAAGTGAATCCCACTCCTGATCCGTGAAGAATTCTTTGATGTTAGGATATTTGTCGATATAATCATCAAGTGCAACAAGTGCGCCTGCCTCATACATCTGTACGGATCCGTCACCTGCATCTACGAAGTCAGGGTATTCACCACCCGCGATAAGAGTACCAACCGCCTCTTCTGCTGTCTGACCAGTGAGCCAAGTTTCTTTTACTTTTACGCCTGTTTTCTCGGCAATGATCTGCTGAATCTCATTATCTTCATTGATTTCAGCATGAGGAACGGAGAAAAATGCTGTGAATTCCTTTACTCCATCTTTTGAGCCGGAATTATCAGCAGATTTTCCATCTGATGAGCTTCCACCCGATCCACACCCTGACAGTGTTGCGAGAATCATGCAAGCTGCCATGAGCATGCTAACAACTTTCTTCTTCATAAAAGATATCCTCCTTATTTTTATATAAATAGTTTATAAAAAATTTATAATCAAAACATGGGAGGAAATATATATAAAAGTAGGACAAATTATTGTTCTTGTTTTCTATACTTTGCCGGGGTACATCCCTTGGCCTCAATGAACTTGTTTACAAAGTAGTCAACGTCCTTATATCCCACTTTTTCTGCGACAAGATAAATCTTATCGTCTGTCTTCTTAAGTAAAAGAGCCGCTTCATCAAGCCTGTGTCTGTTGAGATAATCTTTAAAAGAGCATCCGTACTTCTTTCTGAAAAGCTGCCCCAGATACGCACTGTTTACATAATACTTTTCGCTCAGCCCCTTCAAAGTAAGGTTGCTTGAGTAATTGTTTTTTACCTCTTCCTCAACCTTGGCAAGAACGCCCGTTGAGACATTTTTGCGCAGCTGACCAAGGTAATCGCCATACTCACAGGCCATTCTGTACAGATGCGCCTTAGAGCCCCTACGGATTCCCTGCTCATAAACATTCTCCGAAATATTTCTGAGGATTTCTTCCTGATCGACCTCACTGTCCTGCTCACCCGTAATATGAATAAGCTGGAAAAAGAGATAATTGATATTGAGGTTATATGCCTTTCCGGTGATTCCGGATTTTTTCATCTCATCGTGGAACTCATCAACCTTCTGCTTTATCTTAACTTTCTCATTAAGTTCTATTGCGGAAATAAGCTCATCAAGTTTGTTCTTACAGAGCTGGATTCCCTTATCTTTTATCTGATACTCTTCTTCATAGAAATAAATATCTTTTTTCTCCCTAAATCCCTGCAAAGAATGAAGAATATTCACGCTGGTATAGGATGTGGAAATGGATTCAAGACCCGAAACCGTTCTTCCCACGAGCATTACAATAGGAAGTCCGCTCACTCTTTTGAGATACTTTATCATTTCCTTTAAAAAGACCTCGTCGCTCTGATCTATTTCTTTTCCGATACTGCTCGTGTACAGAAAACCGATGTCATATATGTTTTCATCTCCAAAACCGTATCTCATAAGAAGATAGCTGTCATTTCCGAGATATTCCGCAGCAATGTCGTAGAGCCTGTCCAGACGGTTATTCTTTTCATCATCCATGGTCTCAAGCTCGTCTATTTCAGGCGCAAACTCAATTCCCACATAGCACATATCCTCATATGCATCTATCTTGCTGCTAAGATAATCGATATCCTCGTCGCTGTGTTTTCCCCTGAGTACCCTTTTAAGGCACTGCTCGAAATATGCCTTCTCAAATCTTTTGTTACGGCTTGTCTCCATCTCCTTATCTTCTTTGCTTGCTATCACCTTCTCGACTATGGAGATAAGACTCTCTTTTTCAACAGGTTTTAAGATATATGCGGAGCACTTATGCTTCAGCGCCTCCTGAGCATAGGAAAACTCGGCAAATCCGCTGAGTATCACAAAAGAAACGTCATTGCCGTCTTCTCTTATCTTTTTCAAAAGCTGTATTCCGTCCATGACAGGCATCTTGATATCAGCGATCACAAGATCGTAGTCCTGCTCTCTCATCATGTCATACGCAGTCTTTCCATCCTGCGCGATATACACTTCAAATCCGTAATCATCCCAATCGATCAGGACTTTAAGTCCCTGTAAAATAAATGGTTCATCATCAACCAGTAAAACCTTGAACACCTTAAACTCCCTTCTTCAAACATTCTTCGGGAATAACTATCGTTACTATTGTTCCGATTCCTTCCTCCGAATCAATACCAAAAAGAACTTTATCATCAGTGACCATCTTAAGCCTGATACACGCGTTAACAACGCCTACCCGGCCCTTTTTCTCAAGCATTGAAATATCCGCATTCCGCATGGATGTAAGAAGTTTTTCCACCTCCTGCGAGCTCATTCCGTTTCCGGTATCTTCTATTTCAATGACCATATCATTATCTTTTGTATGAACCCTCAAAAAAATCCATCCGTTCGAAACCTTACTCTCTATTCCATGAATGCAGGCATTCTCAATGAAAGTAACAAGCGTAAGCTTGGGAACAAGATACTTATTACAATCAGGCTCAATATCAACCGAATAAGAGAGCCTATCGCCAAATCTGTACTTCTGAAGCTCCAGATAGTTATTTACAAAATCCGCCTCATTTTCGATCGTGGTATTATCGTCACCCCACTCAGTATACTGCCTCTGGAGTTTTGCTAGCTTTTCGATCATGTATGCAGTCTCAGACTCTTTTTTTATAATGCAGTGCATCCTTATGCTCTCAAGCGCGTTAAAAAGAAAATGCGGATTGATCTGACTGTGCAGTGCCAGAAGCTCGGCGTGCTGCCTCGTCATTATCATAACCTGCTCTCTTAGTGTATAACCGTAAGCGATCCTGTTTATACGGATAAGCAAAAGAACCGGGAAAATAATGTTCATTACCGCAAGGATAAGCAGGTAAATCCCCCAACTTTCCCACCAGTTATTGATTTCCGAATTATTGTCAACAACATGGATCTTAAGGAGCTGGTTATAAATCTGCATATCCATGGTGTATCCTATACTTTCAAGCTGTGACACATAGCTGTAGGGCTTTGCCACACTCATGTCTTTACCGTTTGTCAAAAGGATCTTTTCGTTGTCGCACAGATACGCATCAAGATCATAATTCATATTAACGAGAGCCCGACTGAATTTGCCGTAATCGATATCAATAAGAAGAACATTTTCGGAGCCGTAATCGTAGAAATCCAGCACTTTGAAATAGAAAATTTTTCTCGTATTCGAGTCCAAACCTACCTGTTTGGTATTATAGTCAAAAAAGAGTCCGGACTTAAGCCCTTTCTCCTTCATAAATTTATACCATGGCTCATCATATGCACATTCAATCCTCTGGAACTGAGATCCGTTCACAACAGATTTATTGTCAATGAACAGCTTGTATGACACATCATTCTGTGAAGCCACGACATCAATAAGAGTATCATTAAAGAAGTCTCTGTACCGCATGTAGTAATCAAGCGGTGAATCAAATTCTGTTTTCATGAAGTCATAAATATACTTACTTGTATATATACTGTTCGCAACCTTCACGGCATTTTCAAATTCCGCAGCACAAGCGTATTTTACGGCGCTCGCCACATTCTCCATCTCGTGATAGCGTTTGGTCTGCTCAGCACGCAGAATCCCCCCTATAACGACGGCATCCAAGATTGCAAGTGGAATTATTGTAAAAACCAGATACAAGATTATCAGTTTCTTCTTCATAATTGTTATTTTATCATAACCCAGGATTATTATTGTATATTAAATGTTTTTTGCTATAATGTACTATGAAATTTGGGTTAACTATTGAATTGAGGAGCAGAATTATGGAAAAGAGATTTAGGGATTTTTTAAGACATTTAGACAAACTCGACTGGGACGTCCTCTCAGATGAAGAGCTCAGAGATGAGCGCGAAGGAATTGAGCTTTATATAAATGTAATGAATCAGGAATTACTTAAATGCATTGTAATATTTGCAGCCCTTTTGATATGTGCAAGCGTACTTCTCGGCGCAAGTTTCATAAGTAAGTCGACGCTTTGCTTTGTATTTTCTTTGGCTTTCAGCGTATGCGCCGGTCTTTTGGGCAAAGAATACTTCAAAAACCGTGATACCATGAATCGTCTCTATTCATTTGCCGACAAAATAGCACAGCTTTTTTAAAAACACTTTTCTTGTACCCTTTGTTATCTCGTTTATAAATAATTTAACTCTTGACAGAGCACCAAAAAGTGAGTATTATTAACTACGTTGTTTGCAGGAGTGGCGGAATGGCAGACGCGCATGGTTCAGGTCCATGTGTTGGCAACAACATGAGGGTTCAAGTCCCTTCTCCTGCATTGGATTTCATCCAATGCAATGTGAGTAAGTTGATAGCCCTTCTAGGGCACATATATGCGGAAGTGTCGGAATTGGCAGACGAGCAAGACTAAGGATCTTGTGACTGTTTATGTCGTGTGGGTTCAAGTCCCATCTTCCGCACGAAATAAAAAGGATTAACTCGGTCGAGTTAGTCCTTTTTATTTTGTGTGGAAGGGGGACTCTCGCCCACAGCTTCGCTGCATGGGTTCCGGGATTCTCACTAAGCTAGCTTAAGGAAGTTCTGCTCTCGCTTTGCTCAAAGTCCCATTGGCTCCCCGGATAATATAGAAATCAATTTAGAATTCCAATCTCAAATCTTTTCTTTAGCTTCAAGTCTCACATATGCAATCATAAGCCCTATAACAAGAGCTACAACTCCAATAATCATTACAAAGAAAAGTGGAGAATTTTGTTTTAAAAACAAGAATGGTATGCCTATAACTTCAAGTGCTATTGCAAAAACAAGCCATAGGACAGAAACTGCCTTATTATATTTTTTTATATCTTTAACCATCGGTGGCTTTACAAAAGTAAAAAATCCTACTGCTTCTTCAGCTCTGTAAGTAGAAATGGCAATCACAACAAAAGCTAGTGCTACAATGCTCCAGATAACGAATCCAATAACCATCTCAGCTCCTCCTTTTCCTTCATATGAGTAATAAGTCCCTCTACGTAAATAATACTACTTTGTATTGTAAAAATAAATTACAAGTTTTTTTGACTTATATTTTTTATACTTGTATAGTCAAAAAAAATAAGTCAATCTGATTACCACTTCATAAATCTACAATTTCCTTTATTATCTCAATATTGAATTCATCATTTATCTGCGCTTCTTTTCCTACATCGATACCCTCTTGGTCAGGCGCACATTCGCCGCAGATGTCGACTCCGATGACTTCTCTACTATTAAATAGGTCTTTTATGAACGTGATGAGTTCCTCCTTAGTCATCTCGCCCTGATCCCAGTTTGTCACAAGTTCTTCTCTTCTGACAACGTCTTTATCGACAGATAAGAATACAGGGCATTGAGTTTCGGGAAGCTTCTCTCTCACTTCTGAAACATCATAAAACGTAACGCGTTCGGCGTCATTTTTATCAAGCTTTTCTATAAGCTCTCTGTCAGCACCTATCACATGGACATCTCTGACATAAGGGTTATTCTCAATTACCTTCATTACCCATCCGCCGCATGACAATATGTCCCCAAACATAGGTGGCTGCATATCGGGATGGTGATCGAGAACCACAAGAGAAAAAGGCTCTTTTATCATTTCCGTGATTATCGCGGACATATAGTGGTAATTTCCCGAATCAATAAAGTGGATTCCTTTGGCAAAAGCAGCAAGTCTTTTGTTTTCATCCGCATCTTTCGTCATTTCAAAAGCTTTTTCGCTTATTCTCTTTTTTATCTGTGCAATTGCCTCTTCATCGCACATGCAATTCGTTCCCGGAATATCTCTGCAATTTATAATACAAAAAGGAGAGCTTTTATCGTTTTGATAAAAGCTCTCTTCATTATATATTCCAGAAAAATCAAATAGTGTAATGTAATCATTCATACTGTAAATATTCATCCTCATCTGGAAAGATCTGTTAAATGTATTATCGCATCGCTTCCTACCAGGCGATCTCCATGCTCTCTGACATACATCGCTTCCGTCGCGTTAACCACGAGCATATTTGAATACTCGACTCCTGCTCTTCTGAGATCGTATATAACACTCTCGTCCGATGACAATAGTCCCAATATCATGTAGTAGCCCTCTTCAAGTTTATATAAAGAAGAATCTACTATAGGAAGTTTCTGAACCACTTTTGAAAAACGTTTAGCCTCATCAAAAGTATCAAATTCAACCATGTACTCCGCATATTCTGAAAGTGGCTGATAGCTGGTCTCAGGAGTTTTTGTTGTTTCCTCCGGAAGAGTATAGAACTTATCTCTGCCGTAAATCCTGTTTATCGCCTCGCTGACGTTTGTTATAACTTCGTTTAATGCAATACCTTTATCTCTGCCATTCTTTGACTTGATCTCATCAACCTTTTCCTGAGTAAGAATTCTGAGAACCGTCTCTGCTGCTCCTTTAATACGATCAGATGCTGTCTGTATATCTTCGTTGCTCATCTTAACCGCAAAAATTCTGATACTGCCATCCATCATCATGTTTTTGCTCATCATCATGACCTCAGTCTCTGGATCGTATCCAAGCTGCTGTCCCACTTCTTTATTAAGCTTAGCAAAAAAAGATGATGTATTTTCCGCACCGTTAATAACTGCTTCGGGAGTAAGTCCGATTTCATGAAGCTCTGATGCGGCAATGCTACATTCTACAGTTGTATCATTCATTTTTACTATGATCATCACGCATCAACTCCTCTCCATGGATTCTTTGTACTGTCATTATATAATGTAACATTAGCACTGTCCACAATAGAGTGCTAAAATCTTTATTAACTCTATAAAATATAAGTTTCTTTATTGTGATATATCTTCTATATCGGATTGATGCGTATATAAATGTAGATGCTTTATATTTGTTTTATTTACGTTTCCTAATATGTTTACTTTCTTCAGCAGCCTTTATGACATCGGGAACTTCTCCGACCTGCGATGCTTCTCCTGTAGACTCGCAGCGGATAGTCACTCTGTTTGCTCCACCGATGGTACATGTGAAAAGAGTAAGATCCCAGTCTCCCGACTCCATCTTTTCAGTATCATACGCTCCCAAAGTTTCCATATTAGAAACCTGGAAATAAAAGCTTCTGCCATTCATATCGGTAACAATAACTTTGTCACCTGTTTTCAGTTCTTTAAGTTTGCCGAAATGCTCAATATAATTGTGTCCTGCGACAATAAGATTGTTCTCATATACAGATCCCATGTATCTACATACAGAAACCTTGGCATTGTCATTGCTCCACTCATTCTGAATCGGAAGCAAAAGTCCCTTACATGGTATTTCTACCGTTCCTATAAAACTTCTTCCGTCAACATCTACAATCGGCATGTCTCCGGATAACTCAGGTTCAATAACCCTTCCCGGCATCTGTTCGATAACACCGGTCAGAAGGCTATCAGATGCTGCTCCGGCTTCTGCGTTTTCATCAAAATTGTTCTTAACTATCAGTGCAGCGATAAAAATAAGCACTGCACCAAAAAACATATAGAGATAACCTGGAATCTTTTTCAATTTATTGCCCCTCACATTTTTTATATAGTATTACCCCATGAGTTTTATCCCATGGGGTATATACGTGTATTAAATATTTCTGTTCCTTCTGATTCCCTTTACTATAAGTGCAACACCTACAATAATAAGTATGGGAAGAGGCCACCACAACTGACCTGTCTGTGGAAGTCTTCTTGCACCCAATACTGCAGGAAGCTCGCTGAGCTTTCTTACTGCACCGAGAACATCAGGGAACTCTGTAGCACCGCCGTCTCCGTGGCCGCCGTTATCCTCTTCATGGTGTTCATCACCACCCGGAGGAGGACCTGCTGGAGGAGTATACGTATTTGTAATCGTATAGATCTCTGATGCTGTATTTTCGTCATATGTCTTTGACTCGGAAATTGAAGCCGAATATCCCGAATCTGAAGGTAATACTTCTTCAAAAGTCCATGTATTACCGGGCTTCTCTTTCCAAGAATATGTCCAATTATTTGAATCATTCAAATTAACTGTCTGATAAAGTTCGTTGTTCTTAATAACCTTCACATCAATGGAAGAAGGACGCTTATCTGTATATCCTTCATCATTCCATCTCTTATGAAGCTCAAGATCAACCATTCTGTCGAACTTCTCGCACTTTGTGCCCGCCTGTGCATCATATACCCAGTTGTCATTGTCGTCAAGCTGTGGTACCGATACCAGGAACGGTGCGAAAACATATGTATTTTCAGTTTCCTGATAGTTATCGGCACTTACAAGATAAATACCAAGCTCAAGACCGCTGAACTTAACCTGACCATTTGCTGAAACAGCTGTCTGATCCGGCTGATGCTCGCTTACAGCATACTGTAAAACATCATCTAAGATCTGTTTCCACTCCTGCTGTGCTTTGGCTTCATCTGTAATACCGCTCAAATCCTTTATTGAGGATCTGTTGATATATCCCGCATCAAGCTCAAATGAACCTCCCTCGGTAGCACTTGCGATCTTGTAGATGCGTGAATTAACACCGTCAAACATCTTGTCTGCGCCAAAATTATATGTCACACTAAGCGAACCTTTCTTTGATGTATCAATGGTTCCTCTGGCATTTACCGCCACAGCTGATTGCCCAAAAACCATCAAAGCAGCCATAAGTGTAACTACTGTTCGGCTAATTACTTTTCTTACCTTAATCATAAAACAAATACCTCGTAGAGCAATTACCCTTGCTTTGCTCCCTTTACCCTTTTAGGCTTTGACGTCCTAATAAGATATACTATAAAAGCTATTAAAAGAATCGGTGCCCCGATGAACGGTGCCACTACCATGGTGTTGTACCTTAAGGCATCTGCCGGTACTATAAGTTTTGATTCCTCGCTATAATCAACACGCTTACCTCTTACAAGCATCCTGTGAGTATTAACTCCGTAAGGAGTACAAGTAACAAGCGTGACGAATTCTTCATTATCGACTATTGCAAGATCATTGGTCTCCTCCGGAAGAACAATGTTTATCTTATCAATCTGATACGCAAAAGTCTGGTCTAAAATATGAAGTAAAAACGTATCCCCGACAATCATTTGATCGAGGTCAGAAAAAAGCTTAGAGGACGGAAGTCCTCGGTGTCCCGAAAGGACTGCGTGTGTACTTTTAGTTCCGGTGGGAAACGATGTTCCCTCCAAATGTCCTATACCAACCTGTAAAACCGATTCGTCGGTCCCATGATAAATTGGAAGGTTGACCCCTATATTCTCAATTTCAATATATCCGATTATTCCTGTTCCGGATACATTAAGAATTTTATTGTACTCTTCCCTTTCTTCATCAGAAAGATCGAAATTTAGAGCTTTTTTAGCAAGTTCTTCATTATACGCCTTTGCTTCGCTCCACATCTTTGAATAATCTTCTTCGGAAATGTTATTAACCATTTCCTCGTAGTTAGAAATTGCTCTGCTCTGATTTCGCGAATTGATATAATTACTTACTGAAGGATATAAAAATATACACAGTCCGGCGATAAATATCAATCCAAATATTATGTTGGGTATTTTTTTCTTTAGGTTCTTCTTCATCTAAGCAATTCTTATCTTTTCACCATATCGGTTTATTTTCAAAGAATCTTTAGGATTATGAATATATATATTCTTCAGGGGAAGTAATCTTCCCCCGAAGAATACTGTTATCCAACTAATTCAACAAGATTCAAAACAATTAAACTTTTTCATCCCTTGTATATTATTCAGCGTCAGCTTTTCTGCGAACGATGAAGTATGCAATACCTGCTACAACAAGAATTCCACCGATGATGTAGAAGATTGTTGTACCGATACCACCTGTGTGAGGGAGTGTAATACCTGTTCCGTCCTCAACCGTTGCAGTCTGAACTGCTCCTGTATTGGAAGAAGTTGCTACTGTTACCTGCTGTGCATGCTTATGATTACCTACAGTGCTCTCAAGAAGATTGTAACCCTGAGGAGCCTGTGTCTCTTCAAGAATATAATTCTCTGCATTAAGACCTAAGATTGTAAGAGGCGCTTCAGCAACAGTTACGATTGCATCAACCGATCCATCGGGATCTACCTTGTACTCAGTATCTGAAACCTTTGTGAACTTAAGCTGTGTATCACCGCTCTCTCTGTATACCTTAAATTCTGCTCCGGGAAGAACCTTTCCTGACGCATCACCTCTAGCGATCTTCTTGATCTGAAGAGGATATGTCATTGTCTTTGTTGTAACATGAGTTGTCTCTGTTCCGTTACCATAGATGAGGAAAGCTTCGTTGATGTTTTCCTCAGATGCGATAACCGCATCCTTGTTAACTACTGCCTGATATGTAACAGTTGCAGTTGTATCAGACTTAGGTTCACCCTCAAATGTAATCTTGAATCCCTTATTTCCGTTCTCGTCAACATAAGCATTGTCGATGCTGAAACCAAGAGAACTGTCTGAGAAAGAAACATTGCTGTCCTGTACATCTACAAGTGTAAGTCCGGGTGTCAATGTATCAACGATGGCATAGTTCTCACCGCCAATCTTAAGATCTGCTTCAACAGTGAACTCTACTGTATCACCGATCTGTGCATCATTTCCTGTCTTATCACCGTAAACTGTTGACTCATTTGTAGCAGTATTAACATGCTTTCTGATTTCAGGAACGCTGTTCTTCTCCTGAATACCTGCGTTAGGAGTTGTTGTATCAACTGCTACGGCACTACCAAGTGATGAATCTACTACATAGTAACCATATTCACTAACTGAAATTGTAGCTACGCCATCTTCTGAAGCTGTTGTTGAACCGTCATTTGAGATTCCGTTAGCCTTTGCGTAAGCAAGTACAGCCTTACCAAAAACCTTAGCCTGTTCTGCTGAAGTAAGTCCTGATGTATCAAGGATATCATTATCACCAACCGTGAAGAATGAACTCATTGCTACACTGTTTCCATCATCACTGTATGTGTATGAAGGAAGACCTGAAAACTTAGCTGCAAGCTTGTAAATACCACCTGCATCGGCATTTGCTTCATCAGCAGGTACAAAGTCAAATACGCGGTAAGCGTCATATGTCTGTCCTGCTATTGCATTAGTAATTGTAATTGTTCCGGCAGCCGCATAGGCTGTGATTGCCATTCCAAGCACCATCGCGGATACAAGGAATCCTACTATCAGTTTCTTGATTCTATTCATCTTCTTCTCCTTCTTTGAATCTTGTGTCAGTTTATTTTTTTATAATGTCGTTCAATATATATCCGATGCAAATGAGCACCTGTTTTAAAGCATTTCTGCTCTAAATCCATATTGCTTAAAATCAATTATTCAAAGTTCTCAAGACTCCTCTTTTTCTTCAGATTCATCTTTCTTTTTACGTATGTTGTATGCACTTCCACCAAGAACTGCTGTCAAAGCTGTTCCAAGACCTATTGCAAGAATAGGGAACTCACCGATTCCACCGGAGTTAGGAAGTACATTACCACTTCTCTCGTTAGCAACAACGAGTGTAATGTTTCCACCCTCACCGTAAACTTGTGTCCACTCTGTTGAGGTCATGGTCTGTGCATCTTTGTTATATGCATAGTATGTAATCTTAGGAGCCTGACGGTATTCAACTGCACCTGTAGAATCGCACTCTACAATGTAGTACCTTCCAAGACCCGGTACAGGTACTTCAGCTGTCCACTCGCTACCATAGCTAAGAGCTATAGGTCCTCTTACGAGCTCCGGTGATCCATCACCATTTGACTGATAAAGGTTAACGAATACGGTTCCAAAATCCTTTGTTCCGTTGTAAGGAACATCTACACCGTTAAGTGTCCAACTCTTCTTGATCTTGATGTAAGGATCGTTTGTAAGTTCTACCCTTACATTTCCGCTTTCGTCATATGTTACTGTTACATCTGTAAGCTTGTATCCGTTTACTGATGCTACTGCTTCATCTGCTTCGGAAGACTGTGAAATAACATTTCCGGTAGCATCTGTAGTTACACTCTTAATAGGATTAAGTCTTACAAGTTCTGAGCCGTTGTTGTAATACTCTTCTGCAACGTACTCATATTTATTTCCGTTTGCATCACATGTCTCAAGTTCATCAATTACATACTCATTTGAGCTAATCTTTCCGCCATGCTCGCTGCAATCGGATGCGCTGATAACAACATCCTTGTAATCTTCAAGTTCGCCGCCTTCAACACGTCTCTTGATCTTTACGGTTACATCGAAGATACCGTTTGTTGAATTCTGCTTCCAGTTCTTAACAAGTACAAGTTTTACCGATGACTTGTTATAGAAACCTGCTTTATCCTCAGGTACGGCTGTTGAATCATTGCACTGATCAACGATACCTGCACAGCTGTCGGGACTTGCAAGAATTGCTTCCGCTGTTGCCTGGTCTGTGATTCTGTAATATGTCTTATTAAGGTTTTCACCGTCAACGTAGTAGTCAACCTTTGCTACAACAACTGATTTATCGAGAACAGTCTGCGTAGTATTTGAAGCATCTGCTGAGCCTTCGCCAAATACAAAGTAGTAGGTATTTCCATGCTCAAGTCCCCAAGCTACAGCATCAACAGGATACTCAATCTTGCTTCCGTTGTTGGTAATACTGCTCATAGCTGCAGGATACTTTCTTCTGTCTCCGCCTTCTACTGTTCTTGATCCGTTATTGTCAGTCTTAACAAGTCTTACCCAGAAGTTAAACTTAAGGTTGTTATCCTGAAGAGGACTTCCGTTAAGGAACTTTGTAAGACCAAGGTCAAAGTTCTGTATCTTCTTATTGTTGAAGTTGATATTATCTTTTATTTCATTCTTAAAATACTTCTTATCGAATCTTGTATTAAGCTTATTAGCTTCATCTGCATTTATCTTGTAATATGAAATGCCCTTAATGGCTGCATCGCCCTGGCCTTCTTCATACTCAACCTTTGCAAGAAGAGCCGAAGTATCCTTAATATAAGTACCTGTTGTATCATTCTCAGTAAACATGAAGTAATATACATTGCCCTTACCATACTCCATACCTACTGACTGAGGATCGTCTATTGTATAGCTGATCTTATCAAAATCATTATGTATATCATTAGAAAGCGTCTGCCATCCCTTGTTCTTCTCATCATATTTCTTCAATGTGAATGAGAATACGTCCTCTGCTTCAGGAGTCTTGCCATCAACAAGCTTTCCAACCTTAAGTTCTACAGGAACACGTGTTGCATCTGTGTTTGTAATTGTTGTTGAAGCCATCATGCTAAGATGCTTTCTGACAACCATCTTGTGAATCTCACATCTCTTGATAACACTATTTGCGATGATTGTTCCACTGTATGATCCTGTACATTCAACAGTACATTTTGGTGCTACAAGAGCTCCGGATGAAATATCTACATTAAGCTTTCCTTCATAAGGAACATATCGTGAACACTTATCAACTACAGGGTTAAGAACTATCTGGTTTGCAACTTCACTCCAGTCACCTGTTCCCAAGCCGTTAACCTTGATCTTGTTAAATGTATATGAACGAACATTTGTAAGATCTACGTTAATAACAAGGAGCTTACTTCCAACACTAAATCCCTGATTTACAGCATAGTTATCTTCATTCTTATTAAAGTAATATCTTGTAAGATCCGAACAAAGGTTTCCGCCATCCGTTGCTATAACGTTTGCAACTTCAACACTTCCGTTTGACTTAGCAAGTGCAATTTCACTTGCAGCATTCGTCGCTTTTGAAAGTAAATTGTCAATATTAACAGGGAACTCTCCGTTAAAGGTATATTCCAGATACTGGCTTCCGCTACTTGCACGATGATCGTAAGTAACACATCCGTACGCTCCGCCGGACTTCTTATAATAAATTGTTGCTCCGTCAATATGCTGGATCAGTCTTCCAATCTGTTCTCTTGTTCTGCCGCCGATATTCTCAACAAAGTTGTCGGTATATAACGCCATACTGTCATTTAAGCCATCAAATCCGTTAGCGCCGTAAGTAACAGTATACGATCCATACTTTTCATTGTTCTTTACCGGCTTTCCGCCTTCTTTGTCAAGCTCAAAGACATACAATCTGGGAGAATTCTGTCCAAGGTGCTTGTAATCTAAAGTATAAGATCCCTTTCCGTCAGCACCTGTTGTAATACTAAAGTCGCTTCCCTGAATCTTTCTGGTTCCTTCAGCATCCTGATATACCGCGAAGAAGAACTTTCCTGTCTTCTTTGCACCATTTACAACTTTATTAACCGTAATCTTATAATCGCCAATTTTCTGATATGTCTGTGTCGAGTTACCAATTGTATAGTCTTGAACATTTTTAATATTCTTAACGGCTATGTTTGCTTCACTGTGGTTATTACATCCGTCGTAGTCGTTCGCAACGACACCGAAGTATGTAGAATCACCGAGCATATCTATGATCTCGTTTGCGGAATAGTCCTTTGTTCCCACCCAGGAACGTCCGTTTGCACTCTTTATAACACCGAAAACACAGAATGAATCAGTCTGGAATGAAACGTTATCACTTGAATCGCCAAGATCGACTTTTCCGTCATCAAAAACTTCTACTTGAATATCATTGGCTGAAATACTTGTAGCTTCACTTGTTGAATCAAATTTCTCTTTTACTTCATCTGTAAGAGGAAGGTGTACTATAGTAACTTCCTCTGAATTGTCTGTATCAAGATCTGCTGAGATCTTGTTGTTTGTATACTCAATCGAAACAGAAGCTGTTCCATCTGTAAGATCGTACTCTACATTGTCAAGCAGGAATGCAATATCCAGAAGTACAGTATTCTTCTCATCAAATTCTACAGCCGCTGCGTCTTCTTCTCCGCCATCACCGGCAATCTCACCTGCCTTGCTGTTAAGTGCGGCAAGATAAGCATCGTAATTATATCCCTTTGTATTGCGTTCAACTTCTGTAACTGTAAGCTCAATTCCCTCAGGGAATACATCAGGCTTAGTAAGTACAACCTTAACCTTTGCATCACCATCCGAGTATACAAACTCTGTCTTTGTATTTGCAGGATAGTATACAAGATCAAGCTCTGTATCTTCTTCAAGCTCTCTTACTTCGCCGTCAGCAGTTGTTACTTTATATATATAATGTTCAACTGTTCCGTCTTTTACATCGGTAAGAAGTGAAGCGCTGTCCTTATTCTCTTCGCTGTTAGCAGATGCAGCAAACTCTTTGGTCTCTTTCTCAACTTTCACGATCTCGTCATCACCGATAACCGCTTTGTTAAAGAAATAGCCCTCAAAATTCTTAGCATCCTTCTTGATATCAAAGGAGTCTGTGATAGAAAGTTCTTTTGATTCCGCAATCTCTTTATCATGTGAATCCACATATTTTACTGTTACGATCACATCTTTGTAATCTTCCAGGGATTCAATTGAAGATGCTTCTGTTGATGCTTCGGTAGACATCTCAGATGATGCCGTACTTGCAGCGTCCGATGCTTCTGTTGATGCAGTAGAAGCTAAATCAGATTCTTCCTCTTCTTTAACGGTTGTTCCATTAGAAGCAGCAGACTCAACAGTGTTTTCTTTGTCAGCTTCATCGGTCTTTTCCTCTTCAGCTTTCTTCTCTTCACTGTCGTCCTTATTCTCCACAATGGAATCATCAGAGTTATTCTCATCCTCGGGAGTAGCGTTTTCCTCAACAGTAACTTCTTCAGCGTTACTGTTGCCATCACCGTCGCCAGATTCATCACCGGCATCGGCGTCGTCCCCGCTGTCTTCGCTCTCCTGATTCATCTCTTCGATCAAACCGCTCTCAAAATCGTCATCAGCCGTTTCCATTACAAGACCAACTGACTGTGCTCCCTCTTCAGTCATCGCAGCAGCAGGTTTGTTAAGCACATACAATGTGATAGAACCTGTAATGATTGCAACGCATAAAACAAAAGCAAGCCATTTCTTGTAATTCTGATGCTTTTTGATGTAGTTTTCTGCGCGGTGTTCATAATCTTTGCGCATATCTCTTATCCTCTTACCCTTTTACCCATTATTGTCTGCTAGTTACATTTTTTGCTTACAGTCCTCCGAATTTGCTGAACGGATAAACTCTAAACACAACTTTCCCGATAAGTTGTTCCTTGGTTACACATCCGACCACGCTGCTTCGTGAATCAATCGAAGCACTTCTGTGATCTCCAAGTACAAAATACCTGTTTTCCGGAACCTGATATGGAAATGTCAGGTCAGTCGGTTCAAAACTCTTTTCTACATACGGCTCATCAAGTAATTCCCCATTTACAGATACATTGCCGTCTGCGTCGAGATTGATCCAATCTCCGGGTGAACCCACGACTCTTTTTACCAGAACTTTGTTGTTGTAGTAAAAAGCTATCAGCTCTCCGGGTTCGAATGATGTTCTAGTATAAGCTACCACCAGATCTCCGGTTTCCAGTGTCGGCGTCATACTATCTCCTGTTACTTTTAATACTGCTATGAAAAAGCTGGAAACAAGTACCGCAAGTGCCGCGACTACAACGACTACTATCAACGTATTTCTCAGCACTTTCTTGTATTCCTTTTTGCTGTTTTCCCTTTTCAGTTCGCTTTTTAACTGATCCAGAGAAGGCTTAACCTGCTCCTGCTGCTCCTGCAAAGGATTTGCCTGTTCTTTCTTTTGTTTACCCATCTGTGCTCTCAGTCTTTTTCTCTTTTATATATCCTAGGCTTTTCTATTGCGCCTGAGTATGCTTCACCACGTGTCATCGGTCTGCCCAATGTTCCGGTGTAAGCTTCTTCATGTGTCCGGGCTCTTTCAATGGAACCTGTACGAGACAATCTTTGTGCAACTGCCTTTTCCACAGCTTGATTGACCTTTGCATCTATGTTTTCCATCTGCGTCTTCTCGTACATTGCCATTCTGAGCTTGCTTTCTTTAATGCCCTTCATAAGCTCTTTGTACTCAGCTTCCGCATTCTTTTTAACATTATCAACATAGATGTTGGCTGCTCTCTGAGCTGCTTCCATAATGCCGCCCAACTGAATGGACGCTTCGGCGAGTGACTGCGAGTTTTCAATCTTCTCAAGTGCATCGTCAACCTGTTGTTGTAACTCCGCTTTTTCTCTGGCGAGCCTTGCTTTCAGACCGGTTATGTCCTTGTCGAACTTCTCCTGCATCTGATTCTTTTGTTCATTGAACTTGGCTCTCATCTGTGCCTTTTCTTCGTCGAAACTCTTTAACAGGTTACTTCTTTCTTCCGCAAGTTCCTTAAGAAGTTGTTGCTTCTCTTTCTCGACTTCTTCTTTAATTTCTTGTTCACGCCTCTTAGCTTCGTCGGCCTCTTCCGAGAAGTTGATCATCATCTCCAAAAGTTCCGCTCTGCTTAGTTTTTTTAAATTGACCTCTGCCATTCTCTGTCCCTATACTCTTGCTATTGTTGAGGAATCTCATACAAGTTATCGGTTGCAACGTAAATATAATAAATTAAGATATCGTGCATCCAACCCTGAGGTCTTCGCATGATACCTTAAATAATTTAATAATTATCAGGCAACCGCAAAGTTCTAGAGGCCAGTGTCGATGAAATTACGTTTCCATAGTACGCATCGCAAAAATACTACGATGGTTCATCCTTGAACAAAATCCGTACCGTAACTTGCATAAAATTAGACCGTCTGTAAAAGTGCAGCTCGGTCTTCATCTTGGCGCAGTTAACCCAGCGCCAGCAACTGGCTGTCTGTCACATACGTGATTGAGACCCTCTAGTTTTGCGTCACCGCCTTCCGGCGGCTTTGCCCTTTATTTTGCTAAGTTAAACACGTTATAACGAAAGCGCTAACACAAAAAAATTTTTTCAAAAAAACTATATTTCGTCATCTCGTAAGATGAATATACCCCATCGGATATTAAAACGCAACCACTTTTTCACAAAAAAAACACAGTTTCCATAAAAAGAGGGCTGAACCCACGCTCAGCCCTGTGTTACAAAATTTCACTTTCGCAAAAAAAGTTCTTAGTTTCCAATTTACCGTTTCAGACCTCTGAGGATCTGAAGCATCTCATCAGATGTTGTGATCACACGGCTGTTAGCCTGGAAACCTCTCTGTGTCGTAATCATATCAGTAAACTCTTTCGATAAATCTACGTTACTGGATTCGAGCACTCCGGATGTCATATACCCTCCGTCGGCAGTAACATCCACAATCTGCGCCTGTCCCGAATTAAGGGATTCCGCATAAAGATTGTCGCCAACCTTCTCAAGTCCCATGGCATTGTTGAATTCCGCAACAGCTATCTGTGCGATCTTTACAGTCTGTCCGTTGGAATACTTTGCAAACACCGATCCGTTGTCCGTAATGGACATTCCGGTCATACTTCCGTTTGCATATCCGACATTTAACCCTCTCACATCTCCCTTATACGCATAAATTGTAGAGTTGTGAGATGCAGTTGTGCCTGCATAGTTTGTCGTATTTGAAAAGTCTATATTGAGAGGTCCAATCATCGAAGCTCCGCCTCCGAATGACATGGTCACGATTCCGTTTTCGTTGCCCCCTGCACTTATAAGCTCTCCCGAACCCTTGCTGTAAACAAGATTGATATTGGTATCTGTAGTGTTTTGAAGAAGATTACCCTCATCGTCCTGTACTGACGCAAGAGAAAGCGAATAAGTATTGTCTGCGTCGTCTCCTCCGTTTGTCAGCTTAAACTTAAGAGTATAAGTTCTTCCGTCATTGCCGAATACTTCAAGTCTGACGTTCTTGCCGTCTGCCTCATCGAAAGTGCCGTCAAGACTATCAATATTCCCTCTGAAATATGATGCGGATGTTGCAGTTCCGCCTATCGTCTTAGTTGCATCAGTAATAAGATCAAGTCTCGTCACATTTGCTCCCGGTCTGATTCCGTCTTCACCCATTACACCCATAACATAATATCCGTTATTCTGGGTTACGAGACTTCCCTGCGCATCGATCGTAAACGCACCGTCCCTGCTAAAATTCCTGGTCTGGTTGTCAGGACTTATCACAAAGAATGCATCTCCTGTGATCATCATATCGAAGGCATTTCCCGTAGCCTGCATCGAGCCCGACTTCGAGATGTTTGTATAAATTGAGGAAACCTTCGATCCAAGTCCTATCTGAGCAGCATTTGTAGTCGCAACGTTATCTCCCGCTCCGGTTCCGTTCTTTACAGTCTGATAAAGAACGTCAGAAAAACCCGTTGCCTGTGATTTATATGCTGTTGTATTGACATTGGCAATATTATTGCCAATAACATCCATTTCCAATTGATGGGTTGTTAGTCCGGAAACACCTGACCAAAGTGATCTCATCATAGAACACATACCTCCAAGTCACGTTGCATTATCCACTACCTGCTATTTACTTTATCGGATGCTTTTTTTATTTCCTTTAGAGCAAAATAAAAAAAGTAAAAGAATTTTTTCAACAATGACTGTGTTCTTGTGCTCATAAAATCAAATTACTTTCTTTTCCATTGATCACCCCTTTCGAACATGATAAACATTCCTCATTGGCATAGTACTGCATACCCATTCGAAATACTTTATTAACATATATTAAAATATTATCACTCATGCTGTAACAATTCAATAGTTTTTTATAAAAAAATAAGACCTCCGCCCCGATGGCATCTACATTTTTCACCCTTTCAAGGTATGTAGATCACTGAGCAAAAGTCTTATTTAATATATAGTCATATTCTGTAACAACTGCACGAAACATCAGCCATTTTTCATACTAATCCTGCTGTTAGCCGGAACAGAAGCCGTAATAAACGCATTGGCACCGATAACACTTCCCTCTCCGATTATCGTATCGCCTCCGAGTATTGAAGCTCCGGCGTAAATCGTAACATCATCCTCAATGGTGGGATGCCTTTTAACTCCCTTAAGTGCCTGTCCGCCACGTGTTGAAAGTCCGCCTATGGTAACACCCTGATACATCTTAACATGTTCACCTATTATAGAAGTTTCTCCTATAACGATGCCCGTGCCGTGATCAATCATGAAATACTTGCCGATAGTCGCGCCCGGATGAATGTCTATTCCCGTCTTCGAATGTGCATACTCCGTCATCATTCTGGGAATAAGCGGCACCTTAAGAAGATAAAGCTCATGCGCGATCCTGTTTATAGACGTTGCAAAAAGCCCCGGATACGAAAGAATTATCTCTTCTTTACTGTATGCCGCAGGATCTCCCGAATAGCAAGCCTGAACATCGGTATCAAGGTACTCTCTTATCTTGGGAATCTTTTCAAAAAATTCATGCGTGATCTTCCTGGCTCCACACTCAAGCGTCTCATCACTGGCATCCCTGTAGCTGTCGCTATGTCTGAATGCAATAGCTATCTGCTTGTTCATATTATAGATGACATCCTCGATGACAATCGAGATCCTGTTAGCGTCGCTGTAGCTCTTATACACCTTATCCCTGTAGTATCCCGGATAAATGATCCTTATGAGCTTTATGACGATATCTTTTACAGCATCTCTGTCCGGCTGATTGTAGATATCCATATTGTCAATGTCTCTGCCGTTTTTATAATCCTCGAGAATCAGATTAACAATATCACCGATTCCGCTTTTCATGTTTTCTTTGTCATACTTATAATTGTAATCCATAGCAATTCTCCGAAATGATATTATTCGCTTGACGCTCAAACCATATAATACCATAATAATCGAGAAATTAGGAATTTTTTAGGAGAATATCAATGAATTTTTATTTTGCACCAATGGAAAGCATAACAATGTACCCTCTGAGAAACATCCATAAAGACATGTTCTCGGGCTCTGTTTCCAAGTACTACTCCCCTTTTGTCACAGCAGTAAAGAGTAAACATTTTAAGAACAGGGAAAAAAATGACATCCTCCCCGTACACAACAAGCCTTTCTTCGAAGAACAGGATTCTTCCTTGGTTGTTCAGATAATGTCGGGCAATTCGGAAACTTTCCTCTGGGCAGCAAAAGAGATAGCTCAGCTCGGGTACAAAGAGCTCAACCTCAACCTCGGATGTCCCGCTTCAACCGTTGTAAACAGGCACAAGGGCGCAGGCCTTTTGGCTGATCCCGACTATCTTGATTCAATGTTGTCAGATATATTTGAGGCAAAAGAAAATACACCTGAATTAAAAGATATTGATATCTCCTTAAAGACAAGACTTGGAATAACCGACGAAAGCGAGTCCGCAAGGCTAATGGAAATATACGCCAAATACCCAATAACCGAATTGACTGTCCACGCAAGGGTAAAAGACGACTTTTATAAGAACGCTCCCCGTCTCGATGCATTCTGCAACAGCATAAAAAGATACAGAGAATGCGGTGGTAAGGCTCCCATATGCTACAACGGAAACATCTTTTCCAAAAAAGACTATGAAAACACTTTATCTTTTATGGAAAAAGAAGGTGTCGCAGATGAAGTAAGCTCAATGATGCTTGGAAGAGGAATTTTGGAAAATCCGGCGCTTGCAAGAGAACTGACAGGCGGAGAAACACTTTCAGCCACAGAACTGAAAGACTATCTGACAAGACTCTACGCAGGATATGAGGAATACATCCCAGAAGACAGGAACGTTATCTTTAAACTCCTTGAGCACTGGGCATTTATTCATACCCACTTTGAAAACTGCGACAAGTATTTAAAAGCAATAAGAAAAGCCCGCAGCAAGGGCGAATACCTCGCTGCGGTCCGCAATATCTTTGCAAGCTGCAATTTTATATAATAAGAACCTTTATACAGTCTTTCCGGAATCAAGCCAGACTATTCTGTCTCCGTATTCCGCACACTTCTCCGAGTGTGTGACTTGAAGAATGCTGATCCCTTTCTCTTTATTTATCCTTCTAAACAGCTCCATGACCTCGGCTCCGGACTTCTTATCAAGATTTCCGGTAGCCTCGTCTGCAAGAATAAGCTTGGGGTCGCCCATAACAGCTCTTGCTATCGCAACCCTCTGCTGCTGGCCACCGGAGAGCTTTGAAGGGTATTGTTTTCTCTTTTCCGTAAGGCCTACTATATTCAGGATATCATCAAGCTTCCTCTTAAGACTTGCACGGCTCTTTCCTGCTACAAGCTGCGGAAGCATTATATTATCTTCAACATTGAGATTCTGCACAAGGTTATAGAACTGGAATATAAATCCGATATCATTAAGTCTTATCTCGGAAAGCTCTTTCTCATTGATATTCGATATGCTCTTTCCGCACACGGATATATCTCCGGCAAACTCTCTGTCCAAGCCGCCGATCAGATAAAGAAGAGTTGATTTACCGCTTCCCGAAGCACCCATAAGTGATACAAATTCCCCTTCTTTTACTTCCATATTAACTCCGTCAAGCACCTTGGTACTAACGGTCTTCGCTGATCCAAACTCCTTTTTTACGTTTTTTACTTCGATTATATTCTTCATCTCTTCATGCTCCTTGTCTATTCGTACTTTAACTGTTCCGCTATCTTCATTTTCTTTATATCTTTCATCGTCTTTAATATCGTGATGCTGAATGTGATAAATATACCTACTATGAAAATTGCGGTCTGTCCTGCATTAATAAAAAGCTTCATCTCCATTATTGCCTTCATAGCATTAAAAATGATCACTGTTTCCACAAGACCTATACTTACTCCGAGAGCAACTGCAATAAGTCCCGATAACATCGTCTCTTCAAAGAAAAGCCTAACAAGTGTCCCCTTGCTCATAGAGGTTGAAACAAGAACAGCACTTTCTCTCTTTCTGCTCTCAAATCCCACGATCTGATTACAATATATTCCAATAAGTGACAAAGAAACTCCGATAAGTATTATCATGTAGAGAAGTGCCAGCTCACCGGCATACAGATTCTTAATCTCTTCTATATATTCATCCATAGTATTAATTTTTTCTATTGTGCTGGATGAATAGCTTTTTATAAATTCAGCCGTTTTTTCCGGATTTTCCGTCTTTACATAAGCACTTGCCGGCCTGTTAAAGTAGATCTTTTTATATAAATCCAAAGGCAGCACTATTGTTTTATTGGAACCGTCCGCCCTTGCAGAATCAATAATTCCCGCAACTTTGAAAGTTCCTCTGTACGGAATAATCCCCTCCGCATCCAGCAATATATCCGCGCTGTCTCCGACTTTAAGCTTCAGATCTTTTGCAATTTTCTTGGCTACATATATTTCATCGCTATTTATCACATCCGGAAGGCCGCTATATCCTTGATTAAGCTCAGGGGCTCCTTCAGCTCCCAATATACTTACTTTTTCAAATTCATCGTCGAATTTCCTATTGTATTTATTCTCAAGATAGTCTTCTATCTTCTCATTTCCGACAAGTATTTTGTCACTTCTGGAATAATCAAATTCAACTTTGCTTACTCCATCAAGCTCTTCAATATAATCATATGAATCAACGCTTTCCGAAAGACCTCTGAGGATAACATCGGCATCAGCCGGAGGCAATTCAGCCATGTTTTTTTGTGAAGTGATAAGTATAAACAGTACCAGACATAAACTTGTTGCAACAAATGCAAGTTTAGAGCTTCCAATCGAAGTCTTATTGGTTCTAAGATTCGTTGCAGCAAGTCCGAGTACCGGATTGCCACTCTTTTGACTGATCTTTTCTATAATCTTTGACACCATTCTGAGTATGAACGGATATCCGCCCAAAAGAGAAAGCACCAAAAATACGAACCCAAAAATGCCGAGTAATGCATTGTCTTTAAATACAGTAAGCGCCGGAACTATCATTGTAAAAGCTAATGCAGCGCATATGATCGATATGATCTTAGTTTTCTTTTTGTATTTGTATTCCGTATCCTTATTGTCAAAAATTATATCTCTTATAGCCATACCGGTAGATTTAAGAAGTTCCCTGAGCGGACAGAGCATTTCCACTATGACGGCGCCGATAATTACTGCGATCATAATGGGAACAGATACATTTCCAAGATCCATGACAGTTTCCATACCCGGACCGTCTACCGTAAATACGGCGTTAAATATGCTATCTCTCGAAGCCGCATATAATCCTGTTCCGATCAATCCACCGAACACCCCGTAAAACATGTTCTCGATAAGAATAATTCTGGCCGTAAGATTCGGAGACACTCCAAGGCTTCTTAAAGTTCCAATCGTCGACATTCTGTCACGCATTATTCTTTCCGAAAGCGTAACCGTTACGACAATAACAAGCATAAGAGTTATGAGGAAAAGGACTTTAAATACATTACTGATTGTTTTTATCTGATCCTGAGTTGACTTTCCTCCTATAAGATCATCCACATCATAATTGGGGAACCTCTCTTCCATCGCATTACAAAATTCACTAACCTTGGACTTATCCAAAACCTTAATATATACAAATTGATGTTTTGGTATTCCGTCATGGCACAGTCTCGCCATTCCTTCATCCGTGACAACCGCTGCATATTCCGCATTAAGTAATCCGCTTGGCTTTGCTATCTTCTTGACATTAAACTCTGCATCGACATAATTATCACCGTAAACTTTAAACTTATCTCCCTCATTAAGGCCAAGTTCTTTAGCCATAACTTCACTGACGATAATATCATCCGCACCAAGCGTAACATCCTTCGGGATAAGTCTCATCTTTGAAGCATCCTCAATATTGACACCATATAATTTGAGATTTTTCTGATTGTAATATGCATACATCTGATTGTTGCGAACCGTAACTTTTGAATCCTTTGGTGAAACATATGTTGCTTCAAAATCCGGAAGGCCTTCAAAATAGCTTTCCTCTATATTTTCAGGTGCAAAAACCAACACATTTGATGTTCCCGTCGTCGTACCGTAAATCCCTATAAAGATGTTTTCCAGGCTATTGCTCATGTCAAAAGCCATCATACCCGCAAATGCGCATATTGTAATACTGACCACAAGAACCAGTGTCATAAGTGGCTTCGCAAATATATTTCTGAATGTATGTTTTAAAATAACTCCCATGTTACCACCTTTCGACTCTCTTCTCAGGAGCGACATACATGCCGTCTCCTTCTTTTACATCATAAGCTTCATAGAACTTCTCGCAAGAGCTCAGCGGGGCATTAACCCTTACAGTGCGCGGACTGTGTTCATCTGTATGAAGGCTTGCAATAGCATCTGTATCACTTTTGATTCCTCTCCAGATCTCCGCAAATCCTTCATACATTTCAATATAGTCTTCCTTTTCTTCTGCGATATTGGAAATACATTCTATAGCACCCAGATCCGCATAGTTTTCGCCAAGCGTCTGAACTCCGTCCACGTGATATACATCCATGATCGTATAGCCGTTGTAATAATCAATGCACATATCGGCTCTTTCCTTTAACGCCTTCCTGTCAGTTTCATTAAGCCACTGCGGATTGTAATTTCCCTTATCATCCCAATTCATAAGATTTGAATCAAATGCATGACCAACTTCATGAGCAATAACCATTCCGAGTCTTCCGAGATTGCTGAACTCACTGTTATTCTCGTTAAAGAATGCTCCTTCGGTAATTCCGGCAGTCATAACCACCACATTATCCGTCCAGAAGCACGCATTTACTGTCTGAGGCTGCATAGTATCTCCCTGTTTTGGACGCGGACGCTTTATCAACTCTTTTGTATTCTCAACTTCATATTTTTTTATATTCTTGTATGTATCATAAAAATCTTTTCCGATCAGATTCTCAGTCCCGATAAGTGTTTCGCTGTAATTACCTCCTGTTGTGAATTCAATGGCTTCAAGCTTATTAAGGAGCTTGGTTCTTCCATCTTCCGTAATCCAATCCGCATTACCTATCAATTCTCTGTATGAGTCCTTTATGTTCTCACACATTTCTTTTACCTTTTCATCCTTTGATACAGGATAAAACTTTTCTGAATATATTCTTCCGAGATTATCCGGAAGATCTCTTATTATCGTTTCTTTCGCCTGCATATCAGGTGTTTGTGTTTCTTCTCCGTAGACAGCTTTCAGATTCTTGTATTTATCAGACAGGAATTTGTTATATTTATCTATATATTCGATAAGCGCCCATGTCTTAAATACCTCAAGATTGTTCTCGTCATCAAGCTTTTCTGATATATACTCAAACTGCTCTTTATTAGAAATAACCCAATAACCGTATGGATTTTCCAACTGCATGCCTTTTTCAAAACTCTTTATATCAAACTTAAGCTCATCCATATCCTTAGCATTTATCGTTGTCATGGTAGACCAGTCGAATGTCATTTTAATATCTTTACTTTTATATGCTATATCCACCGCTAATGCTGCAAATCTGTCCGCTGCTTTTTCTGCTTCCTTCTTTTCGGATCCAATATTCACCAAAACTTCTTTTACATGATCTCTTATGTACGATCTTCCTTCCAAAGACTCCGCGATATCTTTATTCGTTTTTTCAAAGATTGATTTAATATCACTAAAGCAAAAAGCATATTCATCAGCCCTTATCAAGCCTCCATCTATTCCAAAATTAAGAACAGGACTTATTCCATATAACCTTTTATACTTGCCGAGTACTTCCATATATTCCTGTTTGTTGCTTATTCCTTCAATCTCTTTTCTTACATTTTCAAAATCCTTATCGGCATCACTTACAGATGCATCATAAGATACAATCTGATCGTAATAATCTGCAATCAAATCTGCATCCGGTGAAGTATGAACCTCTTCACTTTTTATCTCATCTATGATTTCAAATAACCTCTGATCAACAATCTTGTTGCAATCATCAAACGCTCCAAATCCGTATTTGGGATCGATATCTGCCTCCCTAAGAACTTCTGCATTTACATAGCCAAAAAAGTCATCCTGAGGCCGAATTTTCGTTGCTGCTTTACTTTGTGTACTGTTGTTGGCTTCATTGCCAACTTCTTTGGCCTGAACATCCGCTCCGAATATCGAAAAAGCCAGAGCCGATGCAATGGTCACTCCAACTGTAAGACTTCGTATTCCTTTCTTCATATTCATTTCCCTTCCTGAAAATAATTTGTTATCCGGATAAATCTTTAATTGATAGTACTTTATCTATCGTACTATGCTAGAAGTAGTACGACTGTCATAGTATTAATACTACGCCCGTCGTAATATGTCAAGAATTATATGCATTAAGATTAAAAATATTTTTCACCGACAGTACCGAAGTCTATAGTGATATATTATCGATACAGTTCTTAAAAGATCCTTAAACAAGAACGCTTTCCTATAACACAAAAAATGTCTGCCTTCCCAAAAACAATTGGAAAACAGACATTTTTTAATATTTAATTGCAAAGACTCACTTCATACGCTTGTATTTCTCTTCAAATTTCTTTTCAAATTCATCGACCGGCATTGGCATATCGAAGTAGTATCCCTGGAACATTTCGCATCCGAGCTCTTTGAGAAACTCTAGCTGTTCCTTTGTTTCGACACCTTCCGTAATAACACCCATTCCCAGCTCGTGAGCCATGTCGATCGTGTAGTTAAGAATCACCTTTGCCCTGTTCTGATTCTCGGTTTTTCTCAAAAATCCCATATCGATCTTGAGGATATTGGCATTTATGTCTTTTAACATATTAAGAGATGAATATCCGCTTCCAAAATCGTCAATCTCGACCACAAAGCCATCTTTCTGAAGTCCCAGGATAAGATCGGCACACTTGGAAACATCTGTGGTCACAGCAGTCTCCGTAATCTCTATATTGAAATGGCGGGGATTGATGTCATATTCTTTTACAAGATTATTGAATTCTTCCCTTATATCGATGTAGTAAAGGTCCTTTGGCGAAACGTTCACCGATATGGATACACCTTCCATCTCGGTTCCTTTCCAGTAATCGAGCTGTTTAGCCGCAAGTTCCCATATATATCTGTCAAGCTTGTATATAAGATCAGCCTTTTCAAGAACAGTTATAAAAACTCCCGGCTGGATGATACCATTCTCCGGATGTATCCATCTTGCAAGCGCCTCAGCGCCAAACAGTTTTCCGTCGGCGTAAACCTGTGGCTGAAGGTATATTCCGAACTGCCTGTTGATAATGGCAAAATCAAAGCTTGAAAGGATTTCTTTTTCCAAAAGAGCGTTGATAAGCATATCATCGCTGTACCACGCTATCTCGCATACTCCGTCCTTGGTGATCGATTTGCACGCCATGTATGCCCTGTCGCACATGAGCGAAACATCCATATCCTTGTCTCTTATCTCATACACTCCAAGCTGGATATGCACGGAATAAGACGTGCTCGTAAGGCGGTTGGTGACTTCTTTTACAGCACTCTTAAAGCTTGCCTCATCGAATCTCTCCTTCGGCAGGCAAAGAGCAAACTGATCACCGTTTATTCTTCCGTAAACATCTTCTTCTCTGACTCTCTGCGATATGGCATCCGCGATGTTTACAAGGATATCATTTCCTTTGTCTATTCCAAAGAGCTGATTTATAAGCTTAAAGTCTCTGATATTGGAATAAACAAGTACAAACTGCCTTTCCTCGGGCGAATTCTGGAAAAGATTTCTTACAGCCCCGATAAATCCCTCTTTGTTATAAAGCTGTGTGAGATCGTCATGCGTAAGCCTGTACTGCTCACCGTACTCGCCCTCAAGCGAATCGGAAATATTCTGAATAGAGTAGACACTTCCTATGATCTTGCCGCTCTCATCGTGAACCCTTCTAAATCTTACGCGATAAAGGCGCTCTTTTCCCGTAGAATTATAGATCCTGCACCAGGTCGTAGCATCCGCCTCTATACCAAGAGACCTTTTCCACGCTTCAAATGCCTCATACAAAAGATCCAGATCTTCCATGACATAAAACATGCTATAGGCTTTTCTGTTTGCATAGACGCATTTTCCGTTGTTATCGAGGAATATATACCCGTTATCATCTTGCTGAACACCATAAGAAATAAGTTTAAGAAGTTCTTCAGGATCTGATTCTTTATTATAAAAATATGCATTTTTACCAAAGATTTTTTCAGTATTCATATTTTAAATTTTATAATATTCTGATAATTTATTCCAGCAAAAAACAGAAACACCGATAATTAATTCTGATAAAGATTATATATTTCCAACGTTCATAACTGTTCCGACAGACACATAATTGTCAAGAACCGCTCTGTAGTCGGTGCCATCTTCTGCTTCGGGCGTAAACACGCCGTCCACCATGTATCTGGCTCCGCCGTTCTCTAGTTTCTCAACTTCTTTGTATCCGTCCTTATAGACCATGCCGCGCGACACTTCGCGGTCATAGAGAATGCCTTTACACTCTGATAGTGGACAGAACGGGAAGTTAACGTTATAAATCTTTCCGGGAACAAATTCTGTATCTATGAGTTTTTCTAAGATCTCGTAGAGATATTTGTCGGATACTTCGTGACATTCGCCTGCGCCTTCGGAAAAAGCGATTGCGGAAACACCCTGAAACTCAGCCTCAAAAGCCGATCCGCATGTAGCCGAATACTGAATATCCGAGGCAACATTGTACCCAAAGTTTATTCCGCAAAGTACCACCGTAGGCCCGCCGGGAACTATAGTTGTGCAACCGAGTCTTACGCAATCCCCCGGAGTTCCGCTACATGAGTATGCATGAACTTCATGTTCGCCATCAACAGGATATTCCACAGGGAATATATCTATCGCATGCCTAAGGGTTATACTGTGAGATGCCGCACTCCTCTCGCTTTCAGGAGCCACGATCCATACTTCCCCGAATTTTACCGCCTCTTTTACAAGTCTTAAAAGTCCCTCGGACTTTATTCCGTCATCATTGGTTATGAGAATCCTTCTAGTCATTCTGTCCTTTCTCCACTATCAGTTCCTTACAGCCCATCTCATCTTGGTGGATTTGCTTCTGGGATTTATCCTGCACTCCTCCGCGGACGGCCTTATCACATCTTCTGATATCTCGCTGTATATGCCGGCTTTTTTATGCTCTTTAAAAGACTTCTTAACAAGCCTGTCTTCTCCCGAATGAAACGTAAGTATCGCCACTCTTCCGCCCTCGTTAAGTATTGACGGAAGCTTATCAAGAAAAGAATACAGCACTTCAAATTCACTGTTTACATCTATTCTGAGCGCCTGAAAAACTCTGGCGCAACTCTTTTTTATCGTTACCGCTTTTTCCTCTTTAGGAACCTTCCAAAGCGCCGCTTCTATCGCCTCACGAAGCGCGGTTGTCGTATCCATGGGATTGCCTTTTTTCATTAGCGAAAAAACTTTTTCCGCAATCTCTTCCGCATAAGGTTCATCTGAGTTCTCTACAAGCATACCCACAAACTCTTCTTTGGTTATGTTGTGAAGGCGCTCAGCTGCCGATTCTCCGCTGTCCGGATTGAGCCTAAGATCAAGAGGCCCGTCAATCTTGTAAGAAAAGCCCCTTTCAGGGTTATCTATCTGCATGGAAGACACTCCAAGATCTGCCAGAACAAAATCAAACTTTCCGGCTTCATCACACACTTTATCTATATTCTCAAAGTTCATCTGCCTGAACTTGAATACATCCTCTCCATATCCTGCGTTTCTGAGCCTCTCTACAGTCTTCTTCGATTCTATCGGATCGATATCAAGTCCGTAGATACAGCCTTTCCCCTGCAGTTTTTCAAGCATCTTTGAAGTATGTCCGCCGTACCCAAGCGTACAATCAAGCCCCTGCTGTCCCGGCTCTATCTGCAAGAAATCCAAGATTTCTTTTACCATAATGGAAATATGCATCCCCGCAGGCGTCGAACCCTTGGATATTACATGCTCCACCACATCCTTGTACTTCTCCGGATTGTGCTCCTTGTACTTCTCTTCAAACTTCTTGGGATATTTTCCCGAATAACGAACTCTTCTCTTATGCTGCTTTTCTTCCACACTCTTCTCCATTCGCTGTGATTTTGGTGTATTTGCTTTGTTTTTTGGTGCATCCGCTTTTATTTCGGCGCATACACTGTGATTTTGCTACATCTTCTTTTGGCCGGCTCCGGCAGGTCAAAAAACAATGTACTAAAGTGTAGTGTATCATATTTTTGCAGGATTTTTAGCCCGATCCGGTCGCAAAATCCTTTTTTTGACTAATAGAGCAAAAACATATCGAATTAGTCACACTTTTCCCCGGATTTCCAAGGCCACAGTGACTAATACATTTGATAACATTTGTTATAGTCAAAATCTCCCCTTCATTTCCTCATCTAGAACTCCAAAACTCCCTATTTTCAAGAAAAAATGTGACTAAGGAGCTCCGTAACGCTCGAATTAGTCACATTTCTTACAAAATCACACTACAATATCAGTAAACAGAATCAATATACAAATCGTCGATTTCTTGTCTTATCTCATTCTTATATTGTTCCGTAGCTATTTCCTGTTCAAGAAGATTGATTGCTTCTTTAAGATTGTCAGCACGCATATTGTCTAGATATTCCAATATCTTTGCTATGACAGTTTTATCGTTATATTTTTCGGGAATAAAGCCAAATATTTCAGGATATTTATCTATGCGTTCTTTGCGCATTTTATCAAGCTCAGAAATATTCATTTTTATTTCTTCAGTAATCTTCACAATTTTATTAATGGCTTTTCTCTTTACTATGATTGCCAAAAGTATACCGACTCCAACTCCGGCAAATAACAACCCTACGAAAAACTTTGCCAAATTTTGATCCGAATTCAGTTTAGCAAGAAACTCCGGGCTCGCGTAAAATACTAATTCCATGATTCCGCAATAAATTAATTCATAACCAAAGTATCCGATCAAAAACCATTTAATTGCTGCACCAACGCCTCCATGAGCTCTAATTTGGAGTTTTGTATTTTTATAGTCGTAATCACTTAATAAAAATTCTTCCTGATCATCAAGATCGCTAAATTCGTTCTCATTCAGCTTGTCATAAGCTTTTTTCAATGCATCTCGTAATTCTTCTTTGTTCATTTCATTGCCTTTTTTCATACCTCAATCAGTCTCCTCTTCGTTAGCCTTTGTTTTAATATAAAAAGCGCAAAAAAAGCGATACCTACGCATCGCAATAAAACTGTAACTGGCTATCCTTTCGGACCCTATAGCTTTGCGTCATTAGATTTCTCTAATTTTGCCCTTAATTATTCAAGAATAAACGGGATGATACTTTACCCAGAAAAAAAGACTACAAACTTAGATAATACTATGTTTGTAGCCTTATTATTCAATCGGAGTGACGTGATTCGAACACGATTGAAAAATCTCAAAGCCCGCACGGAAAGGAGGTTTGACAACACCGACTGACCGAAAGGTCAAACAACTGGTCAAACAGTTTCTATCGACTTCCCCATACAATTCTCACATCAATGTCTTAGGTATGAATAACTCCATTTATAGAACACAAAATATTTTTTTCTTTTGCAAGTTTAATATAATTCCGAGCATTATTGTCATCCAACAATAAATTGCAATTATTTCTACAACATGAATCTAATATTTGCAATTTCTGCTTAGCACTGTACTTATACTCTTTCTGGCGAAGGAGTTCTGAATTCTTATCAAATACCAACACAGTTTTAATAAGCTCCACATCCTGCCCAGGCATATATTTTTCTTTACCCTGAACATTTCCGTCAGACTCATCTATCCATGTACTGATGCAATACTTCGTGATATCAATGTCTGAATTCACTCTAATTTTTGCATTGTATATCCACCCCAACATATATCCTTTATTCAAATCTGATATAAGTATATCTACATTATTAAGCTTACGATTTGATTTTTGAGGATCATATCTCAAGATTATAGGACAGCTATTGCTAATTAGAACATCTCTATTGCTGATAAAGTTTCGAACTTTCTTATACATTTTGGAAGTTGTCGATATGACATTGGGGACAATCTTCGTACTGATAGATTGCCCATCAGCAATGTCTCTATACAACTTCTTTGGTGTTCTGTATCCATTAGAATTATAGATTTGCTTTGATATTCCTATCAGATGTGGAAAATTATCTGTCTCACCAATAAGGATAAATCCATTCCCATTGTATGTAACAACAATATAAAAGCTTTCAAGATAATAAGTGGCAAATGCCTGAGCGCATTTCCTGATATCTGTAATGTCCATGATTATCTCCAAAAATAAAGTAAAGCTCTTGGCCAGAGCCAAAAGCTTTACTATCGGCAATCGTTCACGATTATTTTTTAAGCAGGGGAGTGCCCGGTTCAGCCGACGTGAATCCCTCAGCAAGTGAGCCTGCATATCTTTTAATACAATAGACCTATATGATACATTATCACCACAACAAAGTCAACTTTTTCTAATTAAATAATACGATAAAGGATACTGTTTTACAAGCAATAACAGCATTCTTCATAGAATTTTAACACATCGATATAACTATCTCTTTCCAATTCTCAGCCCAATTGTCCTTTAAAACGCAAACATGTTTTTTCTATCAACTCCTAGTCGATTAATAAAGAATGTTTCCTCATAATCCCTTCTGTCAAATATGGTATTAGCAACTTGCTTTTCTAGTTGCATAGCATTTCCCCATTTATGTTAGTTTACGCATTTCCACGTCATTATAACATTCCATGACCACAAACAAAAAGAAGAGAAGCAAAGGATTTCCTGCTTCTCTCTGAATATATCCGTATAAAACCTGTTACAGTATACAACTCTGCTATCTAACAAACTTGTCTGCATATTCGATAATTTTAAGAAATTCGCTTATATCCTTAGAAAGTGCATCATCCACGTTAGCCTTAATGCTATTTGGATATTGTGCATTATAAGCAGGTCTCATCATATCTTCATACGAGGTTATCAACTTGTTGACAGCATTTTTGTCGGAAAGGTCTGTGTTTCTAATGTTGTCACGGATGTTTGCAATAAGATTCTGATTTGTTGCTATATCTGTGCTCGCATACTCATTAGTTGATTTTCTTACTTCATTTGGCAAATAAACCTCAATGCCAAAATATTTTCCTGATGCAGGGTCATCATTGGTCTTGGTTTTCTTATTTGCCAGCATCCTTTCCTGAGTTCTGATCAGGTTATGATTATAGTCTTTCATAGCCCGGCTAATAGCTTTTGCCTGATCTTCATTAAATCCTTCAGTAGCACATTTATCAACAACCTTCTGCGCTACTTCCATCTTTGCATAATCTCTGTAACTGAGATATCCATTCTTTAACTGACTTCCGATACCTGTTATCAGATCTCTTGCAGCAGATAACTCCTCATCATTAAAAGAAGCTCCGCCAATTTTATAAACACCTTCTGCATTTTTGCTTACCGGTATGTCTTTTTCATATAAAGCGCTTACAGGATGATTATTCCAGGAATCTCTCACTTTTTCTAATTCTTCAGCACCTAAAGCAGAAATAGACAAGGTAGCTGCCGTATCTGAGAAAGCAGTATTAATTTTAGATTTATCACTTAGTTTATCGGCAACCGCGTTCTGTAAGCCACTGCTCTCATCCTTATTTACAGATTTTGTCTGCATCTCGTCACGCTGCAACTTTGCAGCATATATATCCTGACTAACGTCTTTTACCTGTCTGTTCACTGGAGTTATATTGATTCCTGCCATAATCATCTACCTCCTTGTACATGATTTGTGAATATCACAAGGGTTTCTCTTTTTCCTTTCGGCATCAATCCTTTATCAGATAATACTAATGTCACCAATAGCATCATCTATGTCATGAATAGCGTTCTTCTTATATCTGACTGTCAACAGTGCTGCCCTTAACATCATTTGAAAGTAAGCTCAGCTTATTGAGGATATTCGTAATTTCAGAATTAACAGCATTCTGCGTATCCTCCATAGATGCACCCTCAGAAATAATAGTTCTCTGGGCATCCTCTGCTCCCATGCTGTCAGCTTCTGCACGTTCTCTTCTTGCAATAGCCCGTTTGGTATCAGCACTGGTTCTCTGGCTCTCTGCAGCGTGTTCCTTGATATTCTCTATCATTTCCTGCTGCATAGCTTCTTTTTCGAGTTTCTTTGCTTCTTCCTTCTTCTCTTCTTTCTTCTTTTCGGCAGCTTCTTTTGCTTCTTCCTCGCGCTCCTTCTGCTCTTCGTCAACGTGATCGACTGCTTCCTGCGTCAAAAGAGCTAAAGTCTCTCCGTTAGCAGCTTCAATAATATCTTCAGCTTCATCCTGAGCTTTCAGCATATCCTGAGACTTAGCACGTTCTCTTTTCATATCTGCATAGCCCTGAACATTTCCCATCTGCTGAGCTTTTGCCCTGTCTATATCAAGTGAATTCTGCTGATTCTTCGCAACATAGTATAAAGCCTGCTGCTGATACTCTGACATTTTGCTTTTTTCTTCATCAGATAAACCATCCTTGGAATTATTCATCTTAAAAGCAAGTTTTGAAAGCTCATTATTCTCTTCGCTGTCCGGATCAATTCCATATGCTTCCTGGAGTTCTTTTAACCTGGCATCATTCTCCAGTGTATCCGCAGTCTTTTCGTTGATCTCGTCCTGAAGGCGCTTTATCTCATCTTTAATAGACTGCATCTGTGCATCCAGCTTCTTCTCTCCGCCAAATGCATCGGAAACCACCTTGAGTGCCTGTTTTCTGGCTAGACCCTGCCTCTGCTGGACAAGGCTTTCACCCTTCAGATTGGCACCTGATACTGAGGACAAATTGCCGCTCTTATGTGCAGTTTTACCTACCCCAGTAGTCGACTGGGCATTATTCTGATTTTGGAAAGGATTTATTTGAACATCCGTGTTCTGTTGTATCCTCATAAAGCACCTCCACTTATGGCAAAACTGATACTATCTTGTATCATGCATAAATATGGTCATCTATATGTATATCGGCAAAAATGATTCTTTATTAAAGCCTGAATAGCTCACTCTTTTTTATCAATATTTGACGGCAGAATTGATGACAGCACATCTGAATAATTTCCAGTGCTCGTATACGTGCCACCAGCTCTTGCTGCGGCGTTTGTCATGGACTGTGCCTTGTCGTAAACCCTTGATGCAAAAGAGTTATAACCTGTAAATATACTCTTTAAAGTACTGATATCAGCCTTTTTAAGGGCATCCTCATCAAGCTCAAGCTTATTATCAGCACCTACCGATATACCAGCACGTTCCAAAAGTCTTTCTGTAGACTTTGTGGTCTTGGTCATCCATGCCGCATTTCTTAAAACGTCTTTGGTGTTTGAATTACCGGCACTCTCGATAGTTTTGTTGTAATTATCAACAAATGACTTTACTGCCTTGGTAATTGAATCCCAATCATAATCTTCTTTTGTAGTCTCGTCGCCCGTCTTCTCATCTTTGGTCTTGATCTGTTTCTTTTCCCAAAGAGAATCCTTCATAAGAGCACTTGCTGACTTTGCCAGAGTTCCTGCTGCACTTCCCATGGAAGTAAGTTTTGCAGATGAATCCCTGCCTGATGAAGCACCATCAGCCTTCTGCTTGGCATAATAGGCCTTAACAAGTTTCCCATAGGATCCATTCTTTATACTGGCATAATCTGAGAGGTTTATCCCACCCATGATGCCATTATTATTGCCTGCTCCTGAATTGATACTTAGACCAGCCAGGAATGAACTGGCATTTTGGTTATATGCGCTATAGTCGTTATCAGCGCTATCATAATAGTTACTCTGTGAATATCCTCTGATTGTTGACATATATCCACCCTCCTTTGCTATTACCCGGAATCCATTCCTTAAATGTGGTAATCAATATGCCTATATTTTTCAGGCAACATTTTATCAACCTGCATGTTATTTAGTTCCTTTGCCTGTGCAATTGCAGCGGCATCGGATTCAGCAATTGCTTCATCTGATAATGTCTCAAGATTCTCTTCATTAAGCTCTGCCACGTTCTCTGCCATTTCGGTAAGTTCTTCAATCTGATCCTCAAGTTCATCCATGACCTCAGAAATAATACCTTTATCCTTATCGATACCGGTTGCTTCCTCGATCATTTCTTCACGACGCTCTTCCGGAGTCTTTGGAGCCATCTTCTCAGCTTCTTCAGCAATCTTTTCACCGCGTTCTCTGGCCTCATCCAGTATATGGAACATCTGGGAGTTGTTATATGAGGCTTTAGCTGCATCAATCTGGTCATCATACTGCTGGAACATATCGATCTTCCTCTGGATATCCTCAAGAGAGTCGGTTTTCATGTTCTTTAGGTTTTCCTTCTGCTTTTCAAAGAAGGCTATCTGATTATCACGCTTGGCCTGTCTTTCCATCCGGTCCTGCGTTGCTTTACTCATAGGTCTGTTAAGAAGATTTAACCCTTGCATGTTTATATTCATAGGCGTTCTCCAATATTCTCTGAAGCTCTTCAAACTGCTCCATCGTGAGATCAACGTGCTTTTCTTTGATAGGACTTGGATCTAATAGTTCCCTAAAAAATGTTTTAAGACCATCTGCCATAACCACCAGCCCCCTTATTATGATCAAACCATCTGTTCTTTAGAATGATAATAATCCTCAAACAGCTTATTGGCTGCATTCATAGTCTCTTTGCATATTGCCGGAAGTTCACGTCCCCAGGTCTTAGTAGCCTGCTTGAATCCCTTTTCCATGGCTTTCTGCATCTCTTTCATTTTGTCGACATCATCTCCGGCAAGGGCTGCAGCAAAATCAAACAGTCTCTGGGATGTCTGCTTTACACCGTAGTATCCGTCTTCAGAAATATCTTTCTGTGCCTGAGCTCTTGTAGCCGCATCAACCTTGATATTTCCACCAGCAAGCTGTTGCCACATGCTGTTTCCTGTAGCCTTGCCATATGCACCTACCTGTCCCTGCAGAGTTTTCTGAACTATAGCCATCAGCTGGTTTCTCTGTTGTTCCTCTGCTGCTTTCATCTGCTGAACAATAGCTGCTCTGTCAGTAGCTGATTTCTTATAGATTGCCTTGGAATCATCTTCTTTACTGCTCTTTTCTGTGGCTGTCTTCTCATATACAGCACCCTGCTGGTTTACCGCAGATTCCTTCTTTTCATCTTTCTCATCGTTCTTTGCCCAGCTAGGCTCAGCATTATTAACGCCTGCATAGTTGTAGTTCCCATAGTTTGTGTTAATCCCGATACTCATAATGTAATACCTCCTTTTATTAACATCTGTTAGCAGTATCTGTAAAAAAATAGTTTAAACTGTGGCATCAAATGATCCACCTGTTTCCACCGGCATACTTTGCGATGATGCATCAATTACTGGCATATCCATTCCTCCAAGTGACAACGATACTCCGCAGTCATATCCTCCAGCTAATGAGGCTTTTCCAGCGTTTTCCTTTTCCGATTGTAATCTGTCAAACAAGGCTTTCAGATATTTTAGGTCTGCTTTTAAGATGTCTCTTGCTTCATCCGATCTGTGTTTCACCTTAAGCTGCTCTAGATCTTCCGGTGTCATAGATCCGGAAAGAGCTTCTGCCATCTCATCCAGATCCTCATCAAGCTCAGCTGTTTCTTCTGCCATCTCCATCATGTCCTCAGCTGCCATTTCAAGCTTTTCCATGAGAGCTTCAACCTCTTCCTGTTCCAGCTCTTTAATCTCTTCCTCAGAAGCCTCTTCATCAATGGTTTCTTCCGGCTCAAGCGGCATTTCTTCTTCACTTTCAATGCCTCTTTCTGCCCGTTCTTCCATCTTCAGATTCTTCTTTTTCTTGTCACAGGCACGCTGGACCATTTCTGCATGAAGTATAGCCCTTAGGATTTCTTCTTCATCATAGTCGCCGTTCTTTAGCTGCTTGCGCAAAAGACCTATCTTCATCCTTATGCTCGTTGATACCTGTGCTGCTTTTCCTGATGTCTTGGCAGCAAGCACCTGTGACGAAACCTGTTTGAAACTGTAAAGAGCAGCCTTTTTCTTTTTGCCGGTCTGCTTTGTCGGTTTACAGATTCCTATAGTTCCAACATGATTACCGTATGCATCATAGAGTTTTTTTCTGTAATGCGTTGTATTTCCGCTTACATTTACTTCCCATCCGCCATTCACATGACCACCTCCTTACAGCCACATGATAATGCGCTCCCAGATATCCATATCTGTATGCTTTGGCAGTTTGATTAGTCCGTCATGGATTTCATTTGCATTAATCTCTGCCCAGCTACCACCGCCACCAATTCCGGGAATTTTATAGTAGCCACCTGATGAAATGTAAAACCATCCATCACTTTCATTTGCCTCAGGATACTGCTCCAAAAGGGCTTTACCATCAACATAGATATAGTTGTCATCAAAATCAACCACAACTGATTTGTCAGTATCTGTATATACCTTCTGGGCATTTTCTGAATAACAAATGCCGCTTATCATTCCCAGATCATTGGTCCTATTATATGAATTGGCTTTAATAATTCCCACTGAAGCCACAACCAGAATCGCTACTGCAGCTGCACCAATAGATAGAATCTTTAGATTATAGGCTTTTCTGGCAACTATCCTTTCCAATCTCTTTTTCAGAATCTTATAGCTGTCATCCCATGCAAAAGACATTCCTCCCTCGCATCCAAGCTTCTTCCTTGTCTGCATCATATTCCTGGCACAACCTAAGATTGTCTCGCCATAATCACATGCATCAATTCCGCTTCTCTGGATTGTAACAGTGTCGCAGATGTCCTCAAGGTCTCTTTTCATATATCCTACGCAAAGATGCAGGAACAGATTAGGCCACAGCATAACTCGCAGAATATCATATGCAAGGAGTATCCAAAGATGTCCGAGCATAATGTGCGTCTCTTCATGCTTTATGACAACCCCGGCTTCATCTGATGAAATGCTTTCAGGGATAACAATTACAGGTCTTATGCATCCAGTGCAAAACGAAGACAGTTCACCAGGAAACGTCTTGATTACATATTTTGAACTGTACTCTTCGGAATCATAAAAACGATTTACTGAATCCGTAAGTTTTTTTCTTCTCCACCAAAATTTGAATCCAAATGCCAATATTACAATTATGTAAAGAACTCCTATCCATGTGTGCCCTACACATAGATCATGCCACCAGAGCATCAGATATAAACCGGCCTTAGTCTCATAGTAAACATGAAGCTTCCCGCAAAAAATAACAGGAATCAATAGACACCACAAAGCAGCCTTCCCAAAAACGCTCTTAGAAAACAGCGTGCTCCGCAGAATCATAATGATTCCCAAAACAAAAATCGATATGATTGCGCAAAAACCAAGTATGGTCGCGAAATAGACACATACAAATTCTAAAAATCCATATAGCTTATTAAAGAATAACAGCATTCCCTGCATAACTGCTCCTTCGCTCATCCGTGAGACTCATTTATTCTTCTTAGCCTTAGCTATTAGGTTTTCCAGTTCCTTTATCTGTTCTTCAGATAGATTTTCTTTATCTAATACTGCAAATGCAGCGGAAAGCCTGTTACCTTCAAAATAGCTTTCTACAAAAGCACTGCTCTTTGCCTTTTGGCACTCCTCTCTTCCTCTTGCAGCTGTATAGTGATAAACCCTGCTGTCATCCGGATCAACGGTATATGTAAGCATTCCCTTCTTGCAAAGTCTGTTTATCAGGACCCTTACCATTCTCTGTGTCATCTTGGAAGACTTCGGAAGTCTGTCTGTTATCTCAGCAGATGTAAGGTCATGGCCGCATCTCCAAAGCACCTCCATGATCATCCATTCGCTTTCACTTGGAAGCATCTCTTCTCTTGGCATAATGTACCTCCCGCATGTGCTTAATCAGATTATTTCTCTATTTATAGAATATCACATGAAATAACAAACATTAATTATAAACGCAAATTAATAAACATTTAAGATTTTAAGTCTTTATATCCAAGCTGTGATTAACTGAAATGCTTGCAGATACTTCTGAAGGAGTCGTTGGTGCTACTCTTTCATCTATATGAGGAACACTGGTATTATAAGTTGATGCAGACTTAGTTTTCACTTCTACACCTGCAACAGTAATCTGTTTTTCTTCGCCTTCACCAGGAATCTGAACATTTCCGGAAGCCTTTTCAGCAATCTGTTCCTGAAGCTGCTCGGCCTGCTCTCTTCTTTCAGCACGTTTCTTCTCGCGCTGCTTTTCAATACGTTCATTCTGCTTTTGCTCCTCAGCATCTGCTTTGGCTGCTTCGTTCATATTGCTGTTAAGCTCAGATAGCTGTGACATTTCCTGCTGACCTATTTCAGTTGCTTTTTTCTGTATATGCTCCAGTTCTTCTTTCTTTTTGGTAACGTCTCCACCTCTACCAGAATCCAGCTTGATTTCTGCTTCCAGTACTCCGGCTTTTCCGTCCATCTGTGACTTTATTGCATGCTGAGCCTTAACCTGTTTCATGGAACTGCTGGCAGATATAAGTGATTTTGTCATTACATTTGATAAAGCCATTTGCCTACCTCCGTGTATTATGCTTCTATCCATAAAGTGCCTAAAAATATGTATAGTTATCCTTACAACTTATTTATCGGATAACAATCGTTAATAGTTAATAGTTGTTATCATTTTTTATTATTCTAAGTACAATGCTCTTATCTTTAGCACGTTAATATTTGTAAAAAAGCGTCCCCAAATGTCCCCAAAAATAACCCAAATGGCAACCAAATGGCACTTTTAAATTCAAATTACATTGCTTAAACTTAAAATGCGTAGAGTATTAGCCCTAATGCATTCTATTATAAAATACTGTTGTGGACGTCCCAATTTTGTCACAGTTTTGTCCCGACTTTGTCCTAACTTTGTCCATTGAAAACAATTCTACAGGAGCTAAAATAGTATAAGAAAAAGAATAAAATGTAGGCGTCTCAATCAGAGCAATCAGGAACTTTTCCTGGTTGCTTTTTTATTTGCTTTTGCCAAATAAGCGTAACGTAAAAAATGTAAAATAAGCGAATGCGCCGTTCCGAGTTTTCGAGGTGTAATGGGGCTTGGGGCGTTACGCCCCAACAAGCAAAAAATGGCATTTGTCCCACAAATGCACTGCTTGCCACTTTTTTATAGCCCTCGTAGGGATTCTTGAGAAGCGGCGCCACTGCTGGGTTTAAAGGAGGTTTTGAATATATATATAATCAAGAAAAAGACAGCCAACCAAAAAATGAGTATTTTCGAAGACATAAAAGAGAATATTACAACTCGCCAGGTAGCAGAAAGATATGGAATTGCGATTAATCGTAATGGTATGTGCAGGTGTCCGTTCCATAATGATAGGATTCCCAGTATGAAGATTGATAAGAACTTCTACTGTTTTGGTTGCGGCGAAAAAGGTGATGCCATAGATTTTGTCTCAAAGCATTTTGGACTTAGTCCCAAAGATACTGCACTTAAAATTTGTGAAGACTTTGGTTTGAACGCAAGCACAAATTACCATGCTCCACCAAAATATACATCTCCTCCAAAATCAAACGAGCAGCTTTTTAGACGAATTGAAAAGCATTGCTATCTTGTTTTATGTGATTACCTGCATCTGTTAGAAAAATGGAAAACTGAATATGCTCCCAAGGATGAAAACCATGAATGGCATCCTTACTTTTGCGAAGCTCTGAAGGAAATAGATCTGATTGAGAATCTTCTGGATACAATTCTCTACGGAAATATTTCTGACAGAGCTTTTTTAATTACAAATTATGGAAGGTAATAGATATTGAAAGACGAATGGAACAGCTTAGATGAAAACACAAAGAAGGCTCTGCTTGATGTAGCAAGGCAATTGGAATCTACCAGTGATGAAGTTAACTGGTTTGATCAAAAAGCAAACAGAATTGATGAGGTGGAGTTCTGCTCATGGTTCATCAGAAGACATCCACTTAAATATGTTGGTGGAATCTTTTATGACATTGATGGAATTGTCAGCGAGGAAAAACTCAAAAAGGAAATAGTTGATATTCTGAAACCTTACATAAAAACCAACATAGTAAAAAAGGCTAAGCAGGTTCTTGATGCCATACGCTATGAGGTCCTTTGCGATTCAATGCCAAAACATATAGACAGGGTTCATTTTAAGAACGGAACCTATTTTATTGATGGTGGATTCATCCCTGAAAAGGAATTCTGTTCAAACCGCTTGCCTGTAAATTACAATCCAAATGCAAAAGAGCCTGTGAGGTGGCTTAAATTTCTTGATGAACTTCTTTTCCCTGAAGATATTGCTACTCTTCAAGAATTCATGGGATACATTTTTATCCCTACAACCAAATCCCAGGCAATGCTCCTTCTTGTAGGTAGCGGTGGTGAAGGCAAGTCCAGAGTCGGTTTTGTCTGCAGAAATCTCCTTGGAAATAACATGACTGTATGCAGCGTTAATACACTGGCGAGCAACAGATTTGCTTTGGCGGATCAGGAAGGCATGCTCCTTATGATTGATGATGATATGAAGATGGAGGCTCTTTCCGATACCGGCATTATTAAAGCTGTGGTTACCATGGAAGATAAGATGAACCTTGAACGTAAGGGTCAGCAGAGCTACCAGGGCTACCTAAACGTCAGGATAATGGCTTTTGGTAATGGCTCTCTTAGTTCTCTTTATGATAAGTCAGATGGATTCTACCGAAGACAGATAACTCTCCGGGTAAAAGAAAAATCTGAAAACAGGATTGATGACAGAAACCTTTCAGAAAAACTCACATCAGAAACAGAAGGAATTGCCATTTGGTGTCTGGAAGGATTAAAGAGGCTGATTGCCCATGAATTTCATTTCACAATAAGCGCGCGTACTGTTCAGAATCAAACAGAGCTTCGTAAGGATGAGGATAGCATCCTGGATTTCTTTGAATCAGAAGGATATATATCTTTCAAGGAAGAAGCCCTCTGTACAACAAAGGACTTGTATGAGGCCTATATGCTTTGGGCTAGCGAAAACCTTGTTAAGCCAAGATCTGAAAACTCATTTTCCAGAGAAGTCAAGCAACGTGCCTCTAAGCTTGGAATAACCTACCTCAAGAACGTATCCATAGATAGAAAAACAGCCAGAGTATACAAAGGCCTGTATGCCAATCATATCGTAGATAATGTGCCTTTTGAAAAGTTCAAAGGCGCATAAGGCATATAGGCACTGGTTTTTGAAGTTGCTCCTTATAGATCACAACAAAATATCTCAATCAAGTTGCAAATCATGCGCCTATGTGCCTAAGTCCAGTACGGACAAGGGCTACATAGGCTTTTTATATGCCTTTAAAAGTGCCTTATGGAGCCTGATATATGATTCAAAACGCAAAGGATACAACCCCAATTTCACAGCGTGATATCTTTGAGCAGATAAAAGTACTTAATTCCAAGAAGCTCCGATTGGAAACCGATGCCGACTATGCTACTATAAACTCAGTCGGTGTTGTTATTGAAGATTTGGAAAAACAGATTTTACAACTCAAGATCCAGGCAATTGAAAAAGAGCTTGGGAAAAAGATAACCACTGTCAAAAAGCCTAATAAAACTTTATATTTAGTGTCAATCACAAAGGATGGCAAGAGAAAGCAGATATCAGCAACTTCTGTAGAAGCATTATATCAGAAGGTCATTGGAAGAATGCTCCCTGTCGCAGATACATACAACAGTACTGTCTCTGTACAGGATGTATTTAATCTCTTTTCAGAGCATAACCACACTCCAATAGTTGATAATGATGGCTCAGTAACCTATCCGACCAGCACTGCAAGACGCAAGGATCAGTATTGGAATAAGTACTGGGCAGGGGATGTAATCTCCACTCTCCCCATACAGACTGTAATTTCCGGTGATATCATTGACGCCTTCAAAAGACTTACTGCAAGCAGGAAGTACAATGCAAGACAGATTGATCAAGCAAAAAGCGTCCTTAAGCAGACTTTTGACTATGCTATCTGGCAGAAGATAATAACTATCAATCCCGTTATTTCTCTTCCAAACAACATGTGTCCTAAGAAAGCCAAAAGCATGAATAAAAAGAAGGCAACTTCTAAAGACTGGCGCTGTAGCCTTGAGAATCACCTAAAAGCACTTCCTAAGCAGACAGTTTATTCACTTGCCATAAGATTCTGGCTTACATCTATGCAAAGAGTTGGTGAATGGCTTGCTATCACTTGGGATGATGTTGATTTCGAAAAAGAGACACTAACTATAAAGCACTCTTTATCTAAACGAGAAGTTGACGGAAAACTTGTCGTAGTTGATGATGAGCATTTAAAGGCTGATGAAGTGGCTAGAGAAATTCCGCTGACAGATAAAGCTAAAAACATCTTAAAAGAGCTTTATCTTATCAATGGTCAAAAGAAATACGTTTTTAATAGCAAAGGTAATCTTCCAATCAGCACAAACCGCGTTAATGAGCATATTAAGATGTATTGCAAAGATATTGGTATAGAGCCAATGTCGACTCATGCACAAAGACGCGGAGCAATTCAGGAAGCATATTCTATGCAAATGGGTGAAGATCAGATTAGGGTAACTGCAGGACATGCTGACAGTACAATGACCAGGTACTACAACAGGCAAAACAACCGAACACTGTCAAAAGAAAACCTTGAAACCCTTCTCGGATGATCAGGTCAAACATTTGGTCAAACAAATTCTAAAAAAGGCAAAAGAAAAAACCGCTCAACTGAGCGGTTTTAATCAATCGGAGTGACGTGATTCGAACACGCGGCCCCTACCTCCCTAAGATAGTGCTCTACCAACTGAGCCACACCCCGACGACGTTCTCCATTATATAACGCTGTTTTGAGAAAAGCAATAGGTTTTTTATTCTTTTTTATGTAAAAAGTCAATTCTCTTCCATAAAAGGATGAGTGCAATTATGCCAATCACGCATAAATACTGGGGTTGCTGCACATAACTATTGTCATAATTTACTTTTGCATTTGCTATAATCGGCATCTCTCTGTAAAGGAGCAAACTCGTACCTATTGCGTTTGTGTTTATGGATATTGTTTCAATTTCTTTATCTATATCTTCGAATAATTCGGTACTTCCCATGAAATCCGAGTATATAAAGTATTCACGATTTTCTTTTATGAGAGATAAAGGAATGTCGAGTTGAAAATCTATATTTTCGTAGAACATCTCAAGTTCTGACTGCTCCATATTCCCAAATGTTTTGTATACATCAAGATTCATGTATACACCTTCGGTAAGTCCTTCAAAGATTTTTCCGGGAAGTTCTGCAAAGTCAGATAACGGGCTGTCGGTAAGATCGCTGCTTAGCGGATCTTTCATTATCAGATTAAAAATGAGTTCGGCACTGCCACCTTCTGCTATCTGCTCTAATTCTTTTGGCGTAAAGCAGGAGTACAGTACTTGGTCGTAGTCTGTAAAACGAAAGTTTGGAGCATCCTGACCGATCCTACTTTCAGAATTAAGGATAATATTCACCGTGCCCAACTCATACGATATTTGAGTTGTTTCGTGCATAATACCTCCATTCACATCTTACGAAAAAGGGTATTAATATAATACTATACTCAGACAAAAACAAAGCTAAAAAAACTATTAAACCTTTTGCTTATAAAGATTAGTTTGATACAATTGAAAAATAAAACTGAATTGGGGAGTCAAGGGGAAAAAACATGAATACAATATTTGACGGAACACAGAAAGAAATAGGCAAAGGTGCACAGGCAAAAGTGGTTCTCTACCACGGATATGCATATAAAATCTATGATAAATCTTATCCGACTGAATGGATTGATTTTGAAAAAAAACAGCAAAAAGAAGTAAACATATCCGGCCTAAGCCCGGTAAGATACTATGATACAGAAGATGATCACATTGTAAAAATGGATTTTGTTGAAGGAGAAACATTAGAAACCAGGGCAAGAAAAAGAGATATTACCTGTATGGAAATCCTTTCCGATGCCTTTAGTTTTGTACACAGCAAAGATATTTCCGGGATAAATATGCCTCGTTTATCAGATACTGCAGGAATGAGCATTCCAGATCACGATAAAGAAATTGTTTTGCCAATTATAGAAAGGCTTTCAGCAAAACATAAATCCTGTGTCTGTCATTTAGATATGCATTTTTTGAACATAATGACCTCTGATGCCGGCAACAGTTTTACAATCATTGACTGGATTAACTCAAGAATCGCTCCTGCTGTGTTTGATTATGCCAGAACATATATAATCTTTGACGAATTCTCAAAAGAAGCCTTGGAGGCATTTAAAGCAACAATTCTTCCAACGATGTTGGAATCCGGCGTATCAGAACAAGATTTTTCTGACGCTGTTAAAGCAAGCAAAATACTTAGAGCTGCTGAAAAATAAACTTCAGCACCCTTAATACTCTTCCTCCGTCTCATCACCCTCTCTGATTATCCCAAGTATAGTCTCAGCGTTCTCTTTCGTGACTTTAACATAATCACTGCCGTAAAAATGAGCTACGTTCTGCTTCTTCATGTATGAAAGTATCGTTCCTGTCGTAAGGCGGGCCTGCTCGACATAGTTGTTGAATACGGTTCCGACAATTTTTCCTTCAAGGATTTTCTCGAGTGCGACTTCAAAAGCATCTGCACCGATAATGTAAACATCATCCCCCGCTACAAGGCCGGATTTGCTTACAGCTTCAAGAGCACCGATAGCCATCATGTCGTTATTACAGATAATCACCTCAGGCGAAGGATTTTCCTTAAGTGCCTCAGTAACAACATATTCCGCCACATTCTTATCCCAGTTGCCGTTGCCTTCAGCAAGCTTTTCAACATTCCATCCCGCTTTTTTTAGTGCGTCTATTGAATATCTTGTCCTAAAATAGGTATCCGCGTTGTTTTTTTCTCCTTTGACCATGATATATTGCAGAACACCGTCTCCATTCTTATCAATATTTTCAAAGCCGAGATCCATTATGATCTTTCCCTGAAAAGTTCCTGCCTGTCTTGCATCACAACCAATATAAGTAACGGGCATGCTTTCGCTTTCCCACCTTATCTCTTCGGCTGCATCGGGCTCACGATTAACATATACAAGCGGAACTCCGGCTTCCATCGCAAGATCCGTAACTTCAGCCGTCTTAGATGTATTAACCGGATTGACGACAAGAATATCAACACCCGAAGCAATAAGCTTTCTAAGCTGCAGCATCTGATATCCCTGGCTCACCGCAGAATTGACTACAGTGATGTTTTCTTCCTTAAAGCCCGCTTTCACAAGGTCTTTTATAAGCTCATCCTTAAATAAAGACATATATGTGTCGGATAACTTGTAAATAAATACTCCAACCCTCATATCGGCGGGAGTCATCTCCTTTTCTTCTGCTGAAGACGCCACGCTCGCAGCCGCTTCAGCTTCCGTCTCTTCGATATTTTTTTCAGAACATCCTGCAAGCAACGCAGTAATCAAAACAGAAACTGTCAATACTTCAAACAATTTCCTTCTCATTTCTTTTATTCCTCTCCATAAATATAAAGGTGCTGACTTAATTCAAGATCATGTCAGCACCTATCAAAAACTAAATTATGAATTATGATCATTCAACCGCAGTACTTCCGTCAGAATAGGTAATAACCCAGTAACCCTTTCCGGTTCCGCAATCTTCATGGTAAGCCTTATCTACAATTGTAAGCTCTGCACCGCCACCACACTCTTCATCGCATGATGAACTGCATGCCAAAGCGGAAATATCATATTTCTCCTTAAGTTCCTCAAGTGTCAACTTCTCTTCCGTCGGTTTTTCGTTCTTTTTGGTAACACTTACGGTTGATGCCTTTACAACAGGAGGCGTCGTTTCTTCCGCGACAGCCGTCGTCAAAAAGTCTTTGTATTCCGGTACTGCCACACACAAAATGATGTTGAATACAATGACGCAAGCCATCAATCCCATAAATACCAATGTTGTTGCTGCTACTTTTTTCATTACTTAAAAATCCCCTCAAAAAAATAATAATTTACGGGCTAACCCGCGCCCGCGCGGTATAAAAAAGCACTTAGCCTTTTTTACTGATAAAATACAGTCCAGGACGATGATTTCTCAATAGGCCCCGCAGGATATTTGTCATAAGTCTGCTTGTAATATCCGCTTCCCTTTGCATCCTGCATCTCTGTATCAAAAATATACCAGTTGTCGCCGATTTTTACTTCCGTCCATGCATGTGGCGTTCTTCCTCCACTTGCAGCCGCTACCGTTCCGCTGCACACCTTTGCCTCATACCCCAGCCCCCTGGCTATATAAGCAAACGCCGCCGCATATTTATAGCAGTTTCCCTTTCCGGTAAAAAGAATCCGGCACGCGTAATCGCTCGTCCAATCTCCTACCGGAACTTTCATTTCCCTTTCATAGGAAACCTCGTTTATGAAGTAATTAAAACATCTTTCAAGCTGCCTGCTCTGCGTCATCGTGCCATCTGTACACGCTTCGACAACAGAAGCCGTAAGTCTCATTATCTCACTTTTGGGCTCGGTCAGATTTCCTTTTTTATCCTTCCACCTGATACCGTACTGCGTATGAACAAAATGTTCTCCAGGCACCTTGTCCTCAGTAAGATTCTCGCCTTCCTGTCCATTAACAGCATCTATTATCTGATTCTTCAGCTCCGTCCCCACTCCAAGAAGCGCATTTTCGCCTATCGAAGTAACGCTTGCCGGAATCCTTGCACTTGTAAGCGCCGGTGGGAAGCACAACAGAACCGTTTTATTCTTGTTGTAAAGGCAGTCACTAAATGACGAATAATAAGGATTCTTCTCGCTGACAGTAACTGATTTTAGTTTAAAAAGCCCTTTAAACGCGTCCGATGTAATGGACTGTACATCACTTCCTATATGAACTGTTGTAATTTCCGGATTCTTGCTAAAAGTAAGCGCATTTATCTCAGTAGTTCCCGAAGCTCCCGAATTTATGGTCGTTCCGACCGCTACCGCAAAAGAAACTATAAATGCCGCGACTTTCTTAGCTCTCCGCATCATGTTCTCATTCATTACTTTTCCTTCTTTGGCTTTTCTGTTGCCACTTCAAATTTATATCTTATCTTAGAATACGAAACAACATCTTTTGCATCGCCGCCCTCATTGGGATGCTTTCCGTATCCTGCTGTTGCGGCAATTCCGTCTCCATAGCCCTCTTTTCCGTCGACAATAACCTGGCACCACTGATCTTCCCATGAATTTATATTCTTATGAACCCATGATATCCCCAGATAATCAAGGATAAGTCCAAGCGCTCTTGTCGCTCCCGCGCATGAATACTCGCCTCCGATAAAGACTCCGTATGCCGTGCGGTACATCTTACCCTTTGTGGTATATGTACCAAGATCACAGTATGCTTTGACTATTCCTGCAGCATATGCAACCTTCTCAACGTCTTTAATAGCCTTTTTTTTGGATGACTTAGACTTTGACGATCCCGAAGAACCGGATGATGCCGATGTATTTCCTGCATCTGCGGCATTTTCAATAGCTTCGGCAATCTGCTTTGCAATATTTCTGGCCTGTATTTCCTGATCGTATGTCATTCCACCGTTATCATGCTTTGTCTTTGGAATGACGATAACATCCTTTTCTCCTGTGGGAACAACAAACTCCGTGCTGTCTCCTATAAGTTTATTGGCAACTCTGCCCTCTTTTTTACCAAAAATAACCCAGTGCTCAACAAGTTTATCCGGATTTGCGCCAAAAGCATTTCTCAGATCCGCATAGTTCAGATAATAATACAACGGATTATATTCCGCCTTATAATCAACTCCGTTATATACGGTAGTTGCCTTTGAAAACGCGGTATACGGATCATCAACGGCAAAAGTCTCTACAGTTGCCACTCCCGAAAAATAAACTCCCATAAAAACAGCCGCCGAAAGAAGCGCTGAAACAGCTTTTATTCCTAAGTTTTTCATAATCTATCATCATCCTCCGGATAGTATATGTATTCAGTATATAAATTTTATCGACTTATTTTACAAAAAGTTTAGGATTATGATATTATAATTCGTAATATTAAAATTTGGAATATTTATATTTGAAATACAGGAGTAATCATATATGCGCAAGAGAGGTATCTCTGCGGTAGTTCCCGCTGTGTTGATCGCAGTTATGACTATTGCGGAATGTTTCTGTTCCTCTGTTCCGACGCACGCAAAAGAAGACAATACCGACCTTCAGAGCAACATTGCAAGCACCGGAAGAACTTCTTTAGACAATACACAGAGAAAAGAAGTAATACTTGAACAGGATGACAAACAAAATGATGAACCGACCTACGTTGCTGAGACATCCATTGATAATTCATCAATAAATCCCCAAAAAGAACCATATAATAAACCGGCAGACCAGCCGATTAAAGAATCCAATCAAACAGATTTGCCGAAGGAACTGCCAAAATTAGTTGAAGTGGATCCATTTCCGGTCGAAGAATATGAAGAAGTTGAAGAAGCTACTAAAGAACCGCCGAAATGCAGGGTAACCTTCCGTATTCTCGATAGTTCAGAAGGCGAAATTGACAGTTCAACCGCATATTCTACTACAGGCAACAGCTATATAGCCGAGATACAATTGGACGATGCCATCGAAGAGGGCACAAACACCCAATTTACCTCTTCCATTTCAGATAGCGGCAACAAAATAAATGGTATAACCCTGCAAAATAGTATAGCCTCTTCACTGCTCCGCTATCCTACTGCAGAAGAATTCGGCAAAGGCTTTGCTTTTGATCCCGCCACGCAGTATATTGCCTGGTATGTCATTGACGCAACCTACTCCAATGACATCTATGTAGACGGCGTAATAAGGAAACGAAGCATTCCAATAGAAAAAGATCCGCCTGTAAAAGCAGATCCTGAGATAATTCCAAACGGTCCCGTTCCGGATGTTACCATCAATATCGAGACCGCATGTAACACCCCGGCATTTGAATATGACGGCAAAGACCACTACATCGGCGGTTTCAACATAACGGTAAAAGACAACAATTCAGCCACAAATTATGTAACATCTTTTTTCGATGCACTCGGTAATTTATTAAAACAAGAAGTCCATGCAGGAGAAAACGGTTCAGGTACTTATTTCGAACACAACGGCATCCGTTATTGGGTAAATATTGATGCCGCTTATGTTGTTGCCAAGCAGATCGCGACTTATAAGATTCCTTTTATATTTGACAATAAGGAAATCGCACCTGAAGATATTGTTGTAAAAGTTGTTGATGACGCAGGAAATGTGATATCATCCATTCCATCATCCCGGATTACAAAAAAAGCTCCTTCATCAGATCAGTTAAAAGTCACATCCAGAAAGATCACCATCGAAGCGGGAACAACCGTGCAGAACTATTCAGGACAGACTATAACAAACAAAAATGTTGAGATCACATCAGGTTCACTTCTTAAAGGCCACAGTCTCGTAGATGTTGTCATCAACGGAAGTCAGAGCGGCATAGGCTCATCTGTAAACGAGATCACAAGCTACAGGATTGTCGACGAATACGGCAATGATGTGACCAAATACTACAACGTAGAATGTGTAAACGGTCGGCTAGTCCTTGTCGATGGTCATAACAGCAAAAAAAGTGGCAATTCAGGCGATGACAATGCTCCTGTCACAACAGGTATAAAAGAAAAGGCTCTTCCTAAAAAAGCGGTTATAATAGGCGGAAAAGCAATGGAAAAGACAAGCTCCGAAAACAATAAGATTCTCGGAGTCAGCAGAATTGCAAGAATGTCAAAAACATTTGATGAATCAAACATAAATCTAAGATTATTGATCATCTTGTTAGCGACAGGAACAGCAATCTACCTGTCACAAATAAAGGTAAAAGAATAAGAGAAAAAACAAGGCTTAGTAGTGGCAGAAAATACCACGGCTAAGCCTTTTCTTTGTTTTTAAATATAGTTCATCGCATCTGCAACGGATGAAACGCCCACAATATTTATACTCTTTGCACTCTTTTTAAGCTTACTTTCAAGAGCCTTTGGAACTATGCATGTCTTAAATCCAAGTTTCTCCGCTTCCTGAACTCTTGAATCAGCCATATTTACCGATCTTACTTCACCCGAAAGTCCAACCTCTCCAAAAGCAATGACATCGTCACCTATAGGCTTGTTCTTAAAACTTGAGATGATCGCCATACAGATTCCAAGGTCAAGTGAAGGCTCCGCAAGCTTCATTCCGCCCGCAAGATTTACATATGCATCATATTCTCCCATCTGAAGCCCAACTCTTTTCTCCAAAACAGCCATAAGAAGATTAACCCTGTTATAATCCGTTCCGTTAGCCTGACGCCTCGGAAATCCAAAATTGCTCCTGCATACGAGCGCCTGAATCTCAATAAGTATAGGTCTCGTTCCTTCTACAGAACATGTAACGATAGAACCACTGGCATTTTCGGGCTTTCCCTCAAGCATAAACTCAGAAGGATTGGTAACTTCAGCAAGGCCTTTCTCCTGCATCTCAAAAACGCCTATCTCATTTGTTGAACCGAAACGGTTTTTGACTGCACGAAGGATCCTGTATGATGCATGCCTGTCACCCTCAAAATAAAGAACGGTATCAACCATATGCTCAAGTACTCTCGGTCCCGCAACCTGTCCTTCCTTGGTCACATGTCCGACTATGAATACGGTAATATTAAGACTCTTGGCAATCCTCAGAAGCACGGCTGTAGATTCTCTTACCTGTGAAACACTTCCGGGTGCCGATGTCACGGAATCGCTGAACATCGTCTGTATCGAATCGATTATCACAACTTCAGGCTTTGCCCTGTTTATTGTTTCTTCAATATTCTCAAGATTGGTCTCGCACATAAACTTCAACGTTTCGGAAAAATCTCCTATTCTGTTGGCGCGAAGCTTTATCTGCCTAAGCGATTCCTCGCCTGAAATATAAAGAACGTCCTTCTTATCTCCCGAAAGATTGCCCGCAACCTGAAGAAGAAGTGTTGACTTGCCTATTCCCGGATCTCCGCCCACAAGAATAAGTGAGCCCCTTACAAGGCCGCCTCCAAGCACTCTGTTAAGTTCGTTTATATGCGTATCAGCCCTCTCCTCATCTTTCATTTCTATCTCAGAAAGAGATTTTGGACTGCTGTATTCTCCTCTTATCTGCCCTGCCGATGTGATTCCCTGCTTTTTGGACGCCGGCTTCACAGTCTCTTCCACAAAGGTATTCCATTCTTTACATCCGGGACACTGTCCCATCCATTTGGACGATTCATAGCCGCAGTTCTGGCAGTAAAAAACAGTCTTTATCTTTGTTGCCATATTCTTTCGCACCTTTCTCCTCAAACAAACTCTACTCAAAAAGGGCTCTTCGAATATCATCGAAAAGCCCTTCTTATACTTTTTTACTTCTCAACTTTTACGCTTATAGCGCCATTTCCCGATAACTCAACACTCAGATTAAGTTTACCTCCGAGGTTAGTGCTCATCTTGCCGATGCTGTTACCGTTTACACAAACACTGTACTCTGTATTTTCAAGAAGTCCGAGTGTGATCTGTGCGTCGTTTTCGCCTTCCACACTAAACTCAACTCCTCCTTCTGTCTCTTTAAAGCCTAAAACTGCAGTGCCCGGAACGGATTCATATACGAAATTATCGTTACACTCAAGCTTTGTAATGTCCTTAAAGGTCTTTACTTTAAATACATCTCCGTTGTGTTCAAAGTTTTCTAGTTTTTTCTTTTCATTAAGCTCATAGTTACCGAAGCTGATGCTTCCATCACTCTCGGCACGTATCAACTGCTCTACGACAGCCATAATAACCCTCCTGAGATTTGGTGCTAATAATAGTTATAATTATTATAATTCATATCCATCTAATTATAAACTTAAAATTCACTTATTTTTTTGACGTCTTTTTGGCACTTTTTATACTTTTCTTGGAAGCAGGCTTCTTTGTAGTCACAGAAGTCTTTGTTTTAAGCGCCTTTCCGGGCTTGGTTGTCTTTACAGCGACCTTCTTTACTGAAGTTTTCTTACCATCTGCGGAAACAAATACGATTTTCTTGTCTTTTAAAGATACCGTAACATCGCTTCCTGCCTTGATATTGCCCTTTAGAAGCTCTTCTGCCATCGCATCCTCAATAGCTGACTGAATAGCCCTCTTAAGAGGTCTTGCACCCATTTTGGCGTCAGAATGCTTCTCAATAAGGAATTTCTTTACCGCAGGTGAAATAGTGAGATTGATATTCAACTGCTCCTTACATCTCTTGCTGAGATTGCGTGAAAGAAGCGAAACAATATCCATCATCTCTTTTTCCGTAAGGGTATGGAATACCTGTATTTCATCAATACGGTTGATAAACTCCGGCTTAAAGAGTCTCTTTACTTCCTCCATAACTCCGGACTTCATATCTTCATAGTCCTTCTTGGCATCATCTCCCGCACCAAATCCAAGCTTCTTGGGATCCACGATCTTCTGGGCTCCCACATTGGATGTCATAATAAGGATGGTATTCTTAAAGCTTACCTTGCGTCCCTTTGAATCAGTGATATGACCATCATCAAGTACCTGTAAAAGTACATTGAAAATATCGGGATGTGCCTTTTCAATCTCATCAAATAAGATTACAGAATACGGATGTCTTCTTACTTTCTCACTGAGCTGTCCACCCTCATCATATCCTACATATCCCGGAGGTGATCCGATCATCTTTGATACTGAATGCCCTTCCATATACTCGGACATATCAACTCTGATAAGCGCATTTTCATCGCCAAACATAGCTTCCGCAAGAGCTTTCGAAAGCTCAGTCTTACCTACACCTGTAGGTCCAAGGAACAAGAATGAACCAATCGGTCTGTTGGGATCCTGAAGTCCTACTCTTCCTCTTCTGATTGCCTTTGAAATAGCCTTAACGGCTTCTTCCTGGCCTATAACTCTCTTATGAAGAACAGATTCAAGCTTAAGAAGCTTCTCCGATTCCTTCTCGGCTATCTTTTTAACCGGAATTCTTGTCCACTGGGCAACAACTTCCGCAATATCATTCTCATTTACAACAAGGCCCGTAGAAAGCTCTTTTTTCTTATCTGCATTCTTAGCCCTGTTATACTTGGCAATAAGCTTCTTCTGCTCATTGTTAAGCTGTCCGGCAAGATCGAAATCATCCTTTTTAAGTGCTTCCTCAATCTTAAGATCGTATTCCGCAATACCATTCTCAATCTCTTTGATCTTAGGCGATATTCCAACTGTATGAAGTCTTACCGCAGAAGCAGCCTCATCGATAAGATCGATAGCCTTATCGGGAAGATTTCTGTCATTTATATATCTCTCAGACAATTCAACGGCAGCCTTAAGCGCTTCGGGAGTAATGGTTACCCTGTGATGCTCCTCATACTTGCTTACTACACCTTTCAAGATTTCTTCCGTCTCTTCCTTGGTAGGTTCTTCTACATTGACGGGCTGGAAGCGCCTCTCAAGTGCTGCATCCTTCTCAACATATTTGCGATACTCAGTGATAGTTGTTGCGCCTATCATCTGAATCTCACCTCTTGCAAGAGACGGCTTAAGAATATTGGACGCGTCTATAGCCCCCTCTGCTCCGCCGGCTCCGATAAGTGTATGCATCTCATCAACAAAAAGAATTATGTTTCCGTCATCAATGACTTCTTTGATGACCTTCTTAATTCTTTCCTCAAATTCACCTCTGTACTTAGATCCCGCGATCATACCGGACAGATCCAGAGTCACCAATCTCTTATCCTGTACTGTAAAAGGCACATTTCCGGAAACTATTCGCTGTGCAAGAGCTTCAACTACAGCCGTCTTGCCGACACCGGGTTCACCTATGAGGCAGGGGTTATTCTTGGTCCTACGGCTTAATATCTGAATAACTCTTTGTATTTCCCTTTCTCTTCCGATTACGGGATCAAGTTTTTTCTCGCGTGCCAGCGCAGTCATATCCCTGCTGTACTGAGCAAGGATAGATCCCCTTCTTCCCCCTCTGGGATTAACCTTTCTTCCAAGGTCTTCTTTTACAAGATTTGGATCCTCTCCCATTGCAGCCAAAGTTTCTGCATATATCTTCTGCACAGGCACATTAAGTGTGCTGATAAGTCTTACAGCAACATTTTCTCCCTCTTTGATCAGGGCCAAAAGAATATGCTCTGTTCCGGTCTTATCTGCCTTAAAGCGCTCTGACATGATATGTGAATCCTCAAGAACCTTCTCGGCTCTAGGAGAAAAACCGTCTCTGTCAAGAGTCCTTACGCTGCTTCCGGGAACAATAAGATCCTTTATCATGTCCATCATTCTGGCTTCATCTATGCCGTTATCGATAAGGATTCTGGAAGCAACGCTTCCGTCCTCAAGGATAAGTCCCATAAGAATGTGCTCGGTTCCAACATAGTTAAGTTTAAGATTTCTTGCTGTTTTCTTGGCGAGTCTGAGTGCATCCTCGGCCATGACAGTGAACTGATCATTCATATCCCATCTATCCTTTCGTAATTATCATAAAGCTTATCTACAAGTTCATGTATTTCGTCTCGATCTATTCCCTTACAAATTGCTCTTGCAAGAACAACCGCCAGCTCTGACTGAGCCTCCTGAAGCGCCTGAAGCCTGTTGATATCAATGGCAATTATCGCACCGCGTCTTCTGTCTATCTTCACAAAGCCTTCTCTCTGCAAGATTGAATATGCTTTGTTGACGGTATGCATATTGATACCAATAGTTTCCGCAAGCTGCCTCACACTTGGAAGCTGTTCTCCCTCACGAAATTGAGACGTAGCTATGCCCAAAATGATCTGATTACAAAGCTGAATATAAATAGCTTCATCACTGTTAAAATCAATTTCTATGATCATCTCCGCCTCCTATTGCATACTTGTGATACATTTAGTATAACACGTGATACAGATTCGTCAAATTATTGAATGAAAAAAGCCGAAAAAAAGACGCATTCCTTCGGAAAAACCGCAGGTCTGCGTCTTATATAATCTTATTCTTTTAATACCTATTATCTGTCATCATCATCAAGGTCAAGGAATTCGAACTCGAAGTCATCGTCATCTCCAAGGAAATTCTTTGCTCTTCTTGATGAAGGCTCTTCCTTTTCAACTTCCTCAGATCTCATACGTCTTTCTGAAGGCTGTCTCTCTTCGTATCTTGAATCTCCGTACATCGAATCGTCATCTCTTCTTGAAGGTCTTACTGTTCTTTCCTCAACACTTCTTGAAGGACGCTCTTCAACCTGATCGTCAGCTCTTCTTCTCATAGGTCTCTCACCTCTTGAAGGTCTCGCAACTCTTTCATCGTCATCAGGAGTTACTGTTCTTCTTGAAGGTCTCTCTTGTGTCTCTTCGGCTGCCGCTCTTCTGGGAGATACTCTTCTGCTTTCACGAGGTTCATCCTCATCATCTTCTCTTGAACGTCTTCTCTTAGGTCTTACATCCTCTTCAGAGTCATCTCTCATCTTCTCTCTTGCAGCCCCGCGAGAACGTTTCTTGGAAGGAGCCGAATAACGATCATATTCGTCTTCCTCCTCGTCTACATCTTCGTCTTCTTCGTCCTCTTCTTCATCATAATAAGCTGCGTCTCTGAGTCTGATTCCGAGAATAATAGCTAAAACGAGCAATACAACGGCAAGTGAGCCGACTGCAATTATAACCTTTTTAAATACTGCCAGTTTATCATGGAATTCCTTAGCCTGTTTTGCAAGTTTAACAATCTGAGGAATCTGCATCTTCTGAGGCTTCTCTGCATCTGAGAAATCAGTAAGATACCATATATCATTTTCATATGAAATAGTATACTGTCCGTCTCCGGCCTCTGTGGGAGCAGTAGGCTCTGAACCACTCTGCATATCAGAATCTTCTGACGAATCATCGCCTGTTTCATCTCCGGCGTCTTCAATACCCATAACATCATCCACAGCGGCAAGATCCGCTATTACATCCGGGCTTCCGTCATCTGACGGAGCATCCGTCTGCTCTGATTTAACAGATTTTGATGCTACAACCGGAGTCTCAGAAACAAGATCGCTTCTTACAAATCCTTTGGAGCCGTTTTCTCCGAAAGATATTTCATACCATTTCTTTCCGTCAGCTCCTTTTGTCTCACCGGTAATTGTTACTATATCACCTTTTTTTACTTTTCCTACGGCATCTTTATCAGTGCCCGCGCCCTGTCTGACAGTTCCGTTTTCAGCCAAAACTTCTACAGATTTCTGATCAACAGCCGTTGTACCTGAACCGCCTGTGGAATTCCCTGATGATTCAGATCCGCCTGATTTGCTGACAAGATCGTTTCTTATATATCCGGTTTCATCGCCTTTAACTTTGATCTTGTACCATATTGTTCCGGATTCATCTGTCTCCTCACCGAGAATGTCGACCGTAGCACCTTTTTTTACACTTGATACCTGATCTGACGATGTGCTTGCCGACTTCCTCACCTTTACATTATCAGATGTTACAGTTCCGGTTGTCGTCGTAAATGCATGCGCACCAATCCCGAAGCCGATAAAAACTGCTAATGACAATGCTAGAGAAAGTATAGTGTTTCTTATTATCTTTTCCATCGTATTCTTCATACAGCCTCCTTTTCAACTTAGGATTTGTGCCATTATACTGCAGGCACTTTTGCAGATCGTATTACTTCTTTGCTTCATCTATCGCTTTACCTATATCGTGGCGCATATACTTGTTATCAAAGCTTACCCACTCTGTTGCTTCGTAAGCCTTCGCGCGAGCTTCTTCCAAGGTGTCTCCCTTTGCAGTGATACCAAGAACTCTTCCTCCGTTGGTAACTATGCCCTCCGGAGTTTCTTTTGTTCCCGCATGGAAACAATAATATCCGTCTTTGCCCTTGAAGTTCTCAAGTCCTGTAATAAGTTTGCCCTTTTCATAGCTTACCGGATATCCTTCACTTGCAAGAACAACGCATACAGCTGCCTTATCCTCAAATTCAAGATCGATCTGATCAAGCTTACCATCGATACATGCATTAAATACGTCTATGATATCTGTCTTAAGTCTGGGGAGAACAACCTGCGCCTCGGGATCTCCAAATCTCGCATTGTACTCAAGAACTTTAGGACCATCCTGTGTGAGCATGAGTCCGAAGAATATTACTCCCTTGAACTCTCTTCCCTCACTTGCCATAGCCTCCACAGTTCTGCTGTAGATATTTTCACGGCAGAATTTATCTACTTCTTCCGTGTAGAAAGGACTGGGTGAGAAATTGCCCATTCCTCCCGTATTGAGTCCGGTGTCTCCGTCTCCCGCTCTCTTATGATCCTGAGCTGAAGACATGAGCTTTATTGTCTTTCCGTCTACAAAAGACAATACGGATACTTCTCTACCTGTCATAAATTCTTCGATAACCATGTGATTTCCGGCATCTCCGAATTTCTTATCCTCCATGATCTCTTTTACGCCATCCTTAGCTTCGTCAAGACTGTTGCAGATAAGAACGCCCTTGCCGAGCGCAAGTCCGTCAGCCTTAAGAACAATGGGGAATTTAGCAGTTTCGAGATACTTAAGAGCATCTGCGGCATTATCAAATGTCTCATAAGCAGCTGTGGGAATATTGTATTTCTTCATAAGGTCTTTTGAAAAAGCCTTACTTCCTTCAAGTATTGCCGCATTCTTTCTGGGGCCGAAAACTCTGAGTCCCTCTGCTTCGAATGCATCTACGATTCCGCCAACAAGCGGATCGTCCATTCCGATAACCGTAAGATCTATCTCTTTCTCTTTTGCAAAAGAAACAAGCTTATCAAATTCCATAGGTGTAATCGGCACACACTCAGCAAGTTCGGCAATTCCGCCGTTTCCCGGAGCACAATATATTTTTGATACCTGAGGGCTTCTGGAAACAGCCTCAGCAATGGCATGTTCTCTTCCGCCTCCGCCAACTATTAAAACCTTCATGAAAAAATCTTCTCCTCTTCGTATCCTTCAACAATAACTTTGTGATCTTCTACTCTGACTTTGCCATTGGCTATAAGGTCTATCGCCATAGGCATAATTTTCCACTCCGCCTGCTCCATAATACGTTTCTGAAGCACTTCCGGAGTATCATCCTGCCTGATCATAACAGGCTTCTGCAATATTATCGGTCCGGTATCCGTTCCCTCGTCAACAAAATGAACCGTTGCACCGGATACTCTTACGCCTCTCTTAAGCACCTGCTCATGTACCTTAAGTCCATAAAACCCGGTACCGCAAAATGCCGGTATAAGCGAAGGATGAATATTTATTATCTTGTTGGGGAATGCCTTAACAACGCACTCCGGAATAACAACAAGACATCCTGCCAAAACAATAAGATCCGGATTCGCATCCTGTAAGATCTTAAGCAGGGCTTTATTAAACTCATCTCTGCTGTCAAATTCCTTTGGGCTCTTAACCGCATAGGGAATACCCGCTTTCTTGGCTCTCTCGATCGCATAAGCATTTGGATTGTTGCTGTATACAAGCGAGATCTCTGTATTTGTTATAGAGCCGTCAGCTATTCCGTCGATTATTGCCTGAAGATTTGTTCCGCCACCGGAAACCATAACCGCTATCTTCATACGAGTTCTACACCCTTCTCACCTGCAACTGCCTTACCTACTACCCAAGCCTTGTCTCCGGCTAAAGCAATAGCATTCATTGCAGCATCTACATCACTTGGATCAACGGCAAGAACCATTCCAAGTCCCATATTATATGTGTTGTACATCATCTGCTCTTCAATTCCGCCCTTTTCCTGCATAAGCTTGAAGATAGGAGGAATATCATAGCTGTTCTTCTCAATTACAGCCTTGATTCCGTCAGGAAGCATTCTGGGCACATTCTCATAGAATCCGCCACCTGTGATATGGCTGCATCCCTTAACCTTAACACCGGCATTCTTGATTGCCTTCATCATCTTTACATAGATTCTTGTAGGTGTAAGAAGTGTCTCACCGAGAGTAGCACCGAGCTCATCATAATATGTCTCAAGACTCTCTTTTGTCATATCAAATACTTTTCTTACAAGTGAAAAACCGTTACTGTGAACGCCGCTTGAAGCAACACCGATAAGAACGTCTCCGTCCTTTATTGTGCTTCCGTCGATCATATCTTTTCTGTCAACAACGCCAACCGCAAATCCTGCAACGTCATACTCATCCTCAGGCATAAGTCCGGGATGTTCTGCCGTCTCACCACCGATAAGTGCGGCATCAGACTGCTTACAGCCTTCAGCAACGCCCTTAACTATTGCTGCGATCTTCTCGGGAATATTCTTTCCGCATGCGATGTAATCAAGGAAGAATAAAGGCTCTCCGCCTGCACATGCAACGTCGTTTACACACATTGCAACCGCATCGATACCGATCGTATCATGCTTGTCAAGAAGAAACGCAAGCTTTATCTTTGTTCCGACTCCGTCTGTTCCGGACAAAAGAACCGGATCTTCCATATCCTTTATCTTGCTAAGTGAAAAAGCTCCCGAAAAACCACCGAGACCACCAAGTACTTCAGGTCTGAATGTATCTTTTACATAACCTTTTATAAGTTCAACAGACTTATAGCCTGCTTCAATGTCAACGCCTGCCTTTTTGTAATCCAATGCCATAATATTTAACTCCTCGCATTTTGCCTGTTTATATTCCAATCAATAGTTCTTGTATCCGACTTCCTGAAGTCTTGCGTCCTTGGCAACAACTCCGTCCTTAAGTGATGCAGTGTACTTCTTAAGTTTTTCAAGAAGCTCCGCATCTCCCGTTGCCAGAATCTTTGCAGCAAGAATACCTGCATTTGCTCCACCGTTGATAGCTACTGTAGCAACAGGAATACCTGTAGGCATCTGAACTATACTGTATAATGAATCACGGCCTCCCAAAGAAGTTGTGTGCATAGGGATTCCTATTACGGGCATGGGAAAGATTGCAGCGCACATTCCGGGAAGATGTGCTGCCATTCCTGCTCCGGCGATAATTACTTTAAATCCCTTTTCCTCTGCAGTCTTCGCATATTCAAAAAATTCATCCGGTTCTCTATGAGCGGATATTATCCTCATATCGTATTCGATTCCGAGCTCCTCCAGAATATCTGCAGCTTTTGCCATAACGGGCATATCTGAATCACTACCCATTACTATTCCAACTTTTGCCATGTTTTCCTCCATTTTTCTGCTTCAACATTTAGCCACTTGTATCATAGCACAACACAATATATTGTGCCACTTTTTTATTCAACCAATGGTTTTTTTTCTTACATCCAATGGTTTATTTTATTCATCCAAAGGCTTATTTAATTCCTCCGTGCCGGGAAGCACGAATCTGCCGTTTTCTATGATAGTTATGCCGGTTCCGTCCTCTCTTACGGCTCTGATCTCACCGAGTTCATCGTACGGAATCGTTATATCTGTATGGCAGCTGAAATATGCCTTATCAGGATCTGTTTTTCTCTTTGAGGAAATCTCATTTTCCTTGGCTATATGCCTCTTTCCGTCAAAGTTAAATGTGTCATTGTCCTCTTCATAGGAATAACACGTATCACCTACCGCAAAATGCGGTCCCGTCTTCTCTGCAATCAATATATCGAGTTTGTCCGCAATATTAAATTTCCTTGCAAACGTGTATGCCGTCGTATTTGTTCCGATGGCAAACTCTCCGATCGGCAGAGTATCGTGATTATACAGGATATTTTGCTTTATATAGTTTTTGTTGTCTTCCTCAGTTATAAAATTTGCACAATTGTAATCTTCGATGCATCCGTCCTTAAATTTAATCACGAGGTCTTTAAAGTAAAGTCCCATGAGATAAACGCCCGAAACGTGCAGTATTCCTGATGTTCCGGCAAGTACGGGGGATGTAAACACTTCTCCGACAGGAATATTTACATCGGCAACACAGTTCTCAAAATTTGTTTCCTTCTCTTTGTCTTTTATCTCATGAAGCATAACCTTGATATCTGTGCGATTATCGCCCATTCCCTTGACTGTCACGTACTTCGCTTCATCAAGAGCATCTATGATCTTCTTCTGAATATTCTGATAAAGATTGTAATCAAGCGTGTTTATCTTGACCGTCTCGTCAAAGATGGCCTCGTACTGCTCTCCTATATCGGGGACAGGGAAAGAAATGATCGTAAAGCTTCTCTCTTTTCCTATAATATATTCATTCTGGATAAGTGACGCCTGAATCTTATAACCGCTAAGGAGCTTACTCTGCTCGTCGCTAAGATGAATTGCTTCCTTCTTCTGTTCGGGTGAAAAAGGTACTTCGCCGAATCCTTCAAGTACAGCGGGACCTCCGTAGAGTTTTGCTTCCTTCTTGTACTTTTCACCTGCTGCCCTTACAGCCTCAAGTCGTCTGTTTACAAGAGCCGCATCAAGGAACAATCCGTCATCATCCTTGTGGTCATAATCAAACTGCTTGTTTGGAATTGCGCCGTGACAAGCATTTCTTCTGGCACTTCCGCCCATATAGAAATTACTTGGAATAAAACGATAGATTCCGGATTTAAGACCGATCTTCTCAAAATTCAAAACAGCTTTTTTGATAATTCTCTCAAATCCCAAAATATAAATTACAGAAGCGGTGCTTTTAATGCTGATATCCTTGCCTGTTGCGGCAAAGCCAATGCGATATCCTTCCGTAAAAGTGGTTGCTATCTTATCGATCTCTTCCTCGGACATCTCGATAAGATGCTGCGCGGTCTTTATCTCGTTGTCTGAAATATACTCTCCGAATTTATAGAGGTATCTTATATCAGTCAAGTCGCTGTTCATTATGATATCCCTGAAATAGTCTCTTTCGGGGTTAACTATCTGAGCGAATCTGACCATTCTCTCTTCCTCAGCATAATCACTGTAGAACCAGTACATTATCTGTCTGACGTCCTCATACTCAGGAAGTTTGCCATCAGCGGAAGCCTGCACGAATGCTCCGTATACTTCAAGAAAGAGCTCCGTTCTGATCACAATCTCATACTTCTGAAGTTCAAAAGCATTAGCAATCATGGATCTGAGCTCAAAATAAAGAGATGACAAGATCTTTCCGAATGTTTCTCCGAGTCTGTCACATGCATATACCGGATTACCGTAGCTCTTATCATAGTTTTCGGGAAGAATGTCGCTGTAGAGCTTTTTGTTTCTTGTCTTAAGCTCTTCCAGAGAATCATTGTCTTTTCCGCCGTTTTCAGACCATTTATAGGTCTCGTCTATCATGAGAATAAAGTCTTTTACCGCATGAAAATAATCATCAAATTCTTTATTCTCCAAATGCTCATCGGAAATGCCCGATACCCTCTCCATCGCAAGGGCATATCTCTCATCGGTGACATCATTTCCGACGCTAAATTCAAATACTGCTTCGTTTTCAGTCATTGTCCTATTCCTTTCGTTCCTCGAATCACATAAATCCCAATACCAGAATAAAAATGATAAAGAGAACCGCGATCAGGTTAAGAATAATCCCAAGATTAGGGAACAATTTAAATATATCTTTTTCCATTCGGGACATGATTCCGAGAGCGAGTCCCAAACATGAAAATATCGCCGCAACAAATGCCGCTGCGGCGTATCGCATAAAAGCCTGCCCTCCGTTCCTGTATGAAAAGAGTACCACTGCCACCAATGATACATCTGACAGGAGTCCGAGTATGGTAGACATTATTCCTTTTTCGGGATGCCTGTTATCGGTAAAAACGTACTTTTCCCTAAAATGGCTAAGTTTATTAAGAATCTTTATCTTTTTTAAATTGAGTTTCTTCATATCTACCGGTTGTCTGTTATGTCTTTAAATAATCACATTTTTGCGACTGCCAAGAAGTTTTGCTCCGCATATAATAAGCAAGATTCCGGCAGTTATTCCGACTACAAGTGAAACCACTCCCAATGCTATATTCATGGCTCCTGTGCCACCAAGCACCTTGTATGTATGTTCTTCCATAAATGTACCTCCGTAGCGGTTTCACCGCAGTAAACTGTTATCAGTCTTTCTTAGCGCCGTACTCAGCGTAATACTCATCGATTGCCTTCTTGATATCCTTTGTAAGGATTACCTCTCCGTCAATCTGTCTGTTATAAAGATAGCTTACAACGTCTTCCATTGTAACGATCGCGTGCGCACTAAAGCCATATCTTTCCTTGATTTCGTCAAGAGCGCTCATCTCGCTCTCCAAGCCCTTTTCCTGTCTGTTCAAAGATACCATAAGGCCTACGATATCACAATCAGCCTGTGCCTGGATGATAGGAACAGTCTCTTCGATTGACTTTCCAGATGTTGTAACATCTTCAATTATAAGGACTCTGTCTCCGTCACGAAGCTTTGTTCCAAGAAGGATTCCCTTATCTCCGTGATCCTTGACTTCTTTTCTGTTTGAACAATATCTTATTTCTCTTCCGTAGAGCTCACTGATTGCCATACATGTTGCAACAGTAAGCGGAATTCCCTTATATGCAGGTCCGAAGAGAACGTCAAATTCAAGTCCGAATGTATCGTGAATTGCTCTTGCATAGTAGTTACCGAGCTTCTTAAGCTGTGAACCTGTTACATATGCTCCCGCATTCATAAAAAAAGGAGATTTACGACCACTCTTAAGAGTAAACTCTCCAAACTTAAGGACATTGCTGTCTACCATAAATTCAATGAACTCTTCCTTATATCTTTCCATAACTCATAAACTCCTTTTTATTTCGTTTTTACTCAGAAAAAATATCCAAGCCCAATCCTCTGACAAAGTATTATAACATCTAACTTTAATATCTACAATTAATATATTAAAGTAAGAAATCACACTTCGTTTATCAGAGTTTGACCATGGATATCTTTATTATTTATTCAGCGAGCGCACCTGCGATGTCCGCCTTCATATCAAGGACTGCCGCCCTTGCAGCTTCTCCGACCTTTCCGTCACCAAACTGCTTGTAATTGTCGCTCTTCCATGCTGCTATGATTCCTCTCGAAGAATTTACGATTGCTCCGAGTCCGTCTTTATTAAAGAAGTTAACAAGGTCTTTTCCCTTACCGCCCTGTGCTCCGTATCCGGGAACAAGGATGTAATTGTGAGGCATGATCTCTCTGAGCACCTTGCCCATCTCGGGATATGTTGCTCCGACTACGGCACCCACATTGCTGTATGAACCGTCTGTCGACTCTTCGCCCCACTCTCTTATCTTAGCGCCTACTATCTCATAGAGAGGCTTTCCGTCGATAAGTCTGTCCTGGAACTCTCCGCTTGAAGGATTTGATGTCTTTGCAAGAACGAAGATTCCCTTGTCTTCCTTATTACAAATATCTATGAAAGGCTTAACTCCGTCAGATCCAAGATAAGGATTTACTGTTACGAAGTCTTCGTCAAAGCCCTTAAATACTTTATCGCCAACCTTAACGCCGCCAAGGTGACCAACTGCATAAGACTGGGCTGTTGAACCTATATCGCCTCTCTTTATATCGCCGATAACGATAAGGCCCTTTTCTTTACAATAATCTACAGTTTTCTTAAATGCGATAAGACCGGGAATTCCAATCTCCTCGTACATTGCTATCTGTGGCTTTACAGCAGGAACAACATCATATACGTTATCAATGATTTCTTTGTTGAACTGCCAGAACGCCTCCGCAACTCCCTCAAGGTTCTCACCCTTTTCCTCAAAGCATCTTTTCTTTATTGCTTCGGGTACAAAATCAAGCTTGGGATCGAGTCCCACAACAATAGGCGCACCTGTGTTTACAATCTTGTCAATAAGTTTTGAAATCATATAACTGTTCCTTCCTCACTTTTTTCTTGATCTTATGATAAAAAACTCATCAATGGCATTGGTAAGTTTTTCTTTCGGCATGGATTTAAGGAGGTACTTCTCGGGCTTTAACCCTACTACTTTCATAACGCTCTCCTTGTCATCCTTAGCGGTAAGGAAGATAACCGGAATATCTTTATACGCAGGAGTACTTCTCATCTCCTTGAGTACGGCCGCACCGTCCATTCCGGGCATTTCGTAATCAAGTAGTACCAGATCGATAGGATTTTTTGCCAAAAAAGATAACGCGATCTTACCCGAGCTTGCCATGTACACGTGATACTTTACCGACAGCCAGGTTCTCATCATTCTGAGCATAGTTCCGTCATCGTCAATTATGAGGATCTTCTTTTTAAGCTCATCATCAAGCTCGCTGTATTCAACTACAGAATTAAGCTGTTCCGTAAGGTGCTTGACATCAAGAGGTCTAAGATACGTCTCCTGAACTTTCTCTTTTGCAATATACTCAAGCGCCAGATCAAGTTCCTCTTTGTTTCCTATGATATAGAGCAAAAATCGCTCGCTGTCTATCGCATCATTCAAATACTCAAACAACTCATAGTCGGATTTTGACAGATCCCCCATATACAGAAGGTAGATCATAGGCCTGTCTTCCATAACCTCGATCTGCTCTTTGTCGGGTTCCATCATTAAAACTCCGTATCCTTCTTTCTCGAGCCCCTTTTCTATAGCGTTAACCATAAAGCTTTTCTCGTGGCCAATTAAGAGTACACGTTTTTCCATATCCTGTCCTTCCGCTTTGCGCTATTACTACAATATATTCAACAGTCCGTCTCTGTCAACTGCTGCCATAAGTCTTTTTACCTTTTCATATTTTTCAACATATTCATCGGGAATCTTATATTCACCAAGCATGTTCATAATGTCATCCGCGCTGTCAAAATACGATCCCGATACAAATTCTTTTATCGCCGAAAAAGCATCTGTAAGCTCCGATTCAGGTATTACAGGCTTATCCGAATCTCCTTCATTTTCTTCGCCCACAACAACAGACAATTTGTTGATATAACTTCTGTAAAGCTCAAGAAGTTCCGGTGTCTTCTCCTCAATTTCCGACTTATTCTTCTCTTCCGCACACTTTTCAAGATGCCCCGCCATTTCTGAAAGTTCCAATGCGCCTATTGCCTTTGCGGAGCTCTTAAGCCCATGCACATAGATCATATAATTCTTAATATCATCTTTTGCATACTTTTCTATAAGATCTGCTCTCTCCTTGATGGAAAGCCAGAAGTCCTGCATGACATCAACCACAACTTTTGAAGATCCGCAACGCTCTATGGCACTCTTAACATCAATACCCTGTACCTTCATAAGTTTAAGCGCTGTCTCGTCTTCTTTTTTCGCATCTCCCTTTTCTGCCTCAACAAAATCATCGTCTCCCGGTATGGAAACTTTATACGAAGGAAGATAACTAAGTATCATCTCTTCAAGCTTTGGCGGCGAAACAGGCTTTGAGAGGTAATTGGTAAAGCCTTCCCTAAAGTACATCTCTCTGGATCCCGAAACCGCATTTGCCGTAAGCGCCACAACAGGCGTCTTCTTATTTAGATTATTTGCCATTCCCTTCATCATATGAAGCGTCTGGATGCCGTCCAGCTCAGGCATCCTGTGATCGAGGAAAATGATATCATAGTTATTTTCAGTCACAAGTTCAAGAGCTTTCCTTCCACTAAGCGCCGTATCCACAGTAATAAGCGTCTTTTTCAAAAGACCTTGTATCACCGCAAGATTTGTGCTTATATCATCAACAACAAGAATCTTTGCCTTGGGCGCATGAAAGCTTTCCTTGTACTCTTTCTTGTTTACTTTGCTCTGCCTGTAATCCTTGGCAAATTCGCCAAGCGGCTCCCTGTCCACAACAGTCTGTACTATTTCAAAAGAAAACTCGGAGCCCTTTCCGTATTCACTCTTTACGTTAAGCTTTGACCCCATGAGTCCCAAAAGATTTGTAACAATGCTGATTCCAAGCCCCGTTCCCTCAATGGTTTTGTTTCTCTTTTCATCCACTCTCTCAAAAGCAAGTGTGAGCTTATCGATGTCCTCATCCTTTATTCCGATTCCGGTATCGGTTATGCGGACTCCCAGGATAATCTTTTCATCAAACATATCATCGTAAGCCAGAGAATCGTAATCTTTCTTATAGATCTCCATGGCAACGGAACCGACATCCGTGTATTTCACCGCATTCGTAAGCAGATTCATGATACACTGCTTTATCCTTGTCTCGTCGCCGTACAGAACATGCGGTATATCATCGGAAATGTTCGTGATAAACTCAAGTCCTTTTTCATAGATCTTAGCATCTATCATATTTATGAGGTCGTTTATCATCGATCCAAGCTCATACTCACCGGGGATGATCTCCATCTTTCCCGCTTCTATCTTGGAGAAATCAAGAATATCGTTGATAAGAGCCAAAAGAGTTTTTCCCGAGCTCTGAATATCCATCGCATAGCTTAAGATATCCTCATCCTTACATTCTCTGAGTATCATTTCATCAAAGCCAAGAACAGCATTTATAGGCGTTCTGATCTCATGTGACATATTGGAAAGAAATCTCGACTTGGCTTCGTTCGAGCTCTTTTCCACCCTGAGCTGGTCTTCTATAAGCTGCCTGCTCTTTACAAGTTCAATGTATTCCATAAATCTGTAAAAAGTAAGATCTATAGCATGATACAGGTCTTCTATCTCATCGTTGGTATCTATCCTAAGTCTGTGAACCTCCTCCACACTGGCATTTATGTCCGTTTCCTGCGAATTGTAAATATCGGTCACGGCATTCGACAAAATCCTTATGGGCTCGGCAATCCTATACTGTGCATAGTTGTTGACAAAAATAGCCATCGGCGTAATTATGATCGATATAAGCATCGCCATCTCAATTCCGCCCCGAAACGTCATATCCGCATACAGCTCTCTCGATGCGATTTCCGCTATAATCCCAAGTAAAATTGCCTCAAAGACAATTACCCTCATTACGACATTTCCGATCCTGGACTTGCCTTCGACCATGTATCTGTCATCTTCATCAAGTCTTGTGGTGTCCACATAGTACATTCCGCTTCCAAACATCAATTTGATATCATCCGGCAATTTTTTAAAAACAAAATATATGAAAAAACATGTAAACAGACATCCCGGTGCTTCTCTTAAGAACAGCGGAATAAGCCTGCCCGGATCAAAACCTGCCAAACCGGCACCATTAAGCACGAGCTTACAAAAGCCCCACAGGTCACCCAGGATAAACTGTAAGATCATAGAAGAAAGTATTACTTTAAAAAAATTTTTGAAAAAACCGATTCTTGTAAGAACATTAACGGCACAAGCGATCAGCAGATATGCAAAAGCATGATACATGATTGATCCTTGCAAAAAAGAACCAAAGAAAAAAATAAGAACCAGACTCAGCATCCCGGGAATGATGCCACAAAACGCCGTAACAATCATTATCGGAATATACTTAACAGTCCTCAATACAGAATCAGGCTCTACGCTTCTCAATAAATCAGCGAAGATCAGAGTGAGGACAGATGCTACAAGTACAAGCGTCAGATCTACCCGGTTTCTTTTGGTGGAAAAAACAAAATACTTACTTCTTCTCATAAGATCACCTGTAAACTACTGTTGCGTGCAAGTACTTCTCATTCATGTATGATTCACATACGTTAATACGTATATATTTTATCATATACTTATAGTCGAAAGACATACTAAAATAGATAATTCCATCAAAAAAGAGTTGCTTATCTTGCAACTCTCTTCCTAAATTAATTCTGAAATCACTCCACAATGTGCAGTGCCCAATAATTGTTTTTATGATTTATGAGGACGGGTGCGGATACAAAGGCCTCATCACCGACGTAGCACCTGTCTTTTTCAATATCAAATGTATATTTTCTTCCCTCGGAGTCGTGCTCGTTGATGTAATCTAGCGCCTGCTCAAGGGTCTCATCATTTTTACAAAGATGTATATTCATTTTGTCACACTTTTCCTCTCAATACGGATTGTCTGTATCAGATCCGCGATCGTCCAACCAGCATATTTGCTGCGAATCTCTCGATAAATGCGTTGCATGAAGGATAGTAAAGATGCGGGAATCCTGCAAAAAGATTTCCTTTTATCTGAATTCCTTCCCAAGAGCGGTTCTGCGTACCCTTTGTGATCACGCAGGTATCTCCGTTGTCTGTTGTGTCGTAATAGTGGAACTCATGACCGTTTATACATTCAAACGGCTTTAAATATGTATTTTCTTTTGCGGCAGCTATAGTCACATAGCCAAATCTCGTTAGTTTCCCCGTCATGAAAGCCTTACCGGGGATTGCGCCAACCATCTTATAGGTGTTGCCATCCTTGTCCTCAAGTTCTTCCTGAAGATACATAAATCCGCCGCACTCCGCAATAATAGGAACATTATTGTCTGCCGCATTTTTAATATCCTCAAGCATCGAAGTGTTCTCGGACAGCTCTTTTGCGTGGAGTTCCGGATAGCCTCCTCCGAAGATATAACCGTCTGCCTCAGGAAGTCTTTCATCATGAAGCGGTGAAAAGAACTCCAGCTCTATTCCCATATCTCTCATGAGATCAAAGTTATCTTCATAATAGAAGCAAAATGCTTCATCCTTTGCGATCGCAACCTTCAAAGGTCCGCCCTCTGCAGGCTCTGCGCAAAGCGGAAGTGCAAAACTGTTTTGCAAAGTCCTGAAACTCTCTGCTTTCTCTGCAATATCAAGAAGCTTTTCGAAATCAAGAGTCTCCTCAAGCTTATCGGCTACCGCATCAATTTTTTCCAAAATATCAGGAATCTCATCGGGAAGCACAAGTCCAAGGTGCCTGCTGTCTATACCGGCTTCTTTTATAAAAGGAATATATCCGACAACCGGAATATGCACCTCTTCCTCAATGCGCGATGATATATCTTTTGCGACCATCGGAGAGATATTATTCAATATAATTCCCTTAATTGGATTGTTAATTCTTCCGACATAATCGAAGAATCCCTGTACTACGGGAATTATCGACATGCTCATGCCTTTTGCATTTACAACAAGTATGGCAGGTGTCTCCGTTTCTTTGCTTATATCATAGCTGGAACCGTCTGTTCCGGACATACTTATCCCGTCATAAAAGCCCATTACACCTTCTATAACGCCAAAATCTTTCCCCTCACTGCCTCTGTCGAGTGTACGACGAATACCGTCTTTTCCTGCCATGAAAATATCAAGATTTCGTGAAGGAACATCTAAAACTGTTTTGTGAAAAATCGGATCGATATAATCGGGTCCGCATTTGAATACAGCGGGATTATAGCCTCTTCTTTTGAGAATCCTAAGAAGCGCACAAGTCACTATAGTCTTGCCACTGCCGCTTCCGGTTCCGCAGATCATTACTCTAGGAAAATTATTAGTCATAGTTACCCCTTGTTGTAATTGTAAAGCATTTTCTCTTAATTCTATAATACAACATATCCTTGCTTTTGTAAGCGTTTTTTAAATTATTTTTTAACTCTGTTCATTAATACACAACAAAACGGTCAATAAATCAGATATTTGTTAATTATCACTAATTTGCGATCATGATATAAAAAGCATGAGTTCTATGATATATAATTCAGAAATACTTTTTATCCGAAACTACATACCTGATTCAAATTATATGTTACTATGGTGTGAGTATGAATCTTACGACAATACCGATGATATCGGCATAAAAAAGAGAGGTACATTCAATGAATACACTCACTGACAGGATCAGGCTAAATAACGGAACATCTATACCTTGTCTTGCCTTTGGCACATACAAGATAAAAGATCCCGCAGAAGCTTATAACTCTGTAAAATCCGCACTTGAGATTGGCTACCGTCACATCGATACAGCCGCTTTTTACGAGAATGAAAAGCAGGTCGGACAGGCAATAAACGACTTTATCGCAACAGGTGCCGCAAAAAGAGACGGCATCTTTGTTACCAGCAAAGTCTGGAAGTCAGAACTTGGCTATGAAAAGACTCTTGCTGCTTTTGAAAAGACTATGAGCGAGATCGGTCTTGATTATCTCGACCTCTATCTCATTCACTGGCCCGCATCATATGCATTTGACGATGACTGGGAGAACACAAACCGCGAAACCTGGAAGGCGATGATAGAGATATACAAGTCAGGAAGAGTAAAAGCAATCGGCGTTTCAAACTTCCTTACTCATCACCTCAAGGCGCTCATGGAATTTGACATCATCCCCGCAGTCGACCAGATTGAGATAAATCCCGGTTTCCTCCAGAAAGATACAGTAGATTTCTGTCAGGAACACGGCATCCTCGTAGAGGCCTGGAGTCCGCTCGGAAGAGGCAAATCCCTTGAACATCCGCTTCTTAAGGACCTTGCGGAAAAATACGACCGCACCGTTGCCCAGATCATCCTTCGTTGGGAAATGCAGCACAATGTCGTTCCGCTCCCCAAGTCCGTCAATCCCGAAAGAATCCGCTCCAACTCTGAGCTGTTTGACTTCGAACTTTCGGAAGACGACATGGAGATGATCGACGAAATCGAGCCTTACGGCAATTCCGGCCACTCACCGGATCAGGCGTGATTAACGCGGAATCCAGTGCAAGATGCCGCAACTATCCTACTTCTTAACCATCCTATGATTTGACTATTAAGAATTCTTTGTTATAATAGAATTAGGCAAAGAAACGAGATAATTTATCTTAACAAGCTAACACAAAAAAGCTAGGAGCTGCAACTCCTAGCTTTTTCTATGCCATTTCGTGCAAGGCGGCTTATACCTCAGGCTCATTGCCATCGTCATCTCTATCGAGCCATTTGCAAATATATATTTTTCTTTATCTCTTATAACACATTATCTTGATTATATTGTCACTATATACACCGGGTTGATTGCATCGGCCATGTGATATTCGCCAACTTTCCTATATCTGCTTGCGCTGACTTGAACAATGTCAGGCTCTGCAAATTCTCCCTCTTTAATAACGGTAAGAACTTCCGTAAGTGTCTCGAGTGTGACACAGTTTATCACAATTCGAATATTCTCATTCATCTTCTTCAGAATCTCAATGATAACCCGCATATTTCCGCTGCTTCCGCCGATGAACGCATGTGTAGGGACAAGCAGCTCTCCTTCAACCACACTGCCGGAACATTCATATGTAAAAGCTGAAATACAGGTATTCTCTGCCATTTTTTCAAGCACCTCTGAAGCTTCGCCCTTTATCACAGTAATGTTATCCGTACAGAACTTCTCCTTATTTTTCTTGATAAGTTCAACCGCCTCATCGTTTCGCTCTATCGCACAGACTTTGATATCAGGGTGCAAAAGAGCTGCTTCGACAGATACGGAACCTGTCCCCGCGCCGATATCATAGAGCACGGAATCAGCGGAAAGTCCCAGTTTTCTGATGGATATAGCTCTTATCTCCTCTTTGGTCATCGGAGTCTTGCCTCTGACAAACTCATCGTCAGATATTCCTCTTATTACCGGCATTTCGCCCGCGCGCTCATTCTCTATATACAAAAGGCATTTTCCTTTCTCTTCACGTGAAAAAAGATTATCTCCAAGCTCATTTTCCGATACTTCTAAAATCCGCTCCAGAGCTGTTCCCAGTTCATATCCGATCACAATTTTAAGATCTCCGCATTCGCCGAAACCTTCAACTTTTACGCTATCGTTCCTGCCATAATCATTTATTTTCGCTACCGCAAACGCAGTTCTCGCAATATCGCCCGCATGCGCACAGCTTGAAGGAAGAATGATAAGTCTCTTAGCCTCCGCAATATATCCCGCAACATTGCACTCTCTTCCATGCGCGCTCACTATACTGCAGTCTTCCAGCCCAAGTCCCAATCTGTTTGCAAAAAGAGCCACCGAAGAAATCCCTGATATCTTATGAACTCCATATCCTGCGCCTTCAAAAACCTTCGCCGCATTCTTGGCTCCGCTGCAAAGGCATATATCTCCCGAGAAAAGAGCCAGCGGCTTCTTGTAGTTAGGATATTCATTCAAAAACTCAAGAATATCTTTTCCCATATAAAGAGGAACAAATTCAGCTTTAATCCTGTTCTTATCAACTCTTTCAAGGATGCTCTTCGCTCCGAAAATCACATCCGCATTCTCAAGTGCATCTTCCAGTTCTCTTGTATAATATCTCGCATCACCGGGACCGATCCCCGCAAGTATGATGCTCTTTCCTATATTATCCTTAACTTCGTTTAAGCTGTTACTCTCTTTGACGATTTCGCCGGATTTAACACGCTTCTTGTCAACTCCAAGTTTTTCCAACACTTCCGGCAGACTGTACCCTTTTACAGATGCACCCACATCGCATCCGGAGCCATCAAGTCTGCTCTCGGGACTCTTTATCATAACAACCTTAATCCCGCACTCTCTCGCCGCAAGAAGCTTCTCATCAAGCCCGCCCGTAGCGCCGCTCTCCTTCGTAAGAATCACAGAAGCGCAAATCTCATTTATAAGTACAACATTCATATCTTTGGAAAAAGGCCCCTGCATAGCGATTATCTGCTTTCCTCGAAGCCCCGCTTCTTCGCACTTCGTGATACTCTCGATATTCGGAAGGACTCTTGCGTACACTCTTGTTTTATCGGAAATCTCAGCCATGATTGTCTTAAGATCTTTACTTCCCGTTAAAAGAAGAATGTTGCCGCTTATCTTTTCAAGTTCCTTTGCCGCACTCATGACCGAATCACAAGTCACAATCTGAATACTCTCATTAACCACATCCGCATTCCATAACATCATGCGCTTTCGACAATTACTCTCAATTTCTTTATCAAAACCACATTCGTTGGAAGCAGTCATAAGCTCAATCTTCGCTCCTGTATCTCTAAGGAGCCTCAAATACTCGACTCCGGTCTTTTCACATGCCTTCTTAATCTCAGCCGAAACAAGCGTAGCAAAAGGATGCGTAGCATCAACGCACACCGTAAAGCCCTCGGTAGCCATAAGTTCCGCCATTTCATCCGCGTTCTTTCTTCCGACAATGACATTTTTCTCTCCAAAAGAATCCTCAATTTCCTTGCCATAATCAGTCGCAACACTCACCAAGTGCTGTACGCCCGCCGCAGAAAGCGCAGCCGCAAGCTCTCTTCCTTCAGTTGTTCCTCCGAAAATAAGAACCTCATCTCTCACTTCTGTATCCTCTTAAAGTAACCATGTGCTCGGCAATATCCCTTGTTGAAGAATTCCCGATAAAAATCGTCGAGAACATATCCACCTCAGCACCTTTTAATTCACCCAAAGTCATAACCTTACAATATTCGCCGTCTCTTCCGATGTTTCCTGCAATTCCGCAAACCCGCTCGGGTGGCAGATTCTCCATCAGAATCTCGCAGGCATGGGCAAGATACCCTTTCCTACCCTTACTCTGAGGATTGTAGATCACAATCACCATATCCGCCAAAGCCGCAGCACGAAGCCTCTTCTCGATCAGTTCCATCGGCGTAAGCCTGTCGCTCATACTTATCAGGCAAAAATCATGTATAAGCGGGGCCCCAAGAAGTGCCGCTCCGCTGATTGCCGCCGTAACGCCCGGAACAACTTCCGTATCAACGTTATCGAAATTAACCGCCTCTTCATAGCAAAGCCCGGCCATTCCGTAAACTCCTGCATCTCCGCTACATACAAGCGCTACCTTAAATCCTTCCGCCGCCTTCTCGTAAGCAAGTCTGACTCTCTTTTCCTCACCCATCATTGGCGTTGAGATATATTCTTTATCAGGAAAAAAAGGTCTGACAAGATCGCAGTACACAGTATATCCTGCGATTACATCGCACGCCTTAAGCGTCTCTGCCGCCTTAACCGTCATATTCTCATAATTTCCGGGTCCTATTCCGACAACCGAGACTTTTCCACAACTTCTATCACTTACAGTCTCTCCGCCAACGCATGCAAAATCCATATCAACACTCTCTGCACTTCCGTCACACTCCGTGCCCTGAGACGTTACATTGCCATTTCCCATCACACCTGCCGCAAAAGTCATCCCGTCAAAGCGTTCTTTCTTAACAAGAATCTTCTTGCAACCACAGGCAACGACCGCTCTCTCGCAGACATTATCCGTCCCCGTTATACTCTTTACAAACTCAGAAGCCGTAAACTCCCCTTCCTGCGCCATCAGGACATCCGAAGAAAAAAACTTAAACTCTGCTCCAAGTTCTTTTGACAGACCTATAAGACCTTCTTCCTCTTTCTTAATATCCGCGGAAGCAAGCACACTTACCGCCCTCTTATCTATGTTGTGCTCCGAAAGCTTATCCTCAACAAAAGCCAGCAGCTTCTCATAAGGCGTCCCCTTCTTGCAGCCGACGCCGATTACAATACACCTAGGAATCAGGTTTAGCACTCCGCTCTCAGACTTATCCTTGCGAAAAGAAATTGTAAAACATGCTTTGTCTCTTTCAATATTGCTCTCTTTAACAGCATTCTTACCCGCTATATTTTCAGCGCATTTACAATCTGCATCTACTTTGATATCAGTGCATTTAACCTCACTGCCACAACTCTCTCCAGCTGCCAATCGCCTGACTACATTCGCATATCCCGCATCAACATCATAAGAAGGCATCCCCGCAAGCTCTTTATCCACCTCATACACAGCCTCTTTCTCCTCAAGAAGCCTTGCCGTAAACTCCTTCGCCTTCTTCATATCGGAAATCACAAATCCGTTCTCGGAAGCAAAAACATCAACCGCAAATTCTCCGGAAACGTCAGACGCCGTAGTAACAACCAGATTCGCACCAAGAAGCTCCGCAATCCGCTTTGCATCTCTCACACCGCCTCCGATATGTCCGGACAAAAGAGGTATCACATTCTTTCCCGCTTCATCTATAACAATGACCGCAGGATCCTTCGTTTTATCTTCAATATAAGACGCTATCGCCCTTACCGCGATTCCGGCAGCACCTATGAATATGAGAACATTTCCCTGATGAAAGTTTTCTTTAACAAAGCCATCTAATGTAAAGCCCTCATCTATGCCTTTCACGACAGCATTTTCTCTGCCAAAACTTTTCTTATATCGTTCTCCTTTGCCAAGTCCACTGTCATCACAGCCTCGTTCAAACTCTCCACCCGAAACAAGGAAAAGCACTCTTTCCGCAAGCTCTTTTCCCCTTGAAGTGAAACTTATGATCTTATAATTCTTATATTCTGCCTTTTCCATAAATCTTTTCATACATTTCATCCGTAAGTGAAAACAAATCCTTGATAAGCCCGTCTTCCATGACTTCTAAAGGTGTCTTGCACAGCGTCTTTCCATCATCATATACAAGAAGAAGCCTGTCAGAAACAGAAACAGCAAGCTCAAGCTCGTGAATCGACATAACTATCGTCACACCTTTTTTCGCAAGACCTTCCAGAACTTCCATTAGTTCCATCCTGTACCTGATGTCCAGATAGGATGTGGGTTCATCCATTACAAGATACTCGGGAGACTGCGCTATTGCCCTTGCAATAAGCGTCCGCTGCTTCTGCCCGTCGCTTAAGTTATTAAACTGCTTGTCCGCAAAGCCCTCGATTTTCATAAGAGCTATCGCATCTTCCGCAGCCTGCCTGTCCTCTTTTCCAAGAACTCCAAATCCGTCCGTATAAGGAAGGCGCCCCGCCATCACAACCTCTCTGCAAGTCATATGCTCGGGCTTTATCCTGTCCGTCGTAACTATGGACAGTTTCTTTGCAAGCTCTTTAAGCGGCATCTTAGATACATCACCGCCGTCAACAAATACCGCTCCCGCAACAGGCGAAAGATCCCTGTAAAGAGTCTTTAAAAGAGTGGACTTCCCCGCACCGTTCGGTCCTATGAAGGAGATTATCTCTCCTTTTTTTATTTCAAGATTAACTCCCGGAACAACCGCCTTTCCGCGATATCCCGCAGATAAATCCTCTATTTTCACCTTGTCTTACCTCTTTTTATTATCATGAAAATAACTATCGGCGCCCCAAAAAGTGAAGTCACCGCAGAAATATTGATCTCAGTAGGAGCAAAAAGCATCCTTGCAAGAAGGTCGCTTATCATGCAAAAAACCGCTCCCGACAGGAAAGACGCCGGAATCAGAATTATCGGCTTCGACGACTTCAGAACCTCTCTCATAAGGAAAGGCACAGCAATTCCGATAAACGAAACTGGCCCCACAAATGCCGTAACACACGCCGACAGAACACTTGAAAGCACGATAAGGAGCACTCTGCACAGCTTCACATTTATTCCAACGCTCGCAGCGTAAACTTCTCCAAGTCTGAACGCATCAAGCACTTTGCTCATAAGCATGACCGCCACAAGAACAATTGCCACAATCACCGCAGAAAACCAAGCCGCACTCATCGATGCTCCCGAAAAGCTTCCCTGCGACCAGCTGTGAAGATTGACAATATCCGAATCTTCCGCAAAAGTGACAAGAAAATCCGTCACAGCGCTGCATATGTAGCCTATCATTATTCCCGCCGCAAGAAGCGCCGCCATGTTTCTCACTCTCTTTGAGATAAGAATGATAAATCCCGTAGCCGCCATCGCTCCGACAAAAGCAGTCATCACAAGCATCAGATTCGATGTATAACCCGTTCCCGATGTTATGAATATCAGGCTCATCGCAACCGCCATCTTTGCTCCCGACGAAATCCCCAGAATGTACGGGCCCGCGATCGGATTGGCGAAATATGTCTGCAAAAGAAATCCGGATACCGCAAGAGCACCTCCAAGAACAAGCGTCATTACAGTCCTGGGAAGCCTGATACTTGCTATTATATTCCTGCTCTTAATGTCTCCTCCGCCCGCAAACAATATCCTCATCACTTCATCAAGACTTATCCTGACATTTCCGATAATAATATTTGCAAAAAAAGCTGAGACCAAAAGAACAATCAGCAGCGCAAAAACCACTGCCACTCTTTTATTTCCGTTCTTAGTCATTTATATTTCTGCCTTTTCTAAAGCCCGTAGTAAAATCAGGCGAATACAGCTTTGATTTCTCATAATCCGCCTGTTTAACGCTGTTTCCGACTATTATAAGAGCCGTCTTGTTAATACCGTTCTCCGCCGCAACATCAGGAAGTTTTTCGACATCAGTGATAAATTTCTTCTCATCATCCCAAGTTGCTTTGTATACAATAGCCGCAGGCGTATCTTTCGACACTCCTGCCGCCATCAGTCTCGTGCTCAACGTTTTTGTATCTCCCGCAGATAAAAAGAAAACCATAGTAGCGCCGTGTTTTGCAAGTTCCTCTATGGATTCTTTTGCAGGCACGGGAGTTCTCTTTTCCATCCTTGTGATGATCACGCTCTGCGTTATGCCGGGCAACGTATATTCCATATTAAGCGCTGCCGCCGCCCCGCAAAAAGAGCTGACACCGGGAGTTACATCATAGTCAACTCCAAGCTTATCAAGTTCATCCATCTGCTCTCTTATTGCGCCATAAATGCTTGGATCGCCGGTATGGAGCCTTACCGTCATCTTTTTCTCTTTTTCTGCCTTCTGCACAATCTCTATAACCTGCTCGAGGTCAAGCTTTGCGCTGTCATATATCTCACAGCCGTCTTTTGCATACTTAAGAAGCTCAGGATTTACCAGAGATCCCGCGTAAATTATGACATCCGCCTTCTCCAAAAGCTCTTTTCCCCTAACCGTTATAAGGTCCACCGCTCCGGGGCCGGCGCCTACAAAATGTACCATTAAATCGTCCTTTCCAGATATTCATGGGCTTTTTCGGTGCTTACAAGTTCCGTATATTCGTTGGAAAAAACTATCACCTCAACCTTAAGCGCTCCTTCTGCCCATTTTTCCATATTTTCTTTTATAAGTTCCGCCATTTTGGGGAATACCTTGTCCGCAAGCCCCGCCTCTGTTATGATCCTGACAGCTTCATCCGTCATAACACATTCTGAGAGCTTTTCTTTTAACCCTTCAAATTCTTTATCCCGTGCAAAAGAACTCACGATATCCGTAAGTATCTCCATCCTGTGGTCACCGTACTTAGAATGGGTATTTTTTATGCCGCCTGCAACCTTAACAAGTTTTCCGATATGTCCCGCAAATATCATCTCGGAAAAACCCTCTTCCTTCGCTATCATTACGGCGTCATGGACAAAGTTTGAAGTCATTACGGCGATATCTTTATCTATCCCGCACTTCTTACTAAGGAAGGTTATTCCGTAATTACCGGGCGCAGCCAAAAGAACTTGTCGTCCTTCGGCCTTTCTTACTTTAACCTCGGTTCTTATCGTATCTACTATGGCCTTTTCGCTCATGGGCTCAACTATGCCGGTTGTCCCAAGGATTGATATTCCTCCGACTATCCCAAGCTTTGGATTAAAGGTCTTTTCAGCAATTATCTCGCCGCCGGGGACGCTTACTATAACTTCAAGGCCGGTATTCTCTACATTTCTTTCCTTAAGAACTTCATTAAGATTTTCTGCTATCATCTTCCGCGGAACAGAATTTATCGCTGCTTCTCCTATTGGCTGATCAAGACCGGGCTTTGTCACACGCCCCACGCCTTTGCCGCCGTCTATAACTATTCCGGGAGTGTCTTTGATTCTCACGCTGACTTCAATATAAGCTCCCGTCGTCACATCCGGATCGTCTCCTCCGTCCTTTATCACAGAGCAGGTCACTTTTTTGCCGCTCTCATCGCGAATGACATTAACAATCTCCGCATAGAACGGTATGCCCTTCGGAGTCATTATGTTCACATACTCAATATCCTTAACTCTGTTATCTGCGACAGGTCCGTGATCTGAATCAAGCTCTACTTCCACCTTCGAAACCTCAACCGAGTCCAGCAGCATCATAAGCGCAGCCTTCGCCGCAGCCGCCGCACAGCTCCCCGTCGTAAAGCCGCTCCTTAGTTCCATATGCCTATTTTCCTCCGATGCTCTGTCACAGTTGTAAATAAACAGAATTTACCCCCGTATACTGCACAATCTGATTATAGATGATCAAAACAACACACTCGTCCATATGACAAAAACAGCGTCAACGATACAATTTATACAAAAGCGAATTGCATATCGCCGCCGCAACACCGCTTCCGCCCTTACGTCCTCTGTTAACTATATAAGGAACGTCTTTGTCATTATTTATTATAAGTTCTTTTGCCTCAACAACGTTTACAAAACCGACCGGAACGCCTATTATGAGCTCAGGTCTGTAGCCTTCATCCATAAGCTCTTTTAATTTGATAAGTGCCGTCGGCGCATTTCCTATCGCATAAATTATCGGAACGCCGAGCTTTGCCGCCTTTTCCATGCTGACATATGCTCTTGTAACATTTCGCTTTTTGGCTTCCTTGGCAACTTCTTCATCTGCCATGAAGCAATGAACTTCTCCTCCGAATCTTGCGAGAGTTTTTTTGCTTATTCCCGAAAGTGCCATATTTGTATCGGTCACAATATGTACGCCATTCTTAATGGCCTCAAGCCCCTTTTCCACCGCGCCGTCCGAGAACATCATTGTATCCGCGTACTCAAAATCTGCCGTGGTATGAATCACCCTTATCACGGTAGCTTCTGTATCATCCGGAAGCGTCTTTCCCATTTGTGTGAGTTCTTGTTTTATTATGCCAAGACTTGTTTTTTCTATATCGGAAGGAAGAATGTGCTTAATTTCCATCTGTTTTCCTCATTTTAATACTGCTGTAATTTCATTTAAGATGTCATGACATCTTGAATCAAAGATTCAAGATGCTTGCAAACAGGCCATTCAAAGCGACTTCGTCGCAGGGCCTATTTGCCACCTGAATCATATTCTCACGAAATCCGCAGCAGGTGCGGATTTCTGTAATTTCATTTAATATGTCATACATTCTTGAACATGAAGTTCAAGAATGCATCAACCAAGCCAATTTTGAATCGACTTCGTCGATAGGGCTTGGCTGACTCCTGATTCATGTTCTCACGAAATCCGCAGCTGGTGCGGATTTCTGTAATTTCATTTAAGATGTCATGACTATTTAAGCTTATGAAAAAATCCCGTATCATCGCTTTTACCTGAGAGCACCCCTCCGAGGTCACTTATTATATCACCGGTTTTATTTGCAAACTGATACAGTGATTTGTCTGTATACCAGACATCGCCGTTCTTTACAGCTTTCATATCATTAAATATCACATCGCTTTGCTTAAGTTCGTCAAGGTCTGCGGGCGCATCCTCTATCGCAGCATTATATATGAGAATATCAACATCTCTTGCATAGTCATAATATGCCTCAGTACTTACGCTAAGATATGACGAATTACCTTCTTTACCGGTTTGCGGCGGTGCAACGTAGACTCCGCCTGCTTTTTCTACCATCTTTGCAAAATAGTCGTCTTTCCCCCTCGTAAATATCAGATGTTCTGAATTTACAGAGAAAAAAGATACTGTTTTGCCCGAAAAATCAATATCATCAAGCGATGTAACTTTTACAATCTGCTCTGCAAAAGCCTGCTCCGCCTCTTTTTCTTTTCCCGTCAAAAGTCCGTATATCTTTATCCACTCGCATCTTCCGAGCGGATCCTGCTCATAACTCGATTTATCAATAAAAACAGGTATTTCGAGCTGTTCAAGTTTCTCAATGACTTTAGGAGAATGAAGTATCATAGTCGATTCAATCGCAAGTTCGATGTCATCGGACACCATCATCTCATAGTTTGGTGCACTATACTTTCCGCCGTATTTAAGTTTTCCTTCATCCATCATCTTTACGGCAGAATCTATGTACCAGTCGTCACGCTCAATACCTGAAAGGGCGATATTCTCTGTAGCTCCTATCGTATCAAACTGACACATTGCTCCCGATGCGGCAAGATAAATCTTATCAAGCGGCTTTTGTAGTATTTTTAAATTCTTATCATCGCTCTTTGGGATTTCTTTTCCGTCAGGTACTATAAGATAATTTCTTCCGTCATCTATACTTATAACCGCGTAGCCGTCTGAATATCTGTGTATTCTGTAGCACTTTGCGAAGTTGTTATCATCGGTTGATTCATATGTAAGACCTGCTATCACAGGTGGTTTTTCAAGTTCAGATTCTGTTTTAAGCTTTACTTTCGTTTCTTTTGCAGATTCTTCTTCGATATTTGAATCATCTTTGGAATCAGAAACAGAAAAAGTAAGTGTGTAATCAATAAGATGTGGCTTACTCATGGCTGTCGTATCAGCCTGAACATCCATCTTTTTATCAAGGACTATCGGAATCTCAAATTCAGAATTCCCATCTGTATTTACTTTATCATATCTTTGCCCGTCTACGATCATGTAGTCGTAATTCGGACTGCTCCAAACAATCCTTGCCGTAAGTTTGCCTTTTTTGGCAGTTACAGTGCAAGGGCTTTCTACAGTTGCTCTTCCGCTTCCTCCCGTAAGAGTAACAGATGCGGCATATTCCCCATCTGAAATATTGCCGCATCCGATTACACTTATGGTGAAAAACAGAAGAAACATAATACCTTTTATATAATTATTCAGTATATTTTTCTGTCTGTTCATTGTGGTTTTCATTTACTTGATAACCGCACCTGTGTGCTCAACATAGAGTTTCTGTACATCTGCAATTCTTCCGAGACCGCTGATCTGGCAATCGATCTTTTCGAATGCCCCCGATGCCTCGAATCCGCTCTTCCAGGAATCGGCATCATCTCCGGCCATATCGTTGTTTGCGTGATCTCCTGCAACAACCATAAGGGGACGAAGAACTACTTTCTTATATCCAGCTGCCTTAACCTTCTCGATAACCTTGCTAAGCTCGGTTTCTTCAGGCTCACCTTCTACAGTTCCGATGAATACGTTCTTGTATCCAAGCTTATCCATCTGTGTCTGCATCTGGCTGTAAGTTACATTTGCTGTGTGTGATGTCCCATGTCCCATAAGAACAAATGCTGTGCCGTCCTTATCAGCAGCTTCGATGCTGTCAAACTTTGCTGTCTTAACCGCTTCTGCAACAACTGCCTTTGCTACGGTTTCTTTATCCTTATTGATAACCGAAGCATCTTTTCCAACTTCACCGAGAAGAGGCTCTGCCACTGCTACCTTAGTAAATTTGCTCTCATATTTCTTAAGCGCATCCATAAGCTCGTCATACTCTGCACCGTGCATAAGGTGTGTGGGCTGAACAATAAGCTCTTTTACGCCGTTATTTACTGCTCTCTCAAGCGCCTGATCAACGTTATCGATTGCTTCATTATCTCTTGCAAGAACGTGGTTGATAATGATCTGTGCTGTGAAAGCTCTTCTTACCGCATAATCAGGATAAGCTGCTGCAAGAGCCTTCTCTACTCCACTTATATCCTCAACCCTGCTTTCGTTAAAAGAAGTTCCAAAACTTACTACAAGAATCTCTTTATCCCCAATCTTATCGGCATTGAGGGCATCATCCTTAGATGCATCGCCTGTATCTCTTCCAAAGTAATCAGGATCTGCTTCTTCACCTTCAACAAGCTCCTTCTGACTGTCTGTAAGCGCATCCCACGCTTTCTTTGCTTCGGCGCACTGTTCATCAGTCTTATCCGTACGCTCCTGAACATAGATAGCATCGATCAGCTTTGCAACATTATCAGCTGCTGCCTGATCTTCATCCGAAGCTTCGGGCTTAACATCAGAAACAGAAACCTTATGGTCGTACCATTTTTCCTTTTTTCCAATAAGTGCCACATCAAACTCCTCATCGATTGCAGGAACAGGAATATCGAAGCCATTAACTTCTTCTGTTGTTCCATCTTCATAAGTTACTGTATCATTTGTTGGCTGAAGGAGCTCTGCTCCCTCCTTCTGCGCATCCTCTGCAGTTCCGCAGAACAGATTTAAAATCCCCTTTGATGCAAGTGATACGTGGATTGTCATCTTACCGTCTTTAACGGTAAGTGTTCCTTTTCCGTCATTTGCTTCATTTACATGGAACATTGAGCTGTCTGTGTTAAAAGAAGCTGTGTAGACTCCGTCTGCAAGTTCTCCGTCTGCTGCTTCTGCATCTGAAGCTTCTGAAGATGCCGCATCCGCCGCTTCAGTTGAAACCTCCGATGAAGCTGTGTCTGAAGCTGCTTCATTTTGTGCTTTCCCGCATCCTGCAAACATTGATACACACAATGCTGTTGCAAGTAATAATGCAAGTGTTTTCTTTTTCATAATAGTCCTCCGTGAAAATATATGATTACGAAAGCCTGTGAAGAAAGGTGAAAAAGCGCCATGTAGTAGTTATCACGGCAAGATGTACAAGCTTTTACATCCTTGCCTTTGCAACTACTGTACAATCTTTTTACATCCTAATCTTTTATGTGAAACTTCCACACTAATTCTCCCAAGAAAAAAGCCCGTGCCGAAGCACGAGCTGATAGTTCATACGATGTAAAAATGCGCAAAAGAATCCAATTTGCTGCGTTCTACAGCAAACCACATCTTCGTACAACCAGTTCCTCGTGGCTTGGGTATCCCATGTACAGCGACAGGCAGGTCTCCCGGCTGATCGAAACTTGTAAAAAAATCTCGAATCACGGTGACGAGTTCGTGCAGGACTTACACCTGCTTCCCTTTTCACCCACAGTCCTCTTCCTAAATATGAAATAATGACAGTAAATCTTCTCACCCCATACATAAAGGAACTGCGGACACCTTCCGCTTTTTATGAAATTTTCATCACATATAATAGCACATCTTTAAGAATAATCAAAACCTCGCAAGATATAAAGTACACCGTACAGCATATAAACTTGCCGCTCGTACGGTGTCTCTTTCGCTTTTCACACCGTACGTATCATAAACATACCGCCTGTACGGTGACTTTTTCACTTTTTGTACCGTACAATTCATAAACCTGCCTTCCGTACGGTAACTTTTTCGCATTTCGTACCGTACATATCATAAACATGCCATCCGTACGGTAACTTTTTCGCTAATGTGAACCCCATGTCAAGGACACACGCTTCATTTTTTGGCAGTATTTATTGCCAATGCTGATGGTAGTTGATTGGTTACTTTATAATGATAGTATTCATTTGGTGCCATCCCTTGTAGTTGCACCTGGTACCTATCGTTATTGTAATAGTTAATCCAGTCATTTATTCTGTTCTGGACGTCATCGAATGTCTTCCAGGTTTTTATATATGGGCTAAGTTCATCCTTCATATGTCCAAAGAAACTCTCTTGTGGAGCATTATCCCAGCAGTTTCCTCTTCTGGACATAGATTGTGTGAGGATTGTGTTAGTAATAAGATCTCTAAACTTAACGCTAGTATAGTGACAGCCTTGGTCACTGTGAATGAATGTAGTAGCATTCAATGAGTATAAGTGATTCCTCATTAGTTGACGCACTGTTTCAAGAACAAAGTCTATTTCAAGTGATTCACTAAGCTGAAAAGCCAGTACTTGCATTGTGTAAGCATCAATAATCACTGATAGATAGCAGAAAGCGTCATTTAATCTGATGTAGGTTATATCTGTTAGCAGCACCTGTCGTGGTCCATGGCTCTTGAATTGACGTTGTACATGGTTCGGAGCAACAGCATTTGTCTTGAGTGCTTTTGCCATGCGCCTGTAGGGATTCGCTTTTCGAATAGGACATTTTAAGCCATACTTTCGCATAATCCTGATGACTTTCTTGTGATTCATGGGCGTGCCCGTTCTGACAAGCCTCATGCATATGCTTCGATATCCTTTGGCGTATCCTCTAAAGTCATATGCTTGTTTTATAATAGCAAAATCCCGAAGATCCCTAGCTTCACTCTGGAGACGGTGTTGTGAAGCAGCCTCTGATATGTAGCGATAATACCCGGAGCGCGATACACCTGCGAGTTCGCAGAGCTCCTTTACATCCAGACAACTGTCATTAGAGCTGACTTCTCTTTGGATGGCTTTAAATATATATTCCTTCTGATGAACTAGTTTCCCGGAGGATGAAGATATATATTTTGAATTTTTTTTAAAAACTCAACCTGCTGTTCAAGATGTACGATTCTTTGCTGCATCTCTTTGATAGATGTTGAAGTCCTCTGGGCGTCAAGGTTTTTCTTTGCATAGGCCTTGGTGCGCTCAGCTTGTGACAATCCCCTAGGTGGTTTTAATCCTTCAGGAGAAGTCGCCTCTGCAAGGATATTTCTGCGTATGTTATCAATGGTAGTCCTTGCGAACATCGAGGGATCATACCCAGCAGCCTTAAGAATCTTAGGTGTTGTAAGACCATGGTTAGTTACCTGGTCAATAAAATATTCCTTGAACTCAAGAGTGAACGTTAGCCTATAGGGGGTAGCTGTGTGTGTATAAGGATTCTGAACAAGAATTGCAACTTGTTCATTTGTGTAACATGGTTTCTTTTTTGGATTCATATAGAGTCCTCCCTTGCTAATTATATCAGCAAAGACAGTTACATCCGTGTCCACATGTTGGGATTATCACATTTTTTAGTAAATATACAGCCAATGTTATGTCCACATGTCGGATTTGTTGTTTGAAATCCTGCCAAAATGCTTTTTGGCTGTGTCCACTTCTTGGGGTTCATTTTACGCATTTCGCACCGTACATATCATAAACATGCCATCCGTACGGTACTTTTTACTTTTTCGCACCGCACACATTCTACGCGACCTCTCTGTACGGTGCACTCCTTCACTCCCGCACCGCACACAATCTCCTCAGTCTCTCTGTACGGTGCACCTTCTCTACCGCACAAACTCAACGTACATTTCTCTGTAGCTCATCACTTACTCACATCTGCTAAGCGAAGCACCACCGCTATATGTGTCGGGGAATTCTTCTTCATTCCAGGTCTCATAGTATTCAAGTACATTCTCATCGCTTTCGGAAGTCTGATAAGTATACTTAACTCCTGTTGATGATGTCGCTTGTATTTTGCACTTTGAACCCAGTAACAGCGCCTCTATCTTATCGACATGATCTACAACAAACTCTTCATCTTTAAGATGCCCGTATTTTATCTCTGAATCCGTAAATTCCACATAGTACTCGGGTTGCATACTTCCATCGTCTTCGTATGACATAGAAGCCGTCTGCCATCTTCCCTCCAATTTTGATTTAGAATCATGTAAAGCTGATACCAAGTCCGCCGAATTATCATCTGCATCCGAAGAAATATAGTCAGATGCCGGGCCATCATCGCCAATTACTTCCTCAAGTTCTTCAAAAACATCTTTGTTTTTTTGTCCGCAACTTACTGCTGACAATGCAAATGTTGTCAATAAAAGCATCAAAGGCAATCTTCTCATAGAAATCCTCTTCCAATCTTATTATTTATGCGCTGAATCTGCATATGTTTTTATTGAATCACATAGCATATTATTTAACTCTTACTAAAAATATGCATAGAAGCGCAAAACTTCTATGCATATAATTATACATCTTACTATTTTGGGTGAATATCAATTTTTTAAGCATTTCAGGTTTCCCAGTACAACCAAAAAACTCAATCTCAAATACTACCCAAAATTGAAACACTTTTCACATAGCTGTATATCCACCATCAACCGGAAGGATAACTCCATTTACATATGTACTTGCAGGAGATGAAAGGAAGATTGCCGCACTGTCAAGCTCTCCTTCTTTTCCATAGCGCTGCATGGGAATCATTGTTCGCGCGTACTGCTGGAAGAACTCGCTGTCCAAAGTTTCTTTTGTAAGCGGTGTTTCAAAATATCCGGGACAGATCGCATTTACCGTAATGCCATTATTTCCCCACTCAGAAGCAAGGGCTCTTGTAAGATTGACTACACCGCCCTTTGCTGCATGATATGCAACCGCAGGAGCAATGTTATTTCCAACAAGTCCGTACATGGAAGCAATATTTATAATTCTGCCATATGCGGCGGGAATCATTGCTTTCTTTGCAACCGCTCTTGCCATCTTAAAGCTTCCTGTAAGATCTATAGCCACTTCACCTTCAAATTGAGAGTCTTCAACATCCTCGGCAGCTGTAGCTCCCGATCCAGTACCGGCATTGTTTATAAGAATATCGATTCTTCCGAATTCCTTCATTACAGTATCAACTGCATCATTTACATTTTCTGTGCTTGTAATATCACATACAACGCCGATTGCCTTAACCTTATATTTTTCACTAATTTCTTTTGCTACTTCATCAATAAGATTCTTGCGGCGGGCAACAGCTACAATATTGCACCCCTGTGATGCAAGCGCTTTCGCCATCTGTACTCCGAGTCCCGAAGAACAGCCTGTTATAATCGCAACTCTCTCTGATAAATCAAAATAATTTTTTTCCATGTTTTTTTCTGTATTATCCGATAATTAATGAAATAATGTCGGACATACTTTCCCTTTCCTAGTGCTGCTGTCATAAAATAACTCGACTTATTTGGTGACAGCAGCACTAATATTGTGTTATATTAAGGGCTTATGTAAGCTACCGTAATATCAAAATAGTCTATTCGCAGTGTCCCGTTTCAACGCTGCATTCTCTTATTAAAATATGCCTTACATCATGATTTTCATTCTCTTGAGGCATACTTTCTCTTGTTCTGGCTCACATTTTCTTCATAACGTATGCCCAACATCATGATTTTCGTTCTTTTAAGGCATATTTTCCCTTATTCAGCCTCGCATTTTCTTCGTATTGTATGCCCTACATCATGATTTTCGTTCTCTTAAGGCATATTTTCTCTTGTTCCGCTTCGCATCATCTTCGTATTGTATGCCTTACATCATGATTTTCATTCTCTTGAGGCATATTTTCCCTTATTCAGCCTCGCAGTCTTTACCTAGCGCCCCTATAATGCACCTTTACGCAATGCATGCTCCGGCTGCTTGGCGTGTTCTTCCTCATTTCTCCGTAATTGTATATCCCAAAGCTTCTATATCTTTGGTAAAAGAGCTGTCGTCAACCTCCCTGTCGTAGCTGACAACCGCCTCTTTTTTTCTTAAATTGACTTTGGCTGAAACGCCGTCAATTCTGTTTATTGCGCGCTTAACTCGGTTTACACAGTTTTCACAGTGCATCCCTTCTATTTCAAACACTTTAGTCTTTATAACAGGACCGGCAAGCTCTTTGTCCGGTTCTTTCACTGTCGAGCCGCCTCCTCCGCAGCAACCTCCTTCACCCTTAAAGTGTTTAATCGCTCCGCTAAAAGCCGCGAACAAAATTATTGCCAAAATCGCTGCTATTATAATATTTGACATAATCGGCACCTCACATATATGACATTCTATATTCGTAACCGCTTATCCCCAAACATGCCCCCACTACATTTATTCATTTAGACCTTATTTCTCCACACCCATTCCTTCAGACCTTATTCCCGATTCTTTTTTTGGAAGTAAACGTTATCCAAGCCTTCATCACTTCTTTACTATAACCTCATTTAAATCATTTTCCTTCATCACTTCTTTACTATAACCCCATTTAAATCATTTTCCTTTATCACTTCTTCGCGATAACCGTTATCCACGGCTTGTTTCCATGATGATCCGCAACAACATTCTTAAATCCGGCTCCTTTAAGCGCACTCTTGATATCATCGATCGTATGACATTTCATGCCTTCAACAATCTTCTCAAATCCAAGACTTGCCTTGTCCATTCCGTCAGATTCATTTACGATCATGAATGTTCCACCGGGCTTAAGCGCCTTATTCACTTCACCAAAACATTTCTCAAGTCCCGGCCAGAAATAAATGGTCTCAAAAGCCGTAGCAAGATCAAACTGCTCATTCATATTAAGCTCGGCAACATTCCCCTTCTGCACCTTACATCTTCCACTCGCTATCATATCCGCGTTAAATGCCTTGGCCTTCTCAACGGATAACTCGGAATAATCAATTGCAGTAAGCTTAGAAGACGGATACTTCTTCATAAGCGCAGATGCGTTTCTTCCGCCTCCGCATCCGACTTCCAAAATTTCATCCGGCGCAATTGTCTGAAGGTGCGACATTCCCCAGTCAGCCATCTTCGCATGTCCGCCGTTCATAGTATCAATCATCATCTTTCCCAGAAAACCTTCCGGTTTACTCACCTGATTTACATACTTTTTAAATAATCCCATATTTCTTCATCCTCTCATCTTTTTTATCCGGCAAGCTCAAACTTGCATAGTTCACACCGAGTAATTTACCCAAAATCTGTCACTCAACATTCTTAAGTGCTTCACTCATCGGAATCTTACCTATCTTCCTGTACTCAATAACGGCAACAACCGCATAAGTAATTATTCCCATGAGGAACATCTTTACATAAACCGACGGATCAAGCCAGATAACCATCCAGCCGCTCATCATCTGCTTTAACATAACTCTGAATATTCCGACCATAACATAAGACAATATCGGGTACGAAATAAGGAGCGAAGCCACGACCACCAGCGCCGTGGGGACTATATACAACGCCGCAACCTCTTTTCCCGTGTAACCCAGAATCTTAGCCATAGATATCGACTGCACATTCCTTTCGATGATAAGTTTGGACAAAAGATATATCAGCACAATAAACATGACCACCGAGAACCCGTCTACCATGTACATGAGATTCCCCATCGAAATCATAAGCTGCCTCGACACTCTTGTAAGCGACTCTTCATCTACGACAGTACCAATGTACTTATCTTCTATATCAGTAATTTCCGTATCGGAGAAATATCCCGAGAACATATCTTCCGAAAGTCCCATTATGTCATTTAGATGTTTTTTGCTCATAAAGACCGCAATTCCGCCGTCGTAGTCATATACCCCCGTTACATTAAAGCCGTAATATTTATCTTCATAGGGCTCTTTAAGTGTTATCACATCGCCTTCTTTAAGCCCGTACTTATCTGCATACGCCGATGAAATAAGAACCGTCTTATCATCAAAGTCAGCGTGAATAAACTTGCTGTTCTCTTTTATCCCGTACAGACTTACATCTTCAACTCTGCTTCCGCCTTCACCCGTTGTCTTAAGTCCGTAAGCAGAGAATTTCTCCGCCGTCGGATTATTTGTACTTATCTTGTTCAGTAAAAAGACATATGAAAAAGCCGTCGACAATTCATCTTCGTCATCTATCGCCCCTGCCGGAATCTGAAGCATATATGTGTGCTTTGCAAGCATATTTTCTGTCACAATCCCCTGAAAATGCACAAGAAGCGGCGGAAGCATCATTCCGAAAAAGAGAAGCAGATTGGCAAACAAAAGCCCCATAAAAAGAATTATGTAACTGCTCTTATTCTGAATAAGAATTCTTATACGGAAACGGTCAAAAAACCTTATCTTTTTGTTTAAGACAATCGCAGCACGCGGCTTCTTCCCGCTAAGGTCGCGCTTGATAAGCTTTAAAGGACTTAAACTCAGTTTTTTCCTGAGGACAAAATAAGTTATAAAGATCATTATCACTACAGGAATTGCAGTGGTCTTCCAAAAAGCCTCCGCACTCCAGATTGTCACATATGTAGGAAGTGAATAGCTTCCGTAATACATAGCAACGCATACGTTCTTAAAACATGTATATCCCAGAATATTTCCGATGACCGCCGCGATAACGGTTACAATAAGCGGCATTGACATATAATGTCTTATAAGCTCATTTATCGTATATCCTGACGCCCTGAGCGTACCTATTACAGTAGCTTCTTTATGTATAGTGTTATTGATCGTAACTCCGAATACAAAAGCAACAATGATGATTATTATGTACAAAAGAACTTCCATCATTGCCTTGTCGCCGACGATATCTTCTCCCGTGAATGTAATCGACTGATTAAGATATCCCGGAACAAAATTCTCGAGGGAAACAATATTAGCCAGAACGTCCATCAGATCGTCAGAAGCTTTTTTCTCTTCCTCGTCCGTCTGAGGTTTATTGTCATACAGCCAAGCATAGTTATAACGAATCTTACCCTCATCGTATTTTGCAAACTGCTTATCCGATACGACCGAAACACCAAACGCAGATGCGTCAAACATCATGTCGTTATTGCTGTAAAAAAGTGCGCTGTAATCAGACAATGCCACAAGGCCTACAATCTCATAGCTCTCGCTTCCCGAAACCAGTTTGTCTCCGACACTCAGCCCGTTATTATCTGCATACATTCTGTCTATCGCAATCTCATAAAGGTCATCCGGAAGCCTTCCTTCCATCACGCATGCCTTATCTATCTGTTCCCTGTTTGAAAATATTCTAAGTTTTGTGTTGTTATCAAATTCTTTTTCTATATAGAAGTTTTCAAATATAGAAACTCCTTTTTTCTCAATCCGCTCTTTTTGCGTGGCGGTTATTTTCTCTTCCGTTCTGAAGTTTCCATCTTCTATGTTATATTTTTCAAAGCTCTCGTCATAAGCTTTGATCATGCTCTCACCGGCAACAAGAAAACCCGAAACAAAGCCTATTGAAAAAACAAGCAGAATGAAAATAACAATGTATTTCCCAATATCGCCTGTAAGTTCTCTGATGAGTCTTTTGTTAAGCGGTTTCTTCATCTTACCAGTCAAGCTCTGCCGCTGTTTGTTTCGTTTCATTTCTGTAACTCTTTCTTATAACGCCGTCTCTTAATTTCACTACAAAATCAGCCATATTCTTTATGGCGTCATTGTGAGTGACCATGATGACTGTATTTCCATATTCCTTGTTAACTCTTTCAATAAGTGCAAGAATCTCTTTGGAAGTATTGTAATCGAGGGCTCCTGTGGGCTCGTCGCACAAAAGAATATCCGGATTCTTTACGATTGCTCTTCCTATCGAGCATCTTTGCTGCTGCCCTCCCGACAACTGACTCGGTATTTTGTTCTGATGTTCCTTTAGACCAAGTACCTCTATGATTTCGTCAATATCAAGCGGTTTCTTGGAAAGATATGCCCCAACCTCAATATTTTCTCTGACGGTAAGATTGGGAATAAGATTGTACATCTGAAAAATATACCCAAGGTGCTCTCTTCTGTATGAAGTAAGCGCCTTCTCGTCCATATCCGCCATACTCTTTTCCCTGATTATTATCTTGCCTGAATCGGCGGTATCAATTCCTCCGATTATATTAAGAAGAGTGGACTTTCCGGAACCTGACGGGCCAAGAAGTACCACAAACTCCCCTTTTTCAATGCCAAGACTAATATCCTTAAGTACTTCAATACGGCTTCCACCCTCGCCATACGATTTTTTGATATTCTGTAATTCTAATTGCATAATAATTCCTTGTTCTATGGAATGGTGCCGTCAATTATGTTTGATCATGTCTATTCTCTCAACAGCCCCAATGTCCTCCAATTCTTTTATCATACGATAAACAGTTGCTGTCCCTATTGATTCGTCTCTATTCTTGACAATACAGCATATTGTCTTGCATGAAACACCATCATTCTCAGCAATAACCTTAGCCACAATTTTTCTCTGTTTAGTTATTCGCATTCCGTTGTTTCGTAGCATCATGATTATCTGTTCATCATTCATAATCTCGTCTCCAATTCAAAAAGCCATCATACTGTTCCGTCTGTTATATATCGCATGTTAGCTTAAGCTAACCTTTTGTTATTAAGTAAGCCCGCATTAAACGGGCTTACAAATTATTAGTCAAGTTTATATTCAAGTACCATTTCTCTCTGAGTTCTCTTTATGAGATATACAATAACACCTGCAAATCCTGCGATTGCAACAAGTCCTGCCGCAAATCCTGCGCCTACAGTTCCTGTTGTAATAAGTGTTCCAATCTGATATACAAGGAAACCAACAGTAAATCCGGATGCAAGCTGAAGTCCGATTGCTCCCCAGAGCCACTTGGCAGACTTCATCTCAGAATTCATAGCACCAAGAGCTGCAAAGCAAGGTGGTGTGTAAAGGTTAAACATAAGATATGCAAGAGCTGCAACCTTAGTGATTCCCATTACTGCCGCAACAGCGTTACCTTCTCCGATAAGCTCAAGTTCTTCCGTATCGATAAGATTTGAGATTGCATATACGGTAGCGATTGTTCCTACTACATTTTCCTTCGCAATAAATCCTGTGATAGCTGCTGCCGCAAGCTGCCAGCTCATGACACCTACAACAGGAATAAGAAGATAAGCAAAAGGTCCTGCAACGCCTGCAAGGATCGATGTTCCTTCCATTCCCTCTTCTACAGGCTGGAAGCTGAAATCAAATGTCTGCATGATCTGAACTACAGTATTGCAAACAAGGATAACGGTTCCTGCTTTAACAATGTATGACTTACCTCTCTCAAGCATTGACTTAATCGCAAACATAAGGCTCGGAACCTTGTACTCGGGAAGCTCAATGATAAAGAAGCTCTTTCTGTACTTCATACCTGTGATAGCCTTAATAAGAAGCGCTCCGAGAAGGATAAGCAATATACCTCCCATATAGCAGATGAAACTTACCCATCTTGATTCAGGGAAAAATGCGCCTGCAAAAAGTGCGATAACAGGAAGCTTGGCTCCGCAAGGCATAAATGTTGCAAGCATAGCTGTTGCACGTCTTTCTCTCTCATTTCTGATAGTACGGCAAGCCATGATCGCAGGAATACCGCAACCTGTTCCTATGATCATAGGAATAACCGACTTTCCTGAAAGACCTACTCTCTTAAAGATAGGATCAAGAACTACTGTTGCTCTTGACATATATCCGCAATCTTCAAGAAGCGCGATAAGGAAATACATTACCATAACAAGAGGGAGGAATCCTACAACCGCTCCTACACCGCCGATGATACCATCTACAAGAAGTGCATAGAGAAGCGGATTAGCATCTGCCATTGCATCTCCGACCATTCCCTGGAAACTCTCAATCCATCCCGCAAGAATATCCGCAAGCCATGTTCCGACCGTTGTCTGTGAAATATAGAACACAAGCCACATAATAGCAGCAAAAACAACAATTCCGATAACAGGATGTGTGATCACATTATCGATCGTATCACCGAAGTTCTTATCCTTTGTAAGAACCTTACGGTTCTCAACTTCACTTACAATCTTATTTACAAATTCAAAGCGCTTTCTGTCAGCCGCTTCAACCGCCGTTTTATCATGAACGTCAACATCTCCCTGTCTGTAAGGCTCTTTCTGTCCTTTTCCTTCAAGTGATGCCGCAACCTTAACCACATCTTTAAGACCGTTCTCAGATGTTGCAACAGTCTTGATCACAGGGCATCCGAGCTTTTCTGCCAATGCCTTCTCGTCAATTGAATTGCCTTTTTTGTCATTGGCATCATTCTTATTGAGTGCAACAACAACAGGAATTCCAAGTTCAAGGAGCTGCGTTGTAAAGAAAAGGCTTCTGCTTAAGTTAGTTGCATCAACGATATTTATTATCGCGTCAGGATGCTCATTCTTTACATAAGCACTTGTGATGCTCTCCTCTGAAGTAAACGGTGACATCGAATATGCACCGGGCAGATCGACAGCGATCAGCTCTTTGTCTCCATCATAATAACTCTTTTTAATAGCATGCTCTTTCTTGTCAACAGTAACTCCTGCCCAGTTACCAATCTTCTCGCTCCTTCCCGTCAGAGCGTTGTACATGGTCGTTTTTCCACTGTTGGGATTACCTGCCATTGCGATTCTCATTACAATTCCTCCTAAAATCGTTTAAAAAAATTTATGGAAAGCAGATTTCTGCACATCCTCAGATATTGATAGCTCCCGCTAACTCAGGATCGATATTATATCTTGCATCCTTAATAGCGACCACAAGATTACGTTTCTTATCAACAACAGTAATCTTCTCTCCGCTATAACATCCCAGTGAAAAAAGGAAGCTCTCCATCTCCTCATCTCCACCTGTGTCTATAGCATCAATTATGTATTCCTTACCAAGTTCCGCATCATTAAGTGTCATATTACCCTCCTGTAACTCGAGTTAGCATCATACAATCATTATTAGCTTATGCTAACCTCAAACATAGAATATTCTTATTAAGAATGTTTGTCAATAGCATAATCGCAAAAACATTTCTATCCGCCAAACCGCAGAAAAAATGCCGCATTGGCAAGATGCGGCATTTTGTGTAGGAGATTTCTGTAAACATACGTATGTCACACGTTAGATTTACCTAACTGCGTTCGTGTTAGCACTAGCTAACTTCTTTGTCAACTCTTTTCCGTTAGTTTCTGGTAACCATTTACAATTTTTTGTCTATTTTGCTCATATCAAAGCCACGAAATCTATGATAGACTTCACTGGTGACTGGTTAGCGCTCGCTAACATATTATTTTCTACTTAAGAGAGGAGCTATAAATATGAAAATCAAAGTTTTGTCAGTCATCTTCTCTGCTATTCTTGTATTATCTCTTACAGGATGCGGAAAAGACGACGTGGATTCATCCGCTTCCGATACCGGTAGCAGCACCACAGAAGTAGCCGATAATGCAACCGACAGTACAAGTGTCAGTGGAACATTTGTAAAAATGAATATTCCTTACGGAGATTTCTTTGCAAATGAATTCGAAGGCGGCGAAGGAGTTGATGCCGTATCAAGTGCAACCATGAATAAAGCCGCTAATGACAAACTCACAGGCGGTACCTATCACCTTAAAGATAACAGTATGATCTTAGGTGTCAGCTTTCCCGTCTGCATTCCTGAAGGAACTGAAATTGACGATAGCTTAAAGGTCAATGACGAAGCATCCTTATATGATGCTGCCGACTACTCTTATGTCGAGCTTGCAGAAATTCCAAAGAATTATAAAGAACTTTCAAAAGATTCTTCCGGAAAATATTCATTCAGTAAAACCATCGGTGATACCGAGGATCTTTCTTTATCCGAAGCAAGCATAAATACAGCCACACACTGGGGTGACTATGAGATTGATCTTGACGAGTCTCTTTCTTCTCAGGTAGTATTTGCCGCAACAATTCACACAACCGAAGGGAAGACTTACGGAATGCGTTCACTTGAAAATGTATGGCGCGGCTTTGAGATTGCATTCGCAACAACAGAAAACTATAAGGAACCTCACGGTAACACCGTTGCATATCTTCCGTACGCAGATCTTCCGGGAAAGACAATCGACGAGATTGTACTATATACGGCAGAAGGTGTAAAAAAGACAAATGTTAATCTCTATCTTCCTTTGAAATTCGACAACGAGATAACTGTTGCCGATACTGCACTTACAAGTAAGACAACCACCGTTAAAGTAACCGGTTTCCCTGAAGATTATGAACCTGAATATTCAGTTGAAGGTGACAGCAGCGATATCACTTGCGACGGAGCAAACATCACATGGAAAGATGCTCTTGCCGGAAAATATACACTTACAATAAACGATAAGTCCGGAGTTTATGCTCCTTATACAGCCGATTTCGTACTTTCAACAGACAAAGCAGTTGCCACAGCAAGTGAAAACGGCGTAGTAAAGGCTGACAGTGCTACAGATGATGAGTTTGCTGCATATATAAAAAATATCGAAGCTTATGATGTTAACGGAAACGAAGTATCCGGAACAGATCATAAAGGTGCAAAGATAATCAAAGAAGACGGAACAGTCGACAAAACACTCTCAAATGTTTTTGATAAGACAGGAAAATTCAAAGTAGTTGTAAAATCTTCTGGATATCCCGATGTCACACTTGATGTTGATATCACTGAAGTGGCTCCCGCCAAAGAAGAGCCAAAGAAATAACAGATCTATTTTTCAAAAAGGAGCAATATTGCATGATTATTTTTATATCCTTACTGACAGCTATATTGTTTGTTCTCCTGTTTGAAAAACCGCTGCAAAAAAATCCCATACCCTTCTATGTGATTTTTTCAATCCTTTCCCTTGCAACAATCATCTTACAGTTGCAGGGGATAAATCCCGGCGGTTTTGTAGGAGCATACATATATCCTATGTTCACCAAGGCAGGACTTGCCACTTCATTTTTTGTTCTTGTAATGTATGCTGCAACATTTAAGAACGGATCGCAGCCAATAAAACTCCTTATGTCCATAAGAGGCCCGCTGTCGATAATCGCATCCATTCTGGCTTTGGGACACGTTTTTTCTTATTCGGCTCTGCTGTCTCCAAACGTATCCTCACTGTATATCTTTTCAGTTATCATGCTTTGCATCATGATTCCTCTTTTTATTACTTCTTTTGTTATGATAAGAAAAAAAATGAATCCACGGGCATGGAAAAAATTGCAGCGCTTTGCTTATATTTTTTACCCTATGATCTATGTACATATTCTTTTACTGTATGTCAAAGGCGCAATAAGGGGCGATTCAAAATCCGCTCTGAATATCTTTGTGTACTCGATCATATTCCTGTGGTATTTTATCTGCCGCCCTTTAAAGGCTTACAGCATTTCTCACAAAGACTTTAACCTTGACAAATACAGATATATATCACTTATCTTTGTTGTTTTTGTTTCGCTTGGCTTCTATTTATATATAACCGGTGTTTCGGTTTCCGCCAATGCTTCGAATGATATGAGCTCATCTTTTGAGAGTTCCGAGCCGGAGGCAAACTCCGCATCATCAGTCACAGACGGCATTTACAGTGCCACATGCTTTGGCTATGCAGGAGATATAACGGTTGAGATAAAAGTAGAAAACGGAGAAGTCACCGATATTACTCTTCCCGGCTACGAAGACGAAAGTGACTACAAGCATTTTTCCGAAGAACTGATAGAAGCGTTAAAGCAAGACCCTCTTGCAGATGTCGATACCATTAGCGGTGCAACATTTTCAACAAGAGCCGTTATCGACGCCTACAATGAAGCACTTAAACAGGCAGGTTTGAAATAACTTTTTGCATTATTGGCCAAAAGTTTTGTTGTTGAGAAATCTTCTCGTTTGCAATGCCGCACATATCTTCCATTTGAAATTCTATCTTCCTATAATGATTAATTACCAAAACATTAAATGATATGCGCATTTTTATAAAATGCACAGAAAGGATAACTTATGATCAAGTGGAGTACAGTTGGAAAGATAGCCTGTGGTTTTTTGGTTGGAACGGCAGGAGTTAAAATTCTTGGAAGCAATGATGCAAAGAAATGCTACACTCATATAACCGCCGCTGCATATCGTTGCAAAGATTCAGTTATGGAAACATATACGAACATCAAGGAAAACTGCCAGGATATCAGCGCTGACGCAAAAGAGATCAACGAAAGCAGATATGCCAAAGAAAGAGAAAAAGAAATCGCTGATGCCAAGGCCGTCCTTGAAAATGCAGGAGTATAAGCAAGAGGCGCTGTATGAGATGTAAAATACTTCATGAATCAAAAGAAAGAATGAGAGTCCATTTATACCGGTCGCACATGACGCCTTTCGAAGCCGACCGACTTGAGTATTATCTGGACTCTTTTGATTATGTAAAAAAAGTTTCTGTAAACGAAAGAACATCGAATGCCATCATATTTTTTGACCAAAACAGACGTGATGAAGTCTTATCTTCTCTGTCTGCTTTTGACATTATAAATACCGAAGTAGCGGTCCCCGAACATACCGGACGTGAACTTCGCATAGAATATGAAGATGAGATGTTCTTTCATATTGCACGAAAGGTACTCAATCAGCTGTTCCTGCCCGCTTCTGTCGGCAGGCTGATAATCATTTGGAAAGCTATTCCGTATATCATCAGTGGAATTAAAACTCTTCTGCAGGGAAAACTCGAAGTATCCGTTCTAGACGCAACAAGTATCGGAGTTTCTTTGCTTCGCGGAGATCACAATACCGCAGGTTCTGTAATCTTTCTTCTGAAAATCGGCGAGATAATGGAAGAATGGACACACAGAAAATCAGTGGACGACCTTGCAAGGGCTATGTCACTTAATATAGACAAAGTCTGGGTTATAACAGATGATTCTCAGGAAATTCTTGTAAATATTTCCGATATAAAAATTGGTGACAACATAGTAGTCCGCACAGGAAGCATGATTCCTTTGGACGGAATTGTTTTACACGGCGATGCCTCCGTTAATCAGGCGGCAATGACAGGCGAATCCGCTCCCGTTCATAAAACAATCGATTCCCTCGTATATGCGGGAACCGTTCTCGAAGAAGGAGAACTTATAATCTCTGTTCAAAAAGCTCAGGGTTCGGGAAGATATGACCGAATCGTAACAATGATCGAAGAGTCGGAAAAACTCAAATCAGACACCGAAGCACATGCTTCCCACCTCGCAGACAGGCTTGTTCCTTACACATTTGGTGCAACTCTCCTTACATGGCTGTTTACACGGGATGCCACAAAAGCTACATCTATTCTGATGGTGGATTTCTGCTGTGCACTTAAATTGTCCATACCTATTGCCGTTCTTTCCGCAATGCGCGAAGCCGGAAATCATAAAATCTCGGTTAAAGGCGGCAAATTCATGGAAGCCGTAGCCGATGCAACTACAATTGTTTTTGACAAGACGGGCACTCTTACTTATGCCAATCCAAAAGTCCATGATGTTATAACATTTAACGGCACGGATGCGGATGAAATGCTAAGGCTCGCAGCATGCCTTGAAGAGCACTATCCTCACTCAATCGCCAATGCCGTTGTTAAAGCTGCCGAAGATAAAAACCTGTCTCACGAAGAAAAACATACTAAGGCTGTGTACATCGTCGCACATGGAATTTCAAGTACCATCGATAATCAGAAAGTATGTATCGGAAGCCATCATTTCATTTTCGAAGATGAAGGATGCACTATTCCCAAAACAGAAAAAGAACGCTTTGACAATCTTCCAAATGAATATTCGCACCTATATATGGCAATAGGCGGAGTTTTGTCAGCCGTCATACTTATCGAAGATCCTATCAGAGAAGAAGCTCCGTCAGTTATAAAGAAGCTAAAGAACATCGGATTTGAAAATATCGTAATGATGACAGGCGACAGCGAAAGAACTGCCGCATCGGTCGCTTCAAAAACGGGTGTGACCAAGTATTTCTCAGAAGTTCTGCCTGAAGACAAAGCTGCATTTATCAAAGCGGAACACGAAGCAGGTCGCAAAGTCGTAATGGTCGGTGACGGGATAAACGACTCTCCCGCTCTCTCCGAAGCTGATGCGGGAATTGCCGTAAGCACCGGTGCTTCAATTGCAAGAGAGATAGCCGATATCACCATTTCTTCCGACGACCTTTCGGTGCTCATAACCTTAAAAGAACTAAGCACTAAATTGATGGATAGAATTGACTTTAACTATCGTACAATACTGGGATTTAACTCATTCCTCATCCTTATGGGAATGCTTGGAATCTTCAGTCCAACCACAACGTCACTTCTGCATAACACATCAACGGTTGCACTCAGTATAAGGAGCATGACTGATCTGCTTGATTAACCCCCAGCTCTATCTATGTTTTAAAAAATGCAGTAGACCTTGATCTACTGCATTTTATGTATATTAAAATATTAACTTGTTACTCATGAAGAAGTTTGAAGATCATTATCCTATTCATTTTGCCATTACATTTTTCACAAAAGGAAACTTAATAATAATCTCCTTGTCTTTTTCAATCATACTGAGCAGCCTGCTCGCCGCTCCTGATGGGTGATTAGTACCGGCTTCCCATGCTTCAACCGTCTTATCAGATACGCCCATATAGCTTGCAAATATCTTCTGTGACATACCTGTAGAATTTCTAATCTTCTTAACCTCATCAGCCTCAAATACTTTAACCGGTTCTACAAAAACTTTATGTCTCTTAAGTATTGGCTTCTCGCTCTGAGCATCAGCCAATGCTTCATTTAATCCTGCCATTATGCTTTCATATACACTGTTTTTGCTCATAGTTTGTCACCTCCAAGACTCTTACTAAGTGCCTCAATCACTTTCTTGATGTTGTTACGCTCTTCTTTGGAAAGATTAGCTTTTTCATTTTTACCATAAACTGTGATCAGATAAACTGTCTCAGCCAAAACAAAATCAACATAACAAACTCTGGCTCCACCACTTTTGCCTTTATTATCTAATGCCACCCTAGCTTTTCGAAGACCACCCGTCCCTTGCATAACTGGGTATTTATCCGGATGCTTCATTATATCAAGTTCTAAAAGACGCAAATCATCATCACTAAATCCCAACTTATCCCAATTACGTGAGAACTCTGTTGTCTGAATAAATGTCCTTATCATATATACTCCTGTCACCTTTAATATACCCCCTATCCAATAGGGTGTCAACACAAATTACATTAGCCAAAAAGGCGGCACATGGTAAACCATCACCACGTACCGCCCTATTATACTAATCTTATGCCATCTTCCACTTCTCAGACTGCATCTGAACCGAGATCATATGCTTGTATATTCCGTCGATTTCTCTAAGTTTCGAAGGACTACCTGATTCTGCAACAGTTCCATCCTTAAGCACAACTATCTTGTCCGCTCCGTCTACAGTTCTCATACGATGTGCGATTATAAGAACCGTCTTGTCCTTTATAAGGTCACTGATTGCTTCCTGAATGAGCGATTCGTTATCTACATCAAGAGAGGCAGTTGCTTCATCCATGAGGATAATCGGTGAATCCTTAAGGAACGCTCTTGCTATCGATATTCTCTGGCGTTCACCGCCTGAAAGCTCAGAGCCGTTTTCACCTATAAGCGTGTTATAGCCATCGGGAAGTTTAGCTATGAATTCATCGCAGTGAGCAAGCTTAGCTGCTGCCATAACTTCTTCATCCGTAGCCTCTTTCCTACCGATCCTGATATTCTCAAGTACGGTATTGTTGAAAAGAGTAACATTCTGGAAGACGATTGAATACATAGACAAAAGCTTCTCGGGATCGATCTTCGAAATATCCATTCCGCCGACCGTGATCCGACCTGCATCGATATCCCAGAATCTTGAAGCAAGTCTTGAAACTGTAGTCTTACCGCCGCCCGAAGGTCCGATGAGTGCTGTAACTTCGCCCTGCTTAGCCACAAAGCTCACATCTTTAAGAACAGTCTCACCGTCCTCGTAGGAGAACTTTACATTCTTAAACTCAATATCATATCCGCTATTAGTAAGTTCCTCCGTTCCTGTCTGCTCATAATGTGAAAAGATTTCATCCATTCGCTCGCACTGTGTATCTGTCGCAATAAGTGCCGAGAAATTCTGAAGTGCGATCTGAAGAGGTTCATACATCCTTGATACTACAAGTAAGTACATGAAGAATGTAACAACATCAATTTCATTTTTGATAAGAAGTGCCGATCCCGTTACCGCAACTGTACCTATTCCCAATTTAAGGATCATCTGCGCGCTGCAGACAAATGCTGCATTTAAGAACTCCGAGAAAATATTGTGAGACTCAACATCTTTTATCTTCTTCGTAAGTCCTACCATATATGAATCCTGCGCATTGTATGCCTTTAGATCACGCACAGTCTCAAGTGCCTCCTGAATTCCGTCAAGACATGCAACCTTGTATCTGCTTCCTCTTCTGTTTACAGCATGCATAACACTTCTTGATGTAAAGACTATGATGAAAGCTATGGGAAGCACCCATACTGCCGCAACAGCCATTCTCGCATCAAAGAAGAAAAGGCTGACAACCACGATTGTAGTTGAAATAAATGCACCCACAAGTTCGGGCAGCCAGTGCGACGAAGCAGTCTCGATCATAGCACAGTCGGCCATGATTGTATTTGTAAGATCGGCAAGATCTTTTTTACCAAAAAACGAAAGTGGAATCTTTCTAAGTTTCTCTGCAAGCGAACGCCTTCTTACACCACTCTCCACGTAGGTTGAAAAGAAAGTCGCATTATACTGCAGATACTCCGTAAAAGCGATAAGGAAAAGGCAAATAAGACCGCCTACCACAAACAGTATTACATGTTCCTTGGGAATACTGCCTGAAAGCAGATCTCCTGCCATTGTAAAAAGAATACCAACAGGCATCATCTGTGCAAGATTTGCTAAAGTGCACGCTCCGAAAGCTTTCACCATATCTTTGGTACCCTGCTCCGAAAGCGCATATTTATGTTGCATTTTTTCCATTATACTCATGCGCCCTTACCTACCTTCCAATTAACAGATTTCTGATACTCGTTCCACATATGGCTGTAGATACCGTTCTTTTTAAGAAGCTCATCATGTTTACCCGATTCTGCCACTTTTCCGCCTGACAAAACGCATATCTTATCGGCATCAACAACTGTAGATAAGTGATGTGCGATCATTATTACAGTCTTGTCTTTTGACAGATTTGCAAACGCCTGCTGAACCATGATCTCATTGTCAGGGTCTGCAAAAGCTGTCGCTTCATCGAGAATCAGAATCGGCGCATTCTTAAGGAACGCTCTTGCAATAGAGATTCTCTGTGCCTCTCCTCCGGATACGTAAGTGCCCTTACTTCCGATCATCGTGTGTATGCCATCGGGAAGCTTTTCTATAATATCCCAGCACATTGCATCTTTAAGAGCCTTAATAACTTCCTCATCCGTAGCATTAGGTCTTCCCATCCTGACATTGTCTAATATTGACATCTTAAGAAGCTTACTGTCCTGAAAAACGTATGAAACCTGCTTCATAAGCTCGTTGGTCGCAATATCTTTTACATCGACGCCACCAATCTTAATACTGCCCTCTTTAACATCCCAGAACCTTGCGATAAGTGAAGCGAGCGTGGTCTTACCGCCTCCCGAAGGTCCGACAAACGCAACATGCTCACCGGGCTTAATATCAAGTGTGATGCCGTCTATCGCATTCATCTTGTTTTCGTCATAAGTAAATTTGATATTGTCTATGCTGATTCCGCTATCTTTAGGCATCTTAGGATCTGCTGCCTCTCTAAGCGGTTCAACTTCCAAAAGAGAATACATCCTCTCAAGAGCATCTTTTACTATCATCTGACTCTCTCCCGCGTATGCCACTTTCATAAGTGTAACCGTGAGAATGGGTGTGATTATGATGTAGAAAAGAATGTTATACAAAAACGGATCCGTTACCGTATTTCTTGCAAAAATAAAACTGCATGCCACAAGCGCAGCAAATATCGCATTTGCCGCCGTTGTAAAGCCTATCATAGGCATCCTCATGCCGACAGTATAGGTAATAGTCCACTTTTCATATTTATCAATCGCATCTTTGAATCTTTTAAAAGAAAATACAGACTGACCGAAAGTCTTTACGACAGGTATACCTCTTACATATTCAACCGCCTCTGCCGACATCTCATCAAGAGCATTCTGATACTCCTTCATATCTTCCTGCATCTTCTCTCCCATCATACTGCCCATCATAAGAAAGGCCAGAACAGCAGGAATAAGACAGATAAGGCCTATCTTCCAGTCAAAAATAAGAAGCATAGCGATAAGACCAATAGGTGTTGCATAGCTTACCGCCTTGTCGGGAAGGCTGTGTGCCAGGAATGTCTCCGTAGCAGCACTTGAATCGGCAACTATCTTTCTTATCTTTCCGCTTCCCTGAGATTCGATATATCCCATTGGAAGCTTCATTACATGCTCCATCATCCTTGTTCTCATATTTGCCTGAACTCTGAATGCGGCAATATGTGAACACATAAGAGCTGCGATATATATCACCATCGCAAGAAGGCTCATCCCGACAGCGCTCCATCCGTAAGAAACAATATGTGTCGCCTTTCCGAAATCATCGCGAACTTCCACAACCTCTTTAATAATGCACCATATGTAATAAAATGGAACCAGTGCTACAATCGCACTTATCGCAGCCAGAATCCATGAACTTACAGTAAAATACTTGTGATTCCCTGCATACTCAAACAGCTGCGAAATAACGCTCTTTTTCTTTTCCATCTTTGCTATTTCCTCCGCTTATTTTAATATCAGCAACATGACCTTTTTCCAGTCTAAGAACAACTGTTGCGCATCTTCGTATAAGATCCGGATCATGTGTAACTACAAAAACAGTCTTGTTTCCTCTAAGCGACCTTATAAGTTCAGCTACTTTCTCCATATTGTAAAAATCAAGCCCGCTTGTCGGTTCATCAAATAATATTATTTCCTTTTCCGAAAGAACTGCACTTGCCACTGCAACTCTCTGCTTCTGCCCTCCCGAAAGGCTCATAGGATGCCTGTCTGCAAATTCTTTGAGCCCAAGCTTTTCCAGAACTTCCAGCGCTATCTCTTCATTTTCATCGTCCATGCCAAGTGTCACTTCATCCATAACACTTTCACAGAAAAGCTGATGATTTACATCCTGCATAACCATATACGCGTTCTTAAGAAGCTTTCCGGATCTGTATTTTTTTCCATCGATCTCAATATATCCTTTGAAACTTTTCATAAGACCACAGACGCATTTAGAAAAAGTGGATTTTCCCGCCCCATTATGTCCGACTATGGCAATCACTTCGCCGCGTGGAATTTCCTGCCTTTTTATATCAAGTGCATCGAAACCTCTGTAGCTGTATGAAAAATTTTCAAGAATCATATTTCCTGCATCTAAAGGACTTTCTTTTACGGGAGTCATTTCAAGATTCTCATTAACAGATCTAAGCCCATGACTTCTTAGTTCCACTTCGCTTAAGTTTTTGAACTCATCCATCGTCATGTCAAAGACTATCTTGCCTTTCTTTAAACATATGACTCTGTCGCATATGTCTTTTAGCCAATATAGTCTATGCTCGGCAACCACTATTGTCCTTCCCTCTTTTTTCCAACAATCCAATGTGTCTTTAAGATCATCGATTGCTTCAAGACTGAGATTCGATGACGGTTCGTCAAGAACGCATACTTCAGGATTAAGTGTATCTACAGAAGCACATGCTATTTTCTGCTTCTCTCCACCCGACATATCAAAAATACTTCTGTCCATCAGAGGTCTGATATTCATGGAAGATACCGTCTTATCAATTCTTGCAAGTATCTCTTTCTCGGATATCCCCATATTCTCAGGTCCAAATGCCAGCTCACTTGTGCTATCAACGCAAAAGAACTGACTTCTGGGATTCTGAAAAACAGATCCGACAATCTTTGCCGTTTCATAAAGCTCAGCCTGAATGGTATCCGTTTCATTCACGTAAACATGTCCATTCATCCGCCCTTCATAAAAATGCGGTATAAGACCGTTTATCATCCTGACAAGCGTTGTCTTTCCGCATCCTGATTCTCCGCATAGAAGGACCGCTTCGCCCTTTTTTATTTCCAAAGTGATATTTTCTACAGATGCATCATCAGAATCCGGATAATTAAAACTTACATTTTCAAACTTTATCATTTCACCACATCCACAATCAGTAATATCCACGGAATCAAACACAATGCCATTGCAACATAATCCTGCATTCGAAAACCTATCTTACAGATGTTTGTCCTTTTTACATTTCCGCCAAGCCCTCTTGTAAGCGCAGCTGCTGACAATTCTTCACCTATATTGACGCAACATGTCATAAGAGGCACCATTCTGTATTCAATGATCTTCGATGCATGCTTGCCGGTAAGGCTTATTCCGCGCATTTTCATAGCACATCCTATAGACTCAGCTTCATCTATTACCGTTGGAAAAAAGCGAAACATAACAGACATAGGTATAATAAAGTTGTCACTTACGTGCATTCTTTTCATTGCGGCATTAAACTCGCTGACCGTTGTTGATTCCATAAGATAACGTCCCATCATTATGCACGGAAGAAATCTTCCCAGAATTCCGCATGAACCAAGAAGAATGTAATATAGAAATCCGCTCATGCCGTGGGTATTTGCAAATCCTAAAAGAAATGTCGTAACCCAGAACAAAAATATCCCTATGACAGCCGTCTTAAATCTCTTTGCCGTAATAAGAAGCAGGAAAGGCATCATACACAAAACCGGCACGAGTGCTTCCACTCTTTTCCCGCCTGCACCGCCAAGCGCAAAGGTTGTTATCGTGATAAGGATAAGAAGCTTTGTCCTAGGATCCATAACAAGGCCTCGATTTAGTTTTTTACGATTGTATAATTCACTTTCCATTAAACAATACCGGCTTTCTCAAAATGCTTCTTCATAAAGCTCATTCCAAGAAGTGCTCCGAGAACACCGAAAACAAATGCACACCCCAAGATTATAGGTGCTGTCCAAGGCTGAAAAATAGTCTTGAGCACATTAACATAATCACTTCCGTAAGATGTTCTTGACGCAAAGTAACCGTCGATATCAAGATACAAAGGAAGAAAACATCCAAAGATCGTAATATTCATGATTCCATGGCTTAACATCGTCATCTTCTTGCTTGCGTAATTTCCACCCTTAGCAATAAGATCCGCAACAACACCGCAAATTATTCCAAAAATAAAAGGCCAATAGCCCATTCCGGTTATCCACAAAAATGCTCCGATCAAAACAGTAATGATAGTTATCATTCCAAACTTCTTTACCTTGGTATAAAAAAGCATCATTGTTATTCCGCCGATAAGAGGACACAACACCGCGAGCGACGGCATAAGAACAGGTATAAAACCAAGCATTGAGATTGCCGTCATTATCACACAATAAATAGCGGCATATATTCCGATATTTATCAGATCCTTTCCCCCAAGCTTTCCGTTTGACTTCTTTGTGATTACTCCATCCATACTACTTGTACTCCTTTTGATATAATTGTTTTGGTTAGTTTTAGCTAACTAATAATTAAACTTACCTCGAGTGTCACTTCGACATTCTGATATATAATATCACCATTTGTTAGTTTTTGCTAACTTTTGAACAAAAAATTTTGGAGCAACACTTAATTAGATGTTGCTCCAAAATCTCAAAATAATCCCTTTTATAGTCTTACCCATTCTTTATATACTTACCGGTAGCAGGAGAAATAATAATATTTGCCAATTACTCACTCCTACTCACCAAATACATCATCATATGACATCGATTCCATTTCACCTTTAGCCATCTTATGAGCTTCATTTAGCATTTCCTTTATGGCAGGTCTGACTTTCGATTGTCTTGACTTAAATTCTTTTAAGAGATTCTTTCCCGAATACCCTTCATTTATTAATTCTTCAAGTATTTCTTCCGCAAATTCCCCGTTAGACTCCAAACGAGCAGGACGAATAACAAGTTCATTGTCTCTTATAATACATTCTGCCTTGTCATCAAAACCAAGCTTTTCAAAAAATGCTCCCGGTATTGTTAATTGACGTTTGGAAGATATACTGATTATTTTCCTGTTCAATCCAGCACTCATCGGCTTTCCTCCTATATATAAACCAATTTCACATTTTCTTTGTTTCTTGGTTTCGTTGTAATCAAATTTCTTTATTTTTTCAACTTCAGTATAGTATCTTTATACTTTTTTCATTCTTATAAACAAGTCAAAGGGACGGTTCGTTTGACTTAAATCCGCATCCCCAAGCAAAGGAGAAGTCAAACCAACCGTCCCTTTGACTCCCTGTAGTTATTTGTCACATATAAAATTATAGTAGCTTGCCGAATTGGCACCCACAATGTCGTATAAGGTGTAATCACCCTTGTCATAGGTTACGCCATAATACATTACCGGGGTGGAATTATCCATTGTCTCTGTAGAACCGTCCGCATTATGCAAAACCATATCGGTAAATACTATAACAACATAGCCGCTACAGGACGAATCCGATTCTATTCTTTCATTGGTAACTCTTAAAAGCTCATCATAAGTAAGACTAGTGTTAGCATCTAATTAGTACATTTTAAAATGAGTTAATCCTTTAAATAGCATATAATACAAGAGGAGGAACTCATTATGCCAAGAAAAAACAAACAACACACAAAGCAGTTCAAGTTGGATGCTGTCAACTATCGCAAGGAACATCCTGATCTCACACAGGTTGAATGTGCTAAGAATCTCGGAATAGGTACCAGTACCTTAGCAAGGTGGGAAACCCAGTTCAAAGATAATGATGGTGATATCCCTACCAGAGGATCAGGTAACTACTTATCTGACGAAGCCAAGGAAATAGCCCGTCTTAAACGTGAATTACGTGATGCTCAGGATGCACTTGATGTGTTAAAAAAAGCCATCAGCATTCTGGGAAACGACTAACAGAAGCCATATATACCGAGGTTACTGCTAAGGTAGAGGCATCTAAAGTTACAAAACGCCGCGTCTCTATCTCTGGAATGCTGAAATTTCTTGGCGTGTCTCGCTCTGGATATAGAGCTTTCCTCAATCGGAAAGTCTCTCCTTCAAAACAGCGAAAAGAAACTGTCAAAAAGGAAATCCAGCAGATCTATGATGATTCTAAACAGAACTACGGAGCACCTAAAATAACTCAGGAGCTACGTAAATCCGGTGAGACCATTTCAGAACGCACAGTAGGCAAATACATGCGCGAAATGGGTATTAAAGCTCAGTGGATCAAACCTTGGACTACCACAACCAGAGATTCTGATTTTAGCAAAGAACTTCACAACATTCTTGATGAACAGTTTAATCCAGAACGTCCTAACGCAGTCTGGTGTACTGATATCACATATATATGGACTCAGGACGGCTTTGTATATCTCAACTGCGTCATGGACTTATTTGCCAGGAAAATCATTGCCTGGACTCTTGCAGATACCATGGAGGTATCTACAGTAATTGAAACTATAAATAAAGCAAAAGCCTGCCGCAACACTGATCTGCCTTTGATAATCCATTCAGATCGTGGAAGCCAATACGTTTCAAGCGCATGGCGTGAGGCTACTGAAAAGATGCAGCGTAGCTATTCCCATAGCGGTTATCCATACGATAATGCCTGCATAGAATCCTTCCATTCCTTGATTAAAAGGGAGTGGCTTAACCGCTTTTCTATTATCAACTACAAGCACGCATATAGGCTTGTATTCGAGTATATCGAAACCTTTTATAACACCGTTAGGATCCACAGCCACTGTGACTATATGTCTCCTAACGAATTCGAAGAACTATATGAGAGGGTTATGGTTGCGCCTGCTGCATAAGCGGGTAAACCTCTCATTTTAATTTGTACTATTTATTGACATAGGACCAGACCGTATTGCGGGAATTTAAATTCTGTATACATCATCCCAATTTCATCTCGGATGTGCGTATAATTAGCTTCATAATAACTTCCTTCTCCCATAACAAGCCTAGCTGACTTATTATCAAGAAACTCCCAATAGGAATTCTCTTCCTTGTTCACAAGATCATGTGTGAAATACATTTTTTTGCCTGTCATATCATCTGACTGATTTTCCCAGGTGTCAGCCATCATTTCTTCAATTTCATTAGCTTTATCAGGATCACTGTTTCCATTATCATCTGTATTCTGATTTGTATACTGATCCGTATTCTGATCTGCATACTGATCAATTACATGATCCGATGGCTTATTGGCAAGAAAAGCACCTATTCCAACAAATACAAGTACACCTACTACCACTATTCCTATTATAAGTCCGACATTACTTTTCTTTTTAGGTGGCTGATAGTATGCTTGTCCATAATTCTGATTATCGCTCTGACCATATGTGTTCTGCTGCCCCAAAGGCTGCTGAGCACAAGTTTGCTGACCAAGCGACTGTCCTACCTGCTTACCACAATAGGGACAAAATATAGTTTCCTCTGCTATTTCTTTTCCACAGTATGTACAAAACATTTTTATAAGCATCCTTCCTTCATAATATACTAATTATAATATACTTATTATAGTATACATACCATGATAACTCTCTTGCATGCAAAAAAATCTGAAGCAGTACGCTTAGTGGCATATCGTGATCATGGTCATATCCGCGGAGCGGTTAAGCCTAACATCACATGGGTATTATGAGTCGGATATTGCTATAGATGCCTGTCCAGAAATGCATTTAGCAAAAAATAGACAGGGAAAAAGGCGGTTAAAAACCTGCCTATAATTACAATATGCAAAAAATAGTAAGTAAAAAATATCAACTTCCGCCTGAACCATAACGCCCAGCCGATTTTTGCCATAAAAAACAAGTCAAACCAACCGTCCCTTTGACTCCCTCTTTTTTATTTTCCCACTTCACAAAAGCAAAGGCCTATGCTATATTGAAAATCGAGTTATCGGTAATTCAATTTTCAGTAATATTTAGGAGGTCACAAATGTCAGTACCTGATAAAAGTATAGACCCTAGACTATTAGACAGTGCTAAAGCAGAGTTCCTAAAAAATGGTTTTTTAAAGGCTGAACTTAAAACTATTTGTGAAAACGCCGGCATTACTACAGGTGCTCTATACAAGCGGTATAAAGGTAAGGAGGAATTATTCTGTGCGGTAGTGAAAGATACCGTTGATGCAATTGAAGATTATATCAACAAACGCACTCTCCCTAATCTTTCAGAACTCACTGACGATGAAATATGTCACGCATGGGATATGAACGAAGAAAATACCCTGGAGCTATTCAAAATGCTTTGGGATTTAAAAGATGGTTTTGTGCTTTTGATTTCTAAATCATCCGGCACTCGCTTTGAAAACTATCAGCATGACTTTGTTTCATCCATGAGTAAGGCATACGAAAAATATTACAACGAAGCCAAGCGTCGTAATCTTGCACGAACAGATATCACAAGTAAGGAACTGCATGTGATTTGTACATCCTTCTGGACTTCTGTTTATGAGCCCTTTACACATGATCTAAGCTGGAAAGAAATAGAACAGCACTGTAAAATCATGTGTCGATTCTTTAATTGGACTGACACAATATTATTAGCAGAAAGGTAAGAAAAATGTTTAAAAAAATAAAGCCTTATATGGGTAACTATATAAAGTATACTTACGCCGCAATGATCACAATGTTAATTGCTCTCGTTGCTTCAATGATACCTTATTTTCTGGTATACAAGATTATCGAGCCTTTGCTTAACGGAGAATCTCTCTCCGTTAAGTCCTTTGGCATTTACTTAGTGATTATTTGTGCCTGCGAGTTAGCCTTCTCTAACTTGTACGTACTCGGTCTGAAATTCTCTCATATTTCAGCCTACAATACATTAAAAACAATCCGAATATCTCTGCAACGAAAGTTAGAACAACAGCCTCTTGGCGCTATCCAGGATATGGGTAACGGAAAAATCAAAAAACTATTTACCGATGATATCGAACAGATAGAGATTTTGCTTGCACATGCCGTACCGGAAGGACTCTCAAATCTGTGCATTCCTGTAATAGCATTAGTCTTTATGTTTATAGCAGATTGGAAGCTTGCACTACTTTCTCTTTGCTCTTTACCAATCGGTCTTGCTGCCATGGGAATGATGTTTAAAGCAGGCATGGAAAGAATGAACGCCTACTATTCTGCTGCATCTAAGATGAATGCTACGATCATTGAGTATGTAAATGGTATGGAAGTTGTAAAAGTCTTCGGCCGCGACGGCGAATCTTATAAGCGCTATGAAAGTGATATTAAAAGTTATCGCGATCTAACTCTTGCCTGGTATAAGGTTTGCTGGCCATGGATGGCATTGTACAGTGCCGTTCTTCCATGTATCGCACTTGTTACTTTACCGGTAGGTACTCTTTTTGTCATCAATGGCACTTCAACAATTGCAAACCTTGTTCTTGTCTTTTGTCTTTCACTTTCAATGGGTACTCCTCTTCTTAAGGCATTGGCATTTGCAGGAAAATTCCCTCAGTTGGATTACAAAATCTCTGAGATTGAAGCAGCTATGGATGGTGAGCCACTTAAGACAGGTGGAAATAACTTCAAAGGTACTTCTTGCGAAGTTAAATTCGAAAATGTCCGTTTCGGATATAAAGATGCGGAAGTACTTCACGGTGTTGACTTAGACCTTAAGGAAGACACAATGACCGCACTTGTGGGTGAATCCGGAAGTGGTAAATCCACTCTGGCTAAACTGCTTGTACATTACTACGACCTTAACGGAGGCAGAATCACTCTTGGCGGTCAGGATATCACTGACATGAGCATTGAAGCATTAAACAATCAAATATCATATGTGTCTCAGGAGCAATTCCTTTTCAATACTACTTTGTACGAAAATATTTTGATAGGAAATCCTTCCGCTACCAGAGAACAGGTGCTTGATGCAGCTGATAAAGCTCAGTGTAGTGAATTTCTTGCCAGATTGCCAAAGGGTATTGATACCATGGCCGGGGATGGCGGCAAGATGCTTTCCGGTGGTGAGAGACAACGTATCTCTTTAGCAAGAGCTATTCTTAAAAATGCTCCTGTTATCGTACTTGATGAAGCCACCGCTTTCATCGATCCTGAGAATGAAGAAAAAATGAATTCTGCTATTGCAGAAATAATCAAGGGCAAAACCGTTCTGGTTATCGCCCATAGATTACAAACAATCGTAAACGCCGACAAAATTTGTGTGCTGAAGGATGGTAATTTAGTAGCCGCTGATACCCATGAAGCTCTTCTTGGCAGCTGCGAAGAATACAAAAAACTTTGGAACAGTAGCGAAGCCAGTGCTAACTGGAAAATTGCCAATGCAACTGAAAAAGAGGGAAATGAGGTGGAAGCATGTTAGGATTGATCAAACGAATAATAGGGGTTTCCGGTAAATATAAAGGCGGAATCTACGGTGCCTTTGTCATGTCTTTCCTTAAAGGTATGCTTATGAAGGTTCCTATCATATTAATGTATTTCATTCTTGAAGCATATATAGAGGGTACTATCACAAAAGCTATTTGCATCAAAACTGCAATAATAATGGTAGCAGGTGTACTAGCTCAAGCCATAGCTCAGTATCTTGCAGATAGAATGCAAAGCGCTGCCGGATACAAAATATTCGCAGACATGAGAATGAAGCTGGGCGAGCATTTACGCAAACTTCCTATGGGTTACTTTACCGAGGGTAATATAGGTAAAATCAGTTCCGTATTATCAACTGATATGGTCTTTATAGAAGAAAACTGCATGATGGTTTTAGCCGACATGATGAGTTACTTATTCGCACAGTTTATTATGGTAGTGTTTATGTTCTTCTTTGATTGGCGTTTAGGCTTTGCTTCTGCCCTCATCTCTTTATTTATGGTTATGATAGGTCAGGGAATGATGAAAAATGACCTTGTTCATTCAGATGAAAAGCAAGAGGCCTCAGAAGTACAGACTGAAGCGGTTCTAAACTTTACAGAGGGAATCGGTATCATAAAGACTTATAACCTCCTTGGTGATAAGTCTAAGGAACTTACAAACAGCTTTGAAGAAAATTGCCGTGTAAATCTTGATTTCGAGCATTTTCATATGCCTTGGAAGCGAGCAATATTTCTCCTTTATGGTTTAGGCACCGTTACAATCCTTGGCGTCTCAGCGATACTGTATTTCAATGGATTTATGGAGCTTAAATTTTTCTTTGGTATGCTTCTTTGTCTCTTTGATTTATTTGTACCAATGAGAACCTTCTATGATCAGGAGGCAAGACTTACAGTTATGAACTCCTGCATGGACAGAATTGAAGCTTTATTTGCCGAGAAAGAATTAGATGATAATGGCACTGACAAATTAAGCAGTGAAGCAGCCACAGAAATTGAATACAATAATGTGACCTTTGCTTATGATTCCAAAGATGTTTTAAAAGATGTATCTTTCAAAGCTAATAAGGGTGACATGGTTGCACTTGTTGGCCCTTCCGGTGGCGGAAAATCTACAATAGCAAGTTTGCTTACCCGATTCTGGGATGTTAAAGAAGGAAGTATTCTCTTGCGTGGAAAAGACATCAGAAAAATACCTATTGCAACTTTAATGGATAATATAAGTATGGTATTCCAACGAGTATATCTTTTCCAGGATACCATCTATAATAACATTGCTCTTGGTCGCCCCGATGCGACAAAAGAGGAAGTCATCGAAGCAGCTAAAAAAGCTCGCTGTTATGATTTCATTATGGAGCTTCCCGAAGGATTTGATACAGTTATCGGTGAAGGCGGAGCATCTCTTTCCGGTGGCCAGGCACAGCGTCTTTCCATTGCAAGATGTATCCTCAAGGACTCTCCTATTGTTATCCTGGATGAGGCTACAGCAAGTGTAGATGCCGACAATGAAAGCTATATCCAGTCAGCTATTTCAGAGCTATGCAAAGGAAAGACCCTTCTTGTTATTGCCCACAGGCTCAACACCATAATGGGCGCCGACAAGATTATGGTTATCAAGGATGGTATGATTGCAGAAACCGGAAACCATTCAACTCTCATGAAAAAGAAAGGCATTTATCATAGCATGGTTACAAAACGTGCTGTTTCCGCAGGATGGAAAAACTAAAAAAAATAAGACAGCCGTCATAGACAATGTCATTAAGTTAACATTGGGATAATGCTTTGGATGAGAGAAACGGGAATGAAGATGATAACCTTCATTCCCGTTTCTTCCTTTTTAGGCATAACAAACAGGCGGATCTAAAATCCACCTACTAATCATGTTTTATTTTGATTATTTATGCTACTCTATATAAGAAACTATGAAATACTTTTCCTGTCAGTATTCGTTTACGATGCCTATTAGGTCTAACTGGAATTATATTTCTAGCTATTATAGTTTCTAAATTAGGTGATGTCGTTTTTTCACGCAAGAATAGTCTGCAGACATGAGCAGCAACGGTAAAGTTCGCTTTGTATGTATATTTTCTTTGCTTTTTTTCAATGACTACGTGCGAGGTAATCATTTCCGCAAAGTTATACATTATCAGATGTGCGTATATTTCTTGCTGAATACACATCACCTTTTTTGAATGAAAATCTAGCATTCCAATAGTATATTTTAAATCTCTAAATGAAGTTTCTATCCCCCATCTGGCTGCATATAACTTTTTTAAATTTGTTGGCGTATATTCCTTAGCGTCCAAGTTAGTAATTACGGTTTCATATGTGTCTTCAGTAATCTTGAATCGTACGATTCTAAATTTAAGCTCATAAAAGGCTACTGAATCCTTTTTCCTTAG
>NZ_KK366043.1:0-112430 GCF_000686965.1 Butyrivibrio sp. AE2005
TGTAACTACGGTCTGTAATATGGCTCCGTGGTCAAGCGGTCAAGACATCGCCCTTTCACGGCGGTAACACGAGTTCGATTCTCGTCGGAGTCACTAAGATTCATTATCAATTACATATTTGGTGACATAGCCAAGCGGTAAGGCATAGGTCTGCAACACCTTGAGCGGCGGTTCAAATCCGCCTGTCACCTCTAAAAACTGTGAGTATTAAATATTCACAGTTTTTTTGTGCTATAATCTTTTTATCTGATTTATTTGGAGGTTAGTTTATGGCAGAAGAAACGATGAAAGATTTTAGCAAGGAGATTGAGAGCTCCTTCAGAAAGATAAAGGAAGGAGATATAATTGACGGAACTGTTATCGGTGTAAATGATACAGAAGTAATTTTGGATATAAAATATTATACTCAGGGAATAATAAGGCTTGAGGAGCTTAGTGATGATCCCAAGTTTTCTATACATAGAGATATAAATGTCGGAGATGAAGTATCTGCTACTGTTATTTCAACAGACGACGGAGAAGGAAATATTCTTTTGTCCAAGAGAAGAGCAAATGAAGTTCTTGCATGGGATAAGCTTAATGCATTACTTGAATCCGGGGAGTATGTTGATGTTAAGATATCTGAAGCTGTTAAAGGCGGAGCAGTGGCTTTCCTTGAAGGAATAAGAGGATTTATTCCGGCATCTAAGCTTGATCTTTCTTTTGTGGAAGAAGACAAACTTGCTGATTATGTTGGAAAGACCGCTAAGGTTAGAGTAATTACTTCTGATGAAGAGAATGGAAAACTTGTTCTTTCAGCTAAAGATTATCTCAAAGAACAGGCTGATCTTAAGAGAAAAGAAATGGTCTCTAACGTAGAAGTTGGCCTTGTTACTGAGGGAACAGTTGAGAGTTTGCAGAATTACGGTGCATTTGTTGATTTGGGTAACGGTCTTAGCGGACTTGTTCATATTTCTCAGATCTGTAACAACAGAATTGCACATCCTTCAGCTGTTCTTAAAGTCGGACAGAAGGTAAAAGTCAAAGTTATTTCAATTAAAGACGGAAAGCTTAGTCTTAGTATGAAAGCGCTTGAAGATATAGCTGCGACTGAGATTACAGAAGAAAAGATTGAATATCCAAGTGACGGAGATGCAACAACATCTTTGGCTGCGCTTCTTAAGAAAGCAGGTTTTTGATCATACATAAATAATGAAGGGGGATAATATGGACGAAGCTGTAAAAGAGTTAAAAGAAATAGTTGACGGTTCGAATAATATTGTCTTTTTTGGTGGTGCGGGAGTATCGACAGAGAGCGGTGTTCCTGATTTCAGGAGCGAAGACGGTCTTTATCATCAGCAGTACAAGTACCCTCCGGAGCAGATTTTAAGTCATACATTTTATATGAGAATGCCTGAAGAGTTCTTTAGATTCTATAAGGATAAACTTCTCATTACTGGGGTTAAGCCCAATAAAGCGCATCTTAAGCTTGCCGAACTTGAAAAGCAAGGTAAACTCCGTGCTGTTATTACACAGAATATTGACGGCCTTCACCAGGCTGCCGGCAGTAAAGAAGTTCTTGAACTTCACGGAAGCGTACATAGAAATTATTGCGAAAAATGCGGTAAGTTCTATGATTTTGACTACATGGCCAATGCGGAAGGAGTTCCCGTATGCAGTTGTGGCGGCAGGATAAAGCCTGATGTGGTCTTGTATGAAGAAGGCCTTGATATGGGGATAATGCAGAAAGCTGTTGAGTATATCAGTAATGCTGATGTCCTTATAATTGGTGGAACTTCACTGGCTGTTTATCCGGCGGCAGGACTTATTGACTATTACAGGGGAAATAAGCTTGTTCTTATCAACAAGTCGGCTACACCGAGGGACAGACAGGCTGATCTGGTAGTACAGGGTGCAATAGGGGAGATTTTGGATCAGATTTAATGGATATTCAGGTTGGAAATATAATAAAACTTAAGAAACAACATCCTTGCGGTAGTTTTGAATGGGAAGTTTTGCGTGTAGGTGCGGACTTTCGAATCAAATGCCTTGGTTGCGGTCATCAGGTAATGATTTCCAGGAAAACACTGGAAAAGAGCATTAAAGGGATACGATAAAATGCTTGCATTTGGAACATATATATGATAGCATATTATTCTGTGATAAATTCCTTGCTGCTTGACTGATACAAGTAGCCAGAGACCAAAAGGAGGTAACAAATAGCATGAACAAATACGAATTAGCCGTTGTTGTTAGTGCAAAGATCGAAGACGATGCCAGAACAGCAGTCATCGAGAAGGTTAAGAAGACTATCGAGAAGCATGGTGGTCAGATTACCAATATTGATGAGTGGGGAAAGAAGAAGCTTGCTTATGAAATCGAGAAGATGACAGAAGGCTTCTACTATTTCATCCAGTTCGATGGCGAAGCAACAACTCCTGCAGAGATTGAAGCTCGCATGCGTATTATGGACGGTGTCATCAGATATTTATGCGTTAAGAACGAGGCTTAAATAGAAGAGGACGAAAATATGAACAAAGTTATACTAATGGGACGTTTAACAAGAGACCCCGACGTAAGATATTCACAGGGCAATGAGCCTATGGCTGTAGCAAGATATACACTTGCTGTGGATAGAAGATTTGCAAGAAGAGATCAACAGGATGCTCAGACAGCTGACTTCATCGGTATCGTAGCTTTTGGAAGAGCCGGCGAGTTTGCTGAGAAATATCTTAAGAAGGGCACTAAGGTTATCGTAACAGGACGTATCCAGACAGGTAGTTATACCAATAAGGATGGCGTTAAGGTATACACAACTGATGTAGTTGCAGAGGATCAGGAATTCGCTGAATCCAAGAATGCAGCATCCTCCAACGGAGGATCATTTGGAGGCGTTGCTCCCCAAGGAGAGCCCGCACCTTCTGCAGCCGGCGACGGCTTCATGAATATTCCCGACGGAATTGACGAGGAGCTGCCGTTCAATTAATTGAAGGAGGAATATTATAATGGCTTTCACAAAGTCTGATAAATCCGATGCTCCTATGAGGAGAAAGGGCGGAATGCACAGAAGAAAGAAAGTTTGTGTATTTTGCGGAAAAGATAACGTAATTGATTATAAGGATACAGCTAAGCTTAAGAAGTTCGTTTCTGAGAGCGGCAAGATTCTTCCCAGAAGAATCACTGGAAACTGCGCTAAGCACCAGAGAGAGCTCACTTCAGCAATCAAGAGAGCAAGACACCTTGCACTTATGCCTTACGTAGCTGAGTAATCAGTATATAAGTAAATTATTGAAGACACTTTTTAGAAGAGATTCTAAGAAGTGTCTTTTTTACCATTTATTACTCGGTTCTATACCAAAAATTACAATACAGAATAAAAGCTGATTTCTAATGATAGTATTCTTATATAAATTTTCAGAGGTGAGAATATGTCTTTGTTAGAGATCAGAAATTTAAAGAAAGATTATGGCGGATTCAAAGCGCTCAAAGGTGTAAGTTTTAAAGTTAATGCAGGGGAGATAGTTGCTCTTTTAGGAAAAAACGGAGCAGGGAAAACTACTCTTTTAAACAGTATTGCAGGGAATGTTTTTCCTACAGGGGGAGATATAGTTTATAAAGGCGATACGCTACTTAAAGACAATTCAAGGCTTAATGAATTCGGAATACTGATTGAGCCTACTTTTATTCCCTATATGAATGCATATGAGAATTTGGATATATTAATCAAAACATTGGGGGGAAAAGTTCCGAAAGCAAAAATAGATAATCTGTTGAATGCGGTTGGATTAGAAAAGAAATCAAAAGAAAAGACAAAAGCATTTTCTTTTGGAATGAAACAAAGGTTGGGGCTGGCGCAAGCTCTTTTAAACAATCCGGAGTTTCTTATACTGGATGAACCGTTTGTGGGATTGGATCCAATAGGGAAAAATATATTTAAAAGAATCCTTCTGGAAAAAGCGCACGATGAAAAAGTGGGAATATTGTTTTCAAGTCACGACTTGGAAGATGTTGAAGAAATATGTGATCGGGTGGTCTTAATAGATAACGGTGAAAAGAAATTTGATGGCGTGATGGAATACAGCAAAAAATATGTTGTTCAATGTGACCGAGCTTTGAACTCGGAAGAAGTTGAAAAGTCAGGGGTAAAAGTTGATAAAGACAATATATTGATTGAACATGTCGAAGATTTAAAACAGGTTCTTGATAAACTTGATGAATTAAGTATTGACGTTTTGGATTTAGAAATAGAACGCAAATCTTTATATGATCTGTTTGAGGAGAATGGCTATGAAAATATCGATATTGCATATCATAAAAATTGAATTGTTAAAATTTTTAAAGCGTAATGATATCTTGGCGGTTGCTGTAATTGTAGCCATTGGATTTATTTATGCGATCGGTATGAGAAACGAAATGTATGAAGGAGTAAAAAATCAGAATGCTTTATTTTGGATAACATTGCAACTTGTAACAACAACAGTTCTTTTTATTGGCCCGGTTGTGACAGCTTTTTTGGGAACTCAAATGTTATCAGGTGAAATTGACAATAAAAGTATTTCTTTGTTCACTGTGAGAATAAGGAACAGGAGAAATTTGTTTATAGGTAAAAGCTTAGCGTTACAAGTTATTACTGCGGTTTTCTTTGTGATTACAATTATTGTAATGCTGGCTATTTATTTTGGAATCGCGAATAACGGCAGCATTTATACATCAGGAAAAATATTTGGAAATAATGTAGCAGATTTATTATGTCTTTTGCTTTTGATATATATGTATACGTTTTTCTTTATTCCACAGCTTGCATTGTGTATTGGGACAAGATATAAACCGATTATAACGATAGTGATTTCTTTTGTTGCATCTTTGGTTTGCAATCACGTGCTGACGTATTCATTTGTAAAATATATTAATCCGATGAATTATATTTATCAGTTATCAGAAGATGTTTTGGAGACTACAGAAGTGTTAAGTATCAGCAGTACAGGGAGGGGGAAATGTGTGCTGATTCAATTGCTTTTATGTATGCTATACTATGTAGTGTTTATGGTGCTTGGAACAAAATCATTTGAGGGTAGAGAATTCTGAGAGAAGCGGTGACTGGATGCAGATTGCAATATGTGATGACAACAAAGATAATCTCGCGTTAATGGAAGATGTTATTGAGAACATCAGAATCAGAGATGTTGAGGTCGATTGCTTTGAGACCGGTGAAAGTCTTTTAGATTATCTGAATAAAAATCCTAATGTATTCTACCAAATATACCTGCTTGATATAGAAATGCCCGGAGTTAATGGGCTTGAAGCTGCAAAGAAGATAAGGGCTATAGACCAAAGAGCTGTTATTATCTTCGTTACGGCATACTCGGATTATGTCTTTAGCTCGTTTGAAGTACAGCCGTTCAGATTTGTAAATAAGCCTATAGATACGCATAAGCTTGAAGATGTAATACAAGCAGCGGTAAATTATATTTATTCCAGTCAAAAATATATATTCATTTCTGTTGATAAAGCCAAAATACAGTTACGCTGTGAGAGCATAATGTATTTTGAGGGGAATAAGCGAAAAATAAATGTCTATACAACAGATGAAAACTATTCTTTTTATTCAAAAATGTCCGATCTTGAGAAAATGGTGGACAACAATTGGTTTGTAAGAATCCATGCTTCATACATTGTTAATATGGATTATGTTAAAGTTATTTATTCCGATGAGATTATTTTGAATAACGGCGTCAGGTTGCCTATCAGTAAGAAATACCACAAAAGTGTTAAACTAGAGCATATGAGATATTTGAAATGGAGAATTGGACTATGAATCATGCGAAGATTAACATCTTTCTCTATTTTCTTCTGAATTTATTTGATATTTGGATTGTCTTGCATTACTACGATAGGGTATTAGAGGCAATAAAGAAATATGATCTGATAAAAAAGGTGATGAGCGTTCTGTTCGTCATTTTATTTTCTGTTTTTATAAAATATGACCTTAAATATTGCAATCTTGTTTCGCTTTCTTTCTGGAGCTGCCTGTTTTTATGTGCATACAAAGGCGAAAAGAAAGTGAAATTTGCATATGCTACTGTACTCATAGTTTTTGCCGGATTTGCGCAAACGTTGATGTATTTAATTGAGGGTAGTTCTTTAAATTCCGGATATGTTCTATTTATTCCACATTTATGCTTTTATATTGTTGTTGAAATAGTGGCAAGGTATCAAACTATAAAAAACAGAAAAGTTGATATGCGTGTTCTGCTGAAGCTTTTATCGGTTCCGATCATTAGTTTCATTGCATTTACGTGCATTGCCATGCTAAGCGAAAGCCTGAGTATTAGCTCAAATCAAGAAAGGATACCCCTATTGGTACCATTAGCAGTTCTTGTCTTGTATGTGAATATTATGATCATTCATTTGTATGACTTGATCAGTGAATCCTATGAGGTTAGAAGACAGAACGAAGAGTATGAAAAGATAACCAATTGGCAGCGTTCGTATTATGAAGAGTTGTCTGAAAACCAAAAACTCATAAGTACAATAAAGCACGACATGCAGAATAATATGCAGTTGATTTCAGGCTTTTTGAAAGAAAAAAAGTATGACAAAGCGCAGAATCATTTACAGGAACTTATAGATGAACAATCTGCTATAAATAGTTTTGTTAACACTGGGAATGAAGCTATTGATACAGTTCTGAACATAAAATTTTCTGCAGCCGAACAAAACGGAATTACAGTTAAGAAAGATATAAATATCCCGGCCGGTTTACCAATCTCATATCATGATTGCATAAAAATATTTGGAAATCTTTTTGATAATTCAATCAATGCTTTGAAGAGCCTTGATTCAGGGGATAAGATATTAAGCTGTTTTATGTTCTATAGCGCGAATGCTCTGATCGTACAAGTTTCAAATCCGTACACAAAGAAAGATGATACATGTGATAAAGATGAATTTTTGCATGGACTTGGATTGGGTATAGTTAAGTCAGCTGTTGAAAGTTATGAAGGGACTTTCGAGATATGTGATGATGGGAAAAATTTTACTGTTAATATTGTTTTATATATAAATAACGCACATCGGCAAAAAGTCTAAAAATTGCCGATGTGCGTTAATAATTTGACGCAAATTAAATTGTAGTTAAATTTCAAAACAATCAGAAAATTATGAACAATTACTTGCATATTGTGTATTTATGTGATAGTATTTCGGTGGCAAAACTAGAGTGATCTAGTGACGCAAAGCTATAGGGCCTATGTTGAACAGGGTAGGTAGCCAGTTGCTTTTTTGGTAGCGATGCGGAAGTATCGCTTTTTTTGTACCTTAAAAATAGAGCATTATAGGTGGCCCCTGTAATGCTATTTCTTTTTTACCGGAAAATTTCAGTACGTGGTGGAGGAAATAAGCTGATGTTTTTTGATTTTTTGATCAAGGTGAGAATGCCCAATAATAAGACTCAGGAATTTGGTGCGTGGAAAGAGCTTCACAGTATATGTTATGCAGTTGAGTCAAATGCGCGCATGGATCCGGACTCATGCATTATAAATATCAGACAGGCACTTGAAGTCTTGTTTTCCGGTCTTTGTCTTGATGCGGGATTTACGGATCTTCCGGATTCGTTGTCAGGAATAATGGGGAAAAGTAAAGGTATAAGAGGGCTTTGGTATGGTGAATGTAATATAAATTCATTTTATCAGCTCAAGAATCAGGCAAATGAAATTGTACATATTTCAAAGGAAGTATCCGGCATAAGGAAATATGAAATAAAGGGTAAACATGCAGACGTGACAATGGCTTGTAAGCTTACAATGCTGTTTTATAAGTCTGTTGCAAGCTTGTTCAAAATTGATAAAAAGCGAATGAAACCAATGGAAGCGGATATGCTTCCGTTTGGGGAATATGAAGTTATAAAAAAGATTCCGAAAAAGCCCTACGAATCTATAGAGGGCAATTTCAAATATATTGCCAGAAAGAATAACAATAATATTTCTACATATGTATATGTAAGACCCTTTTTAAACACTGATGAAAAAACAGCATTTAGTGACAGGGATATGGAAGCTCAGCAGTTCTTTAAGAATATGAGGGGCTCGAACAATATTATTGCGGGTGAAGAGTTAAGAACAAGCGCGTATTGCAATCTTAAATATCTGGTATATAACATACGTGAAAATACTAAGACACTCGATGAGATTGCAAAAGAAATTAAACCGTATGAACTTCTGGATATCATAGAGCAGGTTGCAAATGGACTGAGCAGGCTGGCTTCTTCTAAAATAAATATTCATCACAGGGATATAAGACCCACATGTATTTTTGTATCTTCTTTTGAAGACGGATATGAAGCGAAGATTGGATGCTTTGAAACAGCAAAAATTGATTATAAAGAAAAGAGCATGGAGACAGTCGGAGCGTGGGTTGCGCAGAGACAAAAGAATAATGTATATACGCATCCTAGAATGCTTCTTGAATCAGAACACGATAACAAAGAATGGGAAGCTGGGGATGTATATTCACTTGTAATGGTTTTGTTAGCATGCCTTGATACATCAATTGAAAAAGGCGGTGCGGTGGATTGTTCTGTTTTATATGATTACTACTCTGACGACTTTGTTGATGAGATAGAAGGAATAGTAAGAGCTGCCTCGCTTTCACAGATACCGGGCATGAGAGAATTTGACAGGATTCTTTTAGAGGAAATGGATAATGAATAAGATTGAGTTTGCAAACGCAAAAAGCTTTCGAATCGAGCAGACAGTACATACAAACGAGGAAGCCGGAACAAGCGTGTATATAGCCATAGATAATGATCTTAATAGAAGAGTTATCTTGAAGGTTATGCGTTTTGAGGATAAAGAACAAAAGAGGATAATACTTGAGGAAATCAGCAATCAAGTAGCACTTGAGCAGCATTCGGATTTTGCGCCTAAAATCTATAATTATTTCGTAGATAATAAAGAGTCAAAGATAATAATCGAGATGCAGCATGTTGAAGGAAAGAGTCTTAGAGCAATATTGGAGAGCAGGCATAACCTTAGAAAAGATAAAGTGTGGTATGACAAAGCATATAATCTTTTGTTGGATATTGCTAAGGCTGTCTCATATATTCACGGATTGAGGGGATTTGTACATAAGGATCTCAAGCCTGAAAACATTATTGTGGTAAGCAAGAGAAATTCTGTTTACATTTTGGATTATGGTATAAGTGGACTTGCTCTGGCGGATAAGGGCACAGGTACTGCAAGGTATATGGCACCTGAGCAGATTTCGGGAGCAAACAATAACTTTGTATATCAGGCAACAGATGTATATGCACTTGGTCAGATAGCATTGGAATTGTTTGGGATAGAACCGGTTGAATACGGAGTTGATGTTTTGCCCGACAGATCGGGTAGTTCATGGTTGACATTTAAAGACATATCAAGCATAGGAGGAGGTTTTTATCCCGGACTTTTTAAGGTGATAAGCAAAGCATTATCTTTAAATCCCAAAGATAGATATATGGATTCAAGAGCCTTCTACGAAGCGCTTAACAGAGAAAGGAAATCAGGACATGGACTTGACAGGATTTCATATCGTGAAAATCAAAGAGCCACATTCAAAAGAAAGAATAGCTGATATTATGGATGAATTTGATATTAAAATTCTGGGAGCTTCAGAAGAAAAACTAAAAACGTTTCCTCTTCACATTAACGTACCGGATGAGGCAGAACTAATGAGGAATCCTTATGCAGAATAATATATTGAATCTTCGCCCTATTAACTATTTTACCTTAAAAGAAGAACTTTGCTTCTTTATGGGAGGTAGAGTAGCTGCGGATAGACCTGAGGATAGGGATGGAATAATTGATGAGATCGTGAACGCGGATTGTGTGACAGTATGTAATCATATTGTGCGTGATGATCGTAATTACTATGTCTTTATGACTGCAAATTATAAATTTAATGCAATCCGTTCGGATGATAATAATTTCTCTATTACAAGTATTTTTTCCGGAAGAGAGTTTCAGGCTCAAAAGAAATACCTCTATAATCATGGAACTTTTTTGATTGTTGCCGAAGGTCGAACCGCGATAGTTGCGGATGGCTATAAGAATACATTAAATGAAGAAACTTCCGAGGATTGGGGAATGACCCCGGAAGCTTTGACAGAGCTATGCGATGGTATCGATGCGTATTTTTTTAGTACCGAAAGAAGTGAAGAACTTAAGGTTGATAACAAATTCGCAAGAGAGATTATTCAACCGATAAAGAATTTTACAAAGTATGAAGATCAGGTAGAACAGCTTGATGCATACAAGGATAATTACGTTAACTACGATTATTGTGAGTTTGTTAAAGGTAAGGCAAAAAAGAAAACGTATAAATTCTTTTCATCTTCATTCGATCCCGATAGTGAGCTTTATTGTTCGGAAAGCAGAGTTGCAATCGAGACAAATGAAGAAATAAACGAGGATTTCCGAAGGAAGATAAAAGGAATAATCATCGACCGTATTGATGAAGAAAATGGCACGAGCTTTATTGTCGAATTCATTGAGCAGTTTGACGATAGTATTCTGGTGAAAAATAACGGTCATATGTTTTTGCAGATAAATGATGTCCAGAAGCGTGTAAGAGAAAGAGTAATTCAAAGTATTGAAAACGGAACCGTAGATTCCGGATATATGTATAAGCTTTTTGGAAGAAAAGGTCATCCTTCTGCAGAAGAAGATGAGGCTCCGGGATGGGATGAGTTTAAAGCAGAACTACTCAGCAAAGAGCAGAAGCCAAACACTTCACAGATGCTGGCTATTGAGAGAGGAATCAAGACAAAAGATATACAGCTTGTATTGGGACCTCCGGGAACAGGAAAGACCACTGTAATAGTCAATTGGGTAAAATATTTTGTTAAGCATGGAAAAAGAGTGCTGGTATCATCTCAGAATAATTCAGCCGTAGATAATGTATTGGAGCGAGTCGGAAGAGATGAAAATGCCAGGATAATCAGAATAGGCAACATAGACAAGATTCAGGATAACTGCAAGCAGTATGCACCTGAACAACAAGTTGGAAAGACAGCTGAGGATTATATAGAAAAACTCAAGATGAGCCAAAGCGGAATATTAAAAGACATGTCAGGCATCAAGGAGACGCTGGCTTATGTCGAGTCTGTCTATGATGATTATAAACTTTTTGCAGATTGTCGTCAGACTACCTGGGACAGCGCACTCGTACAAAAAGAAAAACTTAAGCAGTTATCAGATTTGCATAATGAAAAGTGCAACGCTCTTATAAATTATAGAAGTATATATGAGCTAAGAATCCGTAAAGATATTGCATATTTTGCCTTAAAGAAAAAAACAGGTTTTCTGAGTTTCCTTCTTAAACCGATTATTTTTTTGCTTGATAAAACAACAAAATATCTGAATAAGAAGCTTAAGGAGAAAGCGGACAGATACATAGAAAGTATAAAAGAGTACAACAGAAGTGCAGATGAATTCAAAGCTTTAATAACCGATGCTAAATATGTTTCTGCCAAAAAAACATATGGGGAAATACTTCAAAAATGTAGTGGTTACAAGTTTGATATGAAAAATGAAGGGCCTTTTCCGATAGAACCTTTATCTGCAGACTATCTTTTGAGCGATAATGTTGATCCTGTTACAGAGATTGATAATTATAGAAGAAAACTGACTGATATATATGCAAGACTTGTTATCGTGAAGAAGACATTGGACGATTGGGGAAAGTCGATTGAAACTCATAGAACAGAGATTGTTACAGATCTTTTGGTGGAAAACTCAAATGTTGTCGGTGCTACTTGTATAGGAATCAATACAAGACCAAAGTTCAGAAAGTTAAACTTTGATGTTTCCATCATTGACGAAAGTGGTCAGATACAGATTCATAACGCTATAGTGCCGATGACCAGAGCGCCCAAAACACTTATGCTTGGAGACCATTTGCAGATACCTCCGGCAGCAAATGATGCTGTTGTAAAACTTTGCAGAGATAACGAGGTTCCCGAGAAGCAGATTGAATTATTGAATAAGAGTTTCTTTGAATATCTTTTTACAAGATTTGAGAAGGAGGATGAAAACACTCCCAATCTGACAAGGTTGGATGAGCAGTTCAGAATGCCGGGTAATATTTCGGATGTCATATCTGATTGGTTCTATAAAGGAAATTATCATGCGCACTATGATATGGGTAGATGGAATCCTATCATTTCAGGTACGACTACTCCTCTTATAACGATTTCAACAAGCAGGGAAAAGAATCGTTTTGAGACAGCTGAGCAAGGCGGTGGATATTCCAATGATCTTGAGGCAAAGATGGCAGCGAAGATTGTCGCATCACTTGCAGGTAGTGCGTTTAAGGCCGATAAGTCGGGAGTGAGCACGCCTCAGATTGGTATTATCTCTGCGTACGGTAAGCAGGTAAGGCTTATAAGGCAGAAGATAACGGAAGAGAATCTTGGTTTTTCACCGGATCAAGTATATAGTATAGCAGCATCACTTGATAGCTTTCAGGGACAGGAACGACCGCTTATCATATATAGTTGCACGCGTAGCGCCGACGCAAAGCGTGTTCCGCCTTCAAGGGCTAGGGTTGGCTTCCTGAAAGAACTTAGAAGATTGAATGTTGCATTTACACGATGCCAGATTCAGTTGGTGATAATAGGTGATTTTGATTATCTGACTACGTGTGAATATGAAAAGATTGATGAGGAAACAGGCGAGCCGGTTCCAAATCAAAGCGAAAAGAAATATTCGGAGTTTATGACAAAGGTGCTGGATCAAGCTAAGAGTAATAAAGGCGAATTTTACTATGCCGATGAGTTTTATGAGAGGACAGGAATAAGCAATGTCTGAAATTTCACTAACCAATAATGATGATCTGAAATTATTTAGAACATGTTGCCCTGAGATGTTTGAGGAAAACGATGTTGATATTTTTCGTAAATTTTTTTGCCCAATCTCAATAATTGAGGCGGATGTAAAAGAATATATCGTAGATGAATATGATAGTGTTGAACTGCTTGCGCTAAGGCTATATTCCGCAGGTATACGGGATATCAACATTATCAATGAACTTACCGGTATAGATATACATATGCTGGATAAGGTATTAAAAACTGAAATTTATACATACGGGCACATTAATCCAAATACCGGTGAACTGACGGAAGCCGGCAAGCAGACTTTGGAAGACAATAAAGATATAGAAAAATTGTTTCAGCATGCGCTTTATGATGTGAAACGTGAAATTCAGGCAGATTCACTTACCGGAACAATTATTAGAGCTGAAGCTGAGCAGCCCAAAGAAAAAATGGTAACGTTCAGTGACAGAATTAATCCTAATATCCTTCCTTTAGAAGCAGTAGTAATTGATTCTGAGCTTGAAAAAGAAATAACAGAACGACTTCAGATGTACATTAAGGAAGGGTATTTGACGGACGGAAATACCATAAATGAAATTGGTAATCTGAGATCAAAAGAAATCAGATATAGAGCAGCGTTCTTTGTTAAAATGAGAAAATTTGAATATCCATTTATTGCGATATCGTATTTCGAAAAAAAAGAAGAGAAGTGGGAAAAATGTATTATACCCATTGCTATAGCGAAATCTGATTCCATTAAGTTTGATTATCCAAAGAGGAACAAGGAGTATCTTGTAAGAGAAGACCGGTACTTTGAATATCTGCTCGAGAAAAAAGAATTGTTTGATAATGAAGTTAAGCTTACTGAGGATGCAATCAGAGAGATTATTTTGAGTAATGACTATAACGATTCAAATGATTCTATCATTGATGAAAGCAGGGACGTAGTCAATGGATGATAATAATTTTTGGAAATGTAAGTGTGGTCGTGAAAATAGCATAATAGACAGATATTGTGTGTACTGTTCAGAAGAAATTCCTCAAGAATATATTGATAAAATTGCAAAAGAGGAAATTGCAGCAGTATGGCGAGATTTGCGTGACAGGGTAAATGAAAAATGGAAGAAAGGCGCAAAAGCTCGCTATGAGTTTTGCGTAAAGACATATAAGCCTGGAGTTGTTGGTTTTATACTGTCGGTTGCGACTATTACTCTTGTTGTGTTGAATGTACAATCTGGAGTTATAACAGCCCAGACGTTGTTAGAAAACATTTTCACCATATGTTTCGCGGCGATTTATAAAGCAGGAGATATTCTTTCTTTGATGCTTGAGATCATAGCGAAGCCATTGGATAGATTGTTTCATGGCTCGTTTGACCTTATTGTTATTCACAAAGAACAATTTGAGACCGTAAGTAAAACAAGCGCTGTATTGACCGAAAGGGTTGTAAGTATCTTAAAAGAGGTCAGTACGAATATTGAAAAACTAAATGCGTTGGAAAGGATAAAAGGGTTTATAAATGGGTTTATTAAATAGTATTTTTGCTTTTATTTGTGTAGTATTACAGCTGATGTCTCTTGCATTTGTCTGGCTGTTTGTGATAGAAATGCGAATGGGAGATGCATCCAGCCTTTTTGATGTCTATAAAAAGAATGGAGATTTTCTTTTCTGGTCTTCAGTAGTAATGGAAATAGTGTTGTGGCTTACGGTTCCCGGAATGCAAAGAGTTATATTGACAATGTTTATTATTTCTTTGATTGTGTGGTTGCTCTCGGCTGTTGGGCTTATGATCTTCTCGATTGGAAAAAAAGTTGATGGCTTAACAAAGCGTAATGCCATGTCGGCGGTAAAAGCATCTGTGATCAATACAATTACTTTTTGCATTATATCATGGTTATTTATGGTGAAATGATTAAGCATCAAAAAAGATGTTGAGGTGTTGCCTCAACATCTTTTTTCTAAATAAAGTAATATGAAAATTATTTAAGATCTCCTGCGATGTCGATGTTCTCGCCTGTGATTCCAACCCATGCGCCGTTTGCTGCTTCAGAAGCTTCTGCGTGAGCAAGGAGCCACTTGTTTGTTGCTGTGAGCATGCGGTCTTCCTGGTTGCGAGCTTCAAATTCAGGCTTACCAACGTTGGTGCCCTTAGGAAGTCCTACAAGAACCTGGAATCCTGAATCTTTGCTTGCCTGGCAGGGAGCATAGTGAAGAGCTGTAGCGTATACTTCGATCATTGTGCCTGCAGGGCAAAGGAAAGCTTTAACCTTGCTTGAATCAATCTTGTAGTCTACGATTTCTTCTCTTTTAGCAAGTAAAAGAATGAAATCTGTTGAACCAAGGTTGATCTCTGATGAACGGTGATACTCAAGACAGTTGAGCTTGGTGTTGTGTCCGTTGCACCATCCGAACTGCATATCGGAACCGCCAAAGAGGCTGTTTGTAATTGATGTTGCTGCAGCGAGAGACTGAAGTGCAGGCTCTTCGGCAACATAGTCTGTTCCCTCGGGAACGGGAGTGCTTGACTTAAGAGCTTCCACGATTGCCTTCTTCTCTTCTTCATAACCCTCGATGATCCTACCGTAATTTGTGAATTCAGGATCGTTTACATTATATATTTTCATAACCTTCTCCTTTCAAGAATTATTGATAATAATAATCATATTGCTATTTTACAGAGAAATCTTATCATTTGGTAGCGATTTCTTTTCAAAAGTTGCTTTTGTTATCAGATAAGCGATAAATCTTTACTTTTAAAGTGCCTGTGTGCTAAAGTGTGTAAAAGGTTTAGACAGGGGAGGAATTTGATGAAGTATAAAAATCTATTATTTGATCTTGACGGAACACTGACTGATTCATCTGAAGGAATCACAAAAAGTGCATTATATACATTTGAAAAGATGCAGATAACTCCGCCGGAAGAAAGTGAGCTTTATACATTTATCGGACCTCCGCTCGGATACAGCTTCGTAAAACACGGAGTTGAGGAAAAAGACAAGGACAAGGCGGTAGCAATATACAGAGAGCGCTACAATTCGATCGGAAAGTTTGAAAATGCGCCGTACCGCGGAATGATAGATCTTTTAAAGAAATTTAAAGACGAAGGATATAAATTATATGTTGCCACATCGAAGCCTGAAAAGACGGCGATAGAAGTCCTCGATCATTTTGATATGACGGGATATTTTGATGAGATTGCGGGGGCAACTGTAGACGGCAGCAGAGAAAAGAAGGACGATGTAATAAGATATCTTCTTGATAAGATAGGAGAAGACGAGTCGGATACAGTGATGATCGGTGACACTAATTATGATGTCCTCGGAGCTGCGGAACTTGGAATTCCTTGTATTGCGGTGACGTGGGGATTTGGTGATATTGATGATATGAAAAAATCCGGTGCAGTCGCAATTGTTAGCAGTATGGATGAACTATACGAGGCAGTGAGATAATGATAGCTGTTGGCGCGTTATACTATGATAGAGAAATTTCATATCGAATTTGAAAGGAGATAAGCCAGATGGAAACATGGTTTTATGTAGTTGAAAGTATTGACGGCGATTATGCGAATCTTCACAGAACTGATATCGAGTCGGATGATCTGAAGCTCGTTGCAAGAGCTCTTTTGCCCGATGGAATAGCGGAAGGAACTAAGCTTAAGTACGAACTTATGCAGTATTCGATAGTGGAGTGAGGATAAGTTGCTTTTAATTTGCAAAAAAAGAGAAATAGGAATGTATTTTTCGCCACAATGAATATATATTTTAATAGAAGGGCAGCATATAATATATTTATCAGCAAGCATTAGATGACAATTGCTTATGTTTGAAAGGATGGTGGAAAATATGTTGTCACTGCTTTTTATTATATTGTTCTTTATGATCTTCGGAAGGATGATCGGATTTGCTTTTAAAGCAACTTGGGGAATCTTCAAGGTCGTAACATTTTTGGTATTCTTGCCGCTTATTTTGGTAGGACTGGTAGTTGGCGGACTTCTTTCCATTGCTTTTCCGATACTGCTTGTGGTTGGAGTTGTAAACTTGTTTATGAGACTGACGTAAAATATGGAAAAACTTTTGTATATTAACGGGATATCACCGTATTTGTATGCTCTTGCGGTTTTTTTTCGACCAAGTGAAGAATTGAAAAGTACATTTTTGACATGTTTATGTATTTTCCTAGCGCAGCTGATAGTTACTATTGTTATCGGCATTACATGCAAGGATAAGAAAAAACTGGCGCGGATCACTATGATAAACAAGTTTATACAGATACCGTATTTTGTAATGTTTTTCGTGTTCTCGGCTTTGTTTGTTTTCTTTGGAACATTCTTTTTTGGAATCGGAGTGTTATTTTTGCCGGTTTTTGTATTGATAGATTTCGGGGTATTCCTGAGTACGTTGATACCTGAAGAACTTTGTACGCTGAAACTTATTATGCTAAGACGTATGTCGGGAATGAGAGCGTTAAGATATTTGGTTGGGAATGCGATTTACATTGTTGATATTATACTTTCGGTTAAAATATATGATGAATATAAGAAACTATGAGGTGGTTACTGACCGCCTCTTTTTCTTTGGAACAAAAATGGTCTATGAAAAAGAGATTGTTATTTTTTTAAAATGATACAGAAGAACCGCTAGATTAATGAAAATATAGCATTAGATGTAATATGGGCTTCCGTTTTTGCGATAACGGGAGCCTTTTTTCGTGAAAAAGTGCATGGATGACAGCATATTCGATAAATGGTAGAATAAAAAACACAAGTTAGTTGTTTGGAGGATTGTTTGTGGCATTTTCGTTGTACACTGCTGTCTTTTTGAGTATTGTGATAGCAGTTTTTTTTATGGTTCGAAAGGAAGCAAGACCGCTTGTGCTGCTTCTTTCGAGTATTTCGTATATAGATCATCTTAATGAAAGAGCTGTAGTTGTGCTTTTGGTGACAACTGCCATTGTCTACGCTTTTGGATTACTGATTCAGTTTTTTAAAGATAAGAATAGAAACAGGGTAGCAGGTGTCTGTCTTTTTGTGTGCTTATTTCTTCTGGTTTTTTCATTGTCTTTTCTGAAGTTTTCATCCAGAATTCCGAGATTTTCAAATTTGATCATTCCGATTGGTTTTTCCTACTATGCGTTCCAGGCAATAGGATATATTGTTGATATTTACAACGGTAAGATACGTGCGGAAAAGAATATCATGTTCTTTGCGCTATATATGAGCTTTTTTCCTAAATTTGTAAGTGGACCCATAGAAAGAGAAGAAGATTTCGTGGCACAGGTAAAAGAGCTTAAAAGTGTCAGATTTCTGGATGAGCAAAGAATGTCCGAGGCTTTTGGATACATATTGTACGGATATTTCTTGAAACTTGTGGTCGCAGATAATCTGGGCGCTTTGGTGACTAAGTTGTTTAACGGTTACAGAGACAGTGGCAGTTTATGGCTTATGCTCGGATCGTTGTCGTACACCATGCAGATTTACTGTGACTTTGCGGGATATTCGGCGTTAGCTGTGGGAGTATCAAGGATTTTTGGAATCAATCTCGTTCAGAATTTTACGGCACCATATTTGGCTGTGAATATTTCAGATTTTTGGCGCAGGTGGCACAGATCTCTTAGTATGTGGCTTAGAGATTATGTTTATATTCCGCTTGGTGGAAACAGGAGAGGAGTGCTCAGACAGTGCATAAATGTGTCGATTGTTTTTATTTTATGTGGCATATGGCACGGGAATGGGCTTAATTTCCTGGTGTGGGGAATGCTTCACGGTATATATTCCGTCATTGATGTTTTGATCAGAAGGAAAAAGAATAGCGACAAGGATAAAAGCATTTTATCAGTAGTTAAGGGGCGCATTATTACCTTTTGCTGCGTTTCTTTTGCGTGGATATTTTTTGGAGCCAGTGGCCTTAAGACTGCCATTGAATACTGTATTGCCATGTTTACTGCGGGAAATGCGGGAACTACTTTTATCGCGCAGTACAATGAATTGTGTAAAGAGACGGCTCGAACAAATTTCTTATTGGTGTTCATTTTGATCGTTATATTGATGGATGTAATAAGCTATAAGAAAAATAAGCCATTTCCCGTTGTGCTGCAGGATTATGCCTGTGGTGTAAGGTATCTTATATATTATCTTATAATAATTGCAATTATAGTATTTGGCCTTTACGGACCGGGCTATAGCGCAAGTAATTTTATGTATATGAATTTTTGAGTTTTGTTGTGTATTGAAGTGGGGTAACGCATTATATGTTAAAAAAGAGGGCTTTACAGATTTTTTTCATATGCCTGACAGTCTTTACTTTGTGGTATCTGGACGGCGTGTTTTGCATAAAATCGGAGCATGGGATAAATCAGGCAAGAGGGTTATATTATCAGCCCAGAAATACAATTGACGTGGTGATGATGGGCTCGAGTCATGTGCACTGCGATATAGATACGGGGCTTTTGTGGAATGAGTATGGTATAGCGTCGTACGATTACAGTGCTGCCGAGCAGCCGCTTTGGTGTACATATTATTATCTTAGAGAATTCTGTAAGTATCAGAAGCCGAAAGTTGTTGTACTTGACCTGTATTCTCCGGCAAGATTTAAGGACAATTATCAGTATACCTGGCTCAATCAGAATCTTAACGGAATGAGATTTTCATTTAATAAAATGGGGATGATCATTGACAGCGTTGAATCTCGCAAGATTAGCAGGATCTTTCCTGATTTTATAACATATCATGGAAGAGTTGATACACTTAAAGCGGAGGATTTTCTTTATCCGTTTACTGTAAGGAAGAAAATGCTGACTTTTAAAGGGTTTACGCCATATCTTAAGCGAGAGCCGCAAGAAGAGCCGGTCATTGATGAGACGGCAAGTGTAGGCGTGACCGTTAAGTCTGAGATATTCCTTACCAAGATTATTGAATATACGCTGGAAAATGATATCGAACTATTTCTTGTCGTGACTCCGTATATTACTTCTTCGGAGGATGAAAAAGTATATAATAGATTAGAAGAGATTGCCGAGTATTATGGAGTGCAGTTTAATAGTACAAATTATGACTACGGTGAGATCGGACTTGATTTTGAAAAAGATTTTAATGATGAATCACATTTAAATTACTGGGGAGCATATAAGTTTACCCATTATCTTGGCGAGGAACTTAAGAGGCGCTACGAGATTCCGGACAGAAGAGGCCAAAAGGGATACGAGTCGTGGCAAAGAAATTTTGAAGAGATTGCAGAGTATGTTAAAGAGAATACCTGACCCGGAGGAGTGAATAATGCTTAAGACAATAATTCTGATTTCTTTTTTCCTGAATAAGGGATTCGACGCAGTGATCAGATTTCTTAATGATAAGCATCAGAAGGGAGAACTTCCCGAGAATGTAAGAGATGTTTATGATGAAAAAGAGTATGCGAACTGGAAAAACTACAAGGCAGAGAGCGGAAAACTATATACCATATGGAATATAGCCGATATAGTCTTTTTGGCGATTCTTTTGATATCAAATGCATATGCATGGGGATTTAAGGTACTTGAAGACGGCAATGTCTATGTACAGTATTTGATCTTTATATTCGTGCTTACGGCATTGTCTGAATTAATTGATGTGCCTTTTAAGTATTATGATACTTTCGTTATAGAAGAGAAGTACGGCCTTAATAAGTCTACGAAGAAGACATTTTTTGTTGATATGATAAAGAATATCCTCGTTGGAGGTATAATGTCATTCCTTATCATAGCGCTCACAATGTTTATATTTGAGGCCTTTGGCAATATGGCAATTCTGGTCGGCACTGTTGCAATGATGGTTATTATGCTTATTCTGAATTTGATAATAGTTCCGCTTATGAGAATTTATAACAAATTTACTCCGTTGGAGGATGGAGAATTAAAGAGTAAGCTCCTGACACTTTGCGAGAAATATGGAATGCGCGTCAGGAAAATCGTAGTGAGGGATGCAAGCAGAAGAACTACGACTTCGAATGCTTTCTGTGCAGGATTTGGAAAATTAAAGACCATATCTTTGGATGACAATCTTGTCAATAATTTTACCGATGATGAGATTGTTGCCGTATTTGCACATGAATTTGCGCATGCAAAATATAAGCATACCGTTAAGTCACTTCCGTTTTCTATGGTAAGAATACTGCTGGTATTTATAGCATTGTGGATTGTGCTAAATATTCCCGGTTTTTATACAGCGTTTGGTTTTGACGGAATCAATTATTTCTTCGCAGAGATATTGGTAACATTTATAACCTGGCCTGTTTCAAACGGACTCAATATAATATCCAACTATCTTTCGAGAAGGCATGAGTATCAGGCGGATGCTTTTGCGGCAAAAGAAGGTTATGGACATGACCTTGTTTCCTCGCTTAAGAGGCTTCATAAAGAGGCATTGTCGGATATCAATCCACATCCTGTAAAGGTTGTGCTGGATTATTCGCATCCAACGCTGTCGCAGAGAATTACAGCGATTGAGGGCGTTCAAAGCAGGGGCTGAATAATTAAGGTTTTTTGTTGACGTATACCATTGTGTGATCGGGGAAAGGATGGTGACGGTTATGTTTTTTGGAAAGAAAGATAAGGACGTGCGGATTACGGACAAACAGTACAAAGATCTTGTGGGTAACATGAGTAAGAGCGAACGCAAAGAGTTCGATCGTAAGCAGAAACAGCTTCAAAGAGAGAAGGATGATGACTGGCTTTTGGGAATGTTGTTTTTGACAGATGATTCTGATGATATCTAAATAATCGAAAATATAGAAGTGTTGAAAATAAACGTGGTTGCGATTTGCGCAATCACGTTTATTAAATATCTATAAAATAACGAAAAAGCTCCCGAAAGTGTGATAAAATAAGGCGAATTCGTTACAGGGTTATATATAGCGGGAGCATTATTTGCGATTTCACGATTGCTATTTTATTAACGGAATGCATAACCATGCGGGTTACAAGGAACGGTAATGCGATATTTTTTTCACAATAGCAATAATTGATAAAGATTTAGCAATAATAATATAGTAAATGTTCTTCAAATAGCTTATCTTACAATAGAAATACCAACGACATGAGATTTTATAAAAGATATACAGAAGGTTGGGTATGGCACTTTGTATCGGCAATATATCATGTCGGTATGTAATTAATAATAAAGGGAGAGGAATAATATGAATCACATGGAAATTACTGATGAGTATTTAGGAAAAATGGACGCCTACTGGCGTGCAACTAATTATCTCGCAGCAGCACAGTTGTATCTTCTTGAGAACCCGCTTCTTCGTGAACCACTTAAGAAGGAGCATATCAAAAAGAAAATCGTAGGTCACTGGGGAACAGTACCCGGACAGAACTTTATCTATGTTCACCTTAACAGAGTAATCAACAAATATGATCAGGATATGATCCTTATCTCAGGTCCCGGTCACGGCGGAAACTTCTTCGTAGCCAACACATACCTTGAGGGATCATACAGTGAAGTATATCCTAACGTAAGCCGTGATATGGATGGCTTACAGAAACTTTGCAAGCAGTTCTCATTCCCCGGCGGTATCTCAAGCCACGTTGCTCCTGAGACTCCCGGTTCTATCCATGAGGGTGGTGAGCTTGGTTATTCTATCGCACACGCTTTTGGTGCAGTATTTGATAACCCTGATCTTATCGCTGCATGTGTAGTTGGTGACGGTGAAGCAGAGACAGGACCTCTTGCTACATCATGGCAGTCAAACAAATTCCTTAACCCCGTTTCTGATGGAGCAGTTCTTCCTATCCTTCATCTTAACGGATTTAAGATTTCTAATCCTACAATTCTTTCTCGCCTTTCACACGAGGAACTTGAGGCATTCTTCAAGGGTAACGGCTGGAAGCCTTACTTCGTTGAAGGAACAGATCCTAAGGAAATGCATCGTAAGATGGCTGAGACTCTTGATGTTGTTATGGATGAGATCAAGGCTATTCAGAAGAATGCAAGAACAACAGGTGATACAACAAGACCTGTATGGCCTATGATCGTTCTTCGTACTCCTAAGGGATGGACAGGACCTAAGTTCGTAGACGGAAACAAGATCGAGGGATCTTTCCAGGCACACCAGGTACCTGTAATGATGGATAAGCCTGAGCACCTTGATATCCTCAAGGAATGGCTCGAGAGCTACCATGCAGAGGAACTCTTTGATGAGAATGGACGTCTTATTCCTGAACTCGAGGAGCTCGCTCCTAAGGGAGACAGACGTATCGGTGCTAACCCTCATGCTAACGGTGGTAAGCTTCTTCACGACCTCAGACTTCCTGATTTCCGTGATTACGCTATCGATGTTCCCGCTCCCGGCGCTGTTGAGAAGCAGGATATGATTGAGCTTGGTGGATATATCAGAGACGTATTCAAGCTTAACGATGAGCACAAGAACTTCCGTATCTTTGGACCTGACGAGACAATGTCTAACCGTCTTAACAAGGTATTCGAAGTTACTAACCGTGATTGGAACAACCCTATCGACAACGATACAGACCAGTTCCTTGCATCAGACGGACGTGTAATGGATTCAATGCTTTCAGAGCATATGTGTGAAGGATGGCTCGAGGGATACCTTCTTACAGGTAGACACGGATTCTTTGCTAGTTACGAAGCATTCATCCGTATTATAGATTCAATGGCAGCTCAGCATGCTAAGTGGCTTAAGGTTTGCAACGGTCTTTCATGGAGACAGCCTATTGCATCTCTTAACCTCCTTCTTACATCAAACGTATGGCAGCAGGATCACAACGGATTCACACACCAGGATCCCGGATTCCTTGACCATATCTCAAATAAGAAGGCAGACGTTGTAAGACTTTACCTTCCACCCGATGCTAACTGCTTGCTCTCAACAATGGATCACTGCTTGAAGAGCAAGAACTACGTAAATGCTATTGTAGCAAGTAAGCATCCCAGACCACAGTGGCTTACAATGGAGCAGGCTGTTAAGCACTGCACACAGGGTATCGGCATTTGGGATTGGGCTTCAACAGATACAGGAGAAGAGCCTGATATCGTACTTGCATGCTGCGGTGATACACCTACACTTGAGGCTCTTGCTGCAGTTGATATTCTCCACAGAGAGATGCCTGAAGTTAAGGTTCGTTTCGTAAACGTTGTTGACCTTATGAAGATGGAGCCTAAGAACAAGCATCCTCACGGACTTTCAGACGTAGAGTACGATACAATCTTTACAAAGGATAAGCCTATTGTATTTGCATTCCATGGATATCCGACTCTTATCCATGAGCTTACATATACAAGAACAAACAGAAACATCCATGTTTACGGATATCATGAAGAAGGAACAATCACAACTCCTTTCGACATGAGAGTTCAGAACAAGATTGACCGTTTCGACCTTGTAATCGCTATGCTTAACAACATGCCTCAGTTCGGCAACAAGGGCGCATTCCTCATCCAGAAGATGAGAGATAAGCTCGTTGAGCATAAGACATACATTCACGACATCGGCGTAGATATGCCTGAAGTTGCTGAGTGGAAGTGGACAGGTGTGAAGTAATCAATCACATTCTTCTGTGTATTTCAAATGATAATGGAGGCGTCTGCGACGTATTGTCGCAGATGCCTTTTATGTTATAATAAAGATTGGAATGTCCAAAGAATTGCAGAAGAGGACCTAATAATATGGCTACTAAAAACAGAATTAAACTAAAAGGAAAATTAGTGACATATCTCAAAGTATTGGCATACTTGGGAGTACTGTTGCTTTTTGTAAATATTGCGGTATTTATTGTGGACGACTCTGCGGGTCTGATTCTTTTGATATTTACAGGATTTTATTTTGTTTCGGTCATGTACCTTAATTTCTACAACAAACCCATAATAATGAATGAGCTTATCAGCTTTGCGACACAGTATGGACAGATTCAGAAAAGGTTATTAAAAGACCTTGATCTTGCGCATGCCATTCTTGATGATTCGGGTAAGGTTGTTTGGGCAAATACAGCATTTGAAAAAGCGGTTCATATGGAGAAGGGACTTTATAAGAAAACTATCTTTTCCATTTTTCCGGGGGTTTCGGCGGATAAGTTTCCGGTTGATAATGAGGAAGTATCTTATAAGGTAGACTATGAGAGCAGCAACTTCACTATCAAGTTTAAGAGAATATCTCTTCATGAGATGGCGGTAAACAGTGACATAATAGATTCCAAGAGTTATGAGGGAAGCCTTATAGCCGTTTATCTGTATGATGAGACTGCACTCAGGCTCGCTATTCAGGAAGTTGATAATCAGTCGCTGGCAGCAGGACTTATCTACATAGATAACTATGAAGAGGCTTTGAACAGCGTAGAAGAGGTAAGAAGATCTCTTTTGACCGCTCTCATAGACAGAAAGATCAATAAATACATTGCATCAAGCAATGGAATATCCAAAAAGATAGAAAAAGACAAATATTTTGTTGTCATGCCTAAGAAGTCCTGCGAGACTCTTATCAAGCAACGATTTGATATTCTTGAAGACGTTAAGACAGTAAATATCGGAAATGAGATGGCTGTAACACTTAGTATCGGACTTGGCCTTGACGGTCTTTCATATGCGCAGAACTACGAGTTTGCGCGCAATGCCATAGACCTTGCTCTTGGTCGAGGTGGCGATCAGGCTGTTGTAAAGAGCGCGGACAGCACGTCTTATTACGGCGGAAAGAGCCAGACCATTGAAAAGAGTACTCGAGTTAAGGCGAGAGTTAAAGCTCACGCGCTTCGCGAGATTATTTCGGGAAAAGATACCGTTATCGTAATGGGACACAGAATGGGCGATGTGGACAGCTTTGGCGCATCTGTCGGTATTTACAGGATTGCAAGAACTCTGGAAAAGAAATGTCACATAGTTTTGAACGACGTGACAGCATCAATGCAGCCACTTGTTGACTTGTTTAAGAGTAATCCCGATTATGAAGACGATATGATAATCAACAATCAGCAGGCGATTGATATTGCCGGAAACAATACCGTTTTGGTAGTTGTTGATGTTAATAAACCGAGCATTACAGAGTGTCCGGAACTTTTGAGATTTTGTAAGACTATAGTTGTTCTCGATCATCACAGAGCGGGAACAGAAGTTATAGAGAATGCGACGCTTTCATATGTTGAGCCTTATGCATCATCTGCGTGTGAGATGGTTTCCGAGATTCTTCAGTACATCGGAGAGAACGTCAAGATTCACAACGAAGAAGCTGACAGCCTGTATTCGGGAATGATGGTAGATACCAATAACTTTATGAACAAGACGGGTGTCAGAACATTTGAAGCTGCTGCTTTTCTTAGAAGAAACGGAGCGGATGTTACAAGAGTAAGAAAACTGTTCCGTGAAGATGCAAATGAGTACAAGGCTAAGGCTGATGCAGTCAGTCAGGCAGAGATATATCGTGACAGATATGCTATCTCTGTTATGAAGAGCGATGATATACAGAGTCCTACAATAGTAGGCGCACAGGCAGCAAATGAGCTCCTTAACATCAAGGGTGTGAGAGCAAGTTTTGTATGCACTGATTATCAGAACAAAGTGTATGTAAGTGCCAGATCCATAGACGAAGTCAATGTTCAGGTCATTATGGAGAGACTCGGCGGCGGTGGCCATATGAGCTCTGCGGGATGCCAGATAGAAGGAATGCCGATAGAAGAGGCAGTTGATGTAGTTAAGGATGTAATTGATAAAATGATTGAAGAAGGAGAATTGTCATAAATGCAGGTTATATTACTTGAAGACGTAAAGAGTTTGGGTAAAAAAGGTGAGATCGTAAAAGTCAGCGATGGCTATGCAAAGAACTTTGTGATTCCCAAAAAACTCGGTGTAGAGGCTACACAGAAAAATCTTAACGAACTTAAGAATCAGCAGAAAAGAGATTCAATTTTGGCGCAGCAGCGTCTTGATGAAGCCAAAGCTTATGGCGAAAAGATAAGCAAAGAGACAGTACAGCTCACAATGAAAGCAGGAGAGGGCGGAAGAGTATTCGGATCCGTTTCCACAAAGGAAATAGTAACAGCTGCAAAAGCTCAGTTTGGATTTGATATTGATAAAAAGAAACTTCAGATGCCGGAACCTATAAAGTCATTTGGAACTTATGAGATTCCGGTCAAACTCCATCCTCAGGTTACTACTGTGTTAAAAGTGAGTGTAAAGGAACAATAAGAAATGGCAGAGGAAACTCTATTAAAGCGTGTCGCGCCCAACAGTCTGGAAGCAGAGCAATCTGTTGTCGGGGCGATGCTTATGGATAAAGAAGCAATAGAAATTGCGTCCGAGATTGTCAATCCGGACGATTTTTATAACAGACAGCTCGGGACGGTTTTTGAGACAATGGTAGAGCTCAACCGTGAAGGAAGTGCTGTCGATTTTGTCACGCTTCAAAACAGGCTCAGGGAAAAGAATGTTCCGCCGCAGGTCAGCAGTGCCGAATATATCGGAGAACTTGTTTCGGCGGTACCGACATCTGCGAATGTAAAGTATTATGCGCAGATTGTTGCGGATAAATCCACTCTCAGAAAATTGATCCGTGTAAGCGAAGAGACAATAAATACCTGTTATTCAAACTCTGAGAATATGGAAGGGATACTTAATGATGTTGAAAAGAGCGTCTTCCAGATCACACAGAAGAGAAATACAGGTGAGTTTGTTTCTATCGATCAGGTAGTAATGAACGCACTGAACCGTATCGAGCAGGCAAGTAAGATGAAAGGAAACGTTACAGGTCTTTCTACAGGTTTCCTTGATCTTGATTACAGCACAGCAGGATTTCAGCCTTCAGACCTGATACTTATCGCGGCCAGACCTTCAATGGGAAAAACCGCTTTTGTACTTAATATAGCAGAGCATATGGCTTTCCATGACAACAAATGTGTTGCGATATTCTCACTGGAAATGTCAAAGGAACAGCTTGTAAACAGACTACTTGCGATGGAGTCTCATGTTGATTCACAGCATATCAGAACAGGTAATATGTCTGATATGGACTGGGAGAATCTCATCGAAAGTGCAGATGTTGTAGGCTCTTCCAAACTCATTATTGATGATACTCCCGGTATCTCGATTCAGGAACTTCGTTCAAAGTGCAGAAAGTATAAGATGGATCATGGCCTTAATATAATCATGATCGATTACTTGCAGCTTATGACAGGAGGATCCGGAAGAGGCTCCGAGTCACGTCAGCAGGAAATTTCGGATATTTCAAGATCACTTAAGGCCCTTGCCAGAGAGCTTAACGTGCCCGTTGTTGCGCTCTCACAGCTTTCCCGTGCGGTTGAGCAAAGACCCGATCATAGGCCCATGCTTTCAGACCTTCGAGAATCCGGAGCTATCGAGCAGGATGCCGACATGGTAATGTTCATTTATAGAGATGATTACTATAACAAAGACACTGAGAAAAAAGGTGTTGCGGACATTATCATTGCAAAGCAGAGAAATGGCCCGATCGGAACGGTTGATCTTCTTTGGCTTCCCGAATTTACCAAGTTTGCGAACTTGGAGAAGGGGCATTGAGGCAGAAAAGATAGTGAGGCAAGCTCATAGGGCTAAAGCCAATCATTCGAAAATAAAAAAGAGCATTTTTCCAAGTAAACTTGGAAGAATGCTCTTTCATATTTTCTTGCTTGGCGTTAGCCCTGTGTGATAGCACCTACAGGACACTGAGCAGCACAAGATCCGCAGTCGATGCATGTATTTGCGTCGATAACGAACTGTGAGTCACCCTGTGAAATTGCAGAAACAGGACACTGAGCAGCGCATGAGCCACAGCTGATGCAGCCATCATTAATAACGTATGCCATAATAATCTCCTTCCATCATTAAATGCCATAAATTAAAGTAGTGTAGCAAAAAACGATTGGTATTTGCCATTACCAACCTTTGATACGTCTATATCATATAATAAGTAAAGCGTTTAAGCAATACAGTAAACGAAAACTTTTATCAATCAATAACGTTATATAATTAACAATTAACAGATAATAACGTTTGGAATGTACCGAAAACGAGTTTGTTAAAAAGTCGTCAAACCCTTGCTATCATTGACATCCAAGGTAATTTAATGATAGTATTGTTAATGGCAGAATACGAGTGAAAATTAGTCCGTCGCACTGTTTTCGGAGATGAAAGCTTGCTGACGGAATTTTTGCACTATTCCTTTTTTTTTAACACAATTTAATAAAAGTGCCAAAAATAATCCAAAATATAAGGTAGGAGGAAACAAAATGGCTAGAAACATGAAAACCATGGATGGCAACGAGGCAGCTGCATACGCTTCATATGCTTTTACAGAAGTTGCTGCCATGTACCCTATCACACCTTCATCTGTTATGCCTGAGCATGTAGATGAATGGGCAACAGCCGGAAAGAAAAATATTTTCGGTCGTACGGTTCAGATTACAGAAATGCAGTCTGAGGCCGGTGCAGCAGGAGCTGTGCACGGATCACTGGTAGTAGGTGCTCTTACATCTACATATACCGCATCTCAGGGACTTCTTCTTATGATTCCCGACATTTATAAGGTAGCAGGTGAAAGACTCCCCGGAGTATTCAACGTATCAGCACGATGTGTTGCTTCACATGCGCTCAACATTTTTGGTGATCATTCTGACGTTTATGCTTGCCGTCAGACAGGTGCCGCAATGCTCTGCGATTCAAGTGTACAGGAAGTTATGGACTTAACACCTGTTGCTTACTGCGCAGCTATTGAAGGACGCATTCCTTTCATTAATTTCTTTGACGGATTCCGTACATCGCACGAGATCCAGAAGATCGAAGTGTGGGATTACAAGGATCTTGACGAGATGGTAAATCACGAGGCAATTGATGCATTCAAGGCAAACGCTTTGAATCCCAATCATCCTTGCCAGATGGGCTCTGCTCAGAATCCTGACATTTTCTTCCAGACAAGAGAAGCTTGTAACACAGGCTATAATGAACTTCCTGACATCGTTCAGAAGTATATGGATAAAGTTAATGCCAAGATTGGTACAGACTATAAGCTCTTTAACTACTATGGAGATCCTAATGCAGAAGTGGTTATCGTTGCTATGGGTTCTGTAAACGATACAATCGAGGAGACAATCGATTACCTTGAGAAACAGGGCAAGAAGGTCGGTGTTGTAAAAGTCAGACTTTACAGACCTTTCTCAGCAAAAGCTCTTGTAGCAGCTATTCCTGATTCTGTTAAGAGAATCCAGGTTCTCGACAGAACAAAAGAGCCCGGATCATATCGCGAGCCTCTTGCTCTTGATGTTATCGCAGCTCTTAAGGGAACAAAGTTTGAGAGCGTTCCTGTATTCTGCGGACGTTACGGACTTGGTTCAAAAGATACAACACCTGCACAGATTGTTGCAGTATTTGAGAATACAGAAAAAGAAGAGTTCACGATCGGTATCGAAGATGATGTGACAAACCTTTCACTCAAGGTTGGTGCTCCTCTCGTTACAACTCCCGAGGGAACAACAAACTGTAAGTTCTGGGGACTTGGTGCTGACGGTACTGTTGGTGCAAACAAGAACTCTATCAAGATTATCGGTGACAACACTGACATGTATGCTCAGGCATACTTTGATTATGACTCTAAGAAGTCAGGTGGTGTTACAATGTCTCACCTTAGATTTGGTAAGACTCCTATCAAGTCAACATACCTTATCAAGAAGGCAGACTTCGTAGCATGCCACAATCCTTCATATATCCGCAAGTTCAACATGGTTCAGGAAATTGTGGACGGAGGATCATTCCTTCTTAACTGCCCTTGGACAGTAGAACAGCTCGAGACTGAGATTCCCGGACAGGTTAAGAAGTTCATGTACGATCATAAGATCAACTTCTATATCATGAACGGTTCTAAGATCGGTGTTGAAGTTGGAATGGGACCTACAAGAATTAACACAATTCTTCAGTCGGCATTCTTCAACATTACAAAGATCATTCCTGAAGATGATGCAATTAAGTTCATGAAAGATGCAGCACAGAAGACATACGGCCGTAAGGGTGAAGATGTCGTTAAGAAGAACTGGGCAGCTATCGATGCCGGAGCAGATCCGAAGAACCTTATCAAGGTTGAGATTCCTGAGTCTTGGAAAGATGCCAAGGATGAAGGCCTTGACTTCAAGAAGGCTGAGGGAAGCAGAAAGGATGTTATCGACTTCGTTAATAATATCCAGACTAAGGTTAATGCTCAGGAAGGTAACAACCTCAAAGTTTCAGATTGTCTTCCTTATGTTGACGGTGCTACACCTTCAGGATCGGCTGCATACGAGAAGAGAGGCATCGCAGTTAATGTTCCTAAGTGGGATGCTACAAAGTGCGTAGAGTGTGGTTTCTGTTCAATTGTATGTCCTCACGCAGCAATCCGTACAGTTGCTCTTACAGACGACGAAGTTGCTAAGGCACCTGAAGGACTTCAGACTAAGGATGTTAATGGTGTACCCGGATACAAGTTCTCAATCGTTATTTCGGCTCTTGACTGTACAGGATGCGGATCTTGCGCAAATGTATGTCTTGGAAATAAGGCAGGCGAGACACTTAAGATGGGTGCTATCGCAGAGAATAAGGATGAGCAGAAGTACTTCGACTACGCTGTAACTCTTCCTGAGAAGAAAGATGTAGTTGAGAAGCTCAAAGCTACAACAATCAGAGGATCTCAGTTCAAGCAGCCTCTCCTTGAGTTCTCGGGAGCATGCGCAGGTTGTGGTGAGACACCTTATGTTAAACTTGTTACTCAGCTCTTTGGTGACAGAATGTACGTTGCAAATGCTACAGGATGTACATCAATCTGGGGTAACTCTTCACCTTCAACACCTTATACCGTAAATGCGGAAGGTCATGGACCTGCATGGGATAACTCATTGTTCGAGGATAACGCAGAGTTTGGTATGGGTATGGTACTTGCTCAGAACGCACTTCGTGATGCAATCAAAGAGCAGGTTGAGACTGTAGTAGCCGATGGCGGAAAAGCTAAGGATGCAGCTCAGAAGTGGCTTGATACATTCAGTAACGGTGCTGAGAATACAGCAGCTACAAATGAACTTATCGCAGCTCTTGAAGGCGACAATTCAGATGCAGCTAAATACATCAAGAAGAATAAAGACTTCGCAGCTAAGAAGTCACAGTGGATCTTCGGTGGTGACGGATGGGCATTCGATATCGGATTTGGTGGTCTCGACCACGTACTTGCTTCCGGTAAGGATGTAAACGTTCTCGTTGTTAACACTGAGGTTTACTCAAATACAGGCGGACAGTCATCTAAAGCTACTCCTACAGGTGCTGTTGCGCAGTTCGCTGCAGGTGGAAAAGAGATCAAGCAGAAGGATCTTGCTTCTATCGCTATGAGCTATGGATATGTTTACGTTGCTCAGATTGCTATGGGTGCTGATATGAACCAGACAATCAAGGCAATCTCAGAGGCTGAGGCTTATCCCGGACCTTCACTTATCATCGCATATGCTCCTTGTATCAACCAGGGTCTTAAGGCCGGCATGAACAAGGTTATGGATGAAGAGAAGAAGGCTGTTGCTACAGGATATTGGGATATGTTCAGATTCAATCCTCAGGCGGATAAGAAGTTCACTCTTGATAGCAAGCCTGCTACAGAAGACTTCCAGAGCTTCCTTGACGGAGAGGTAAGATACCTTTCACTTAAGCTCAAGAATCCTGAGAGAGCAGCAGAGCTCAATGCAAAAGCAGCTGAGCATGCTAAGGAGCACAGAGCATATCTTGAAAAACTTGTTTCTCTGTACGGAGATGAGTAATTCATAAGATAATAAGAAAGCCGGAGAAAATGAGAGATCATTTTCTCCGGCAATTTTATTTAGTAAAAAAATTAGTCTGTCAAATTCTTGAAAGAGTCTGTACTGCGTTACCCTTTAAGACAATTGAGAAGTGCTCCGATAAATATTGTTCCTCGGCACTGCTTCCGATTTCGGCTGTTCCGTATTCTGTTAATAAGGAACAGATATTTTTGAAGAGATTATCTTCAAGATCACCCTGATGAAGGATCAGGTAAAACTTACCCTTTGTTTCATCTTTATATAATGTGTTTTCACCATTAAATTTTTTGCTTACAATAACCGCGAATTTGCTTGCTTCATGCAAAGAATCAAAGGAAAAAATCTGTATGCCTCTTCTGGTCGGTTGGCCTTTTTTTCTGACGCTTGAAGTCTTTTCCTTAAGTTTTTTTACATCTGATGAAGTGCTTCCTGCATTATAGTCCTGATACTCATTCAAGTTGCTGTGCTGCAGTCTTTTAAAGAGGGACGAAACGTCTGCTTCCTCATTTTCGTCGTAATCTGCTTCGCCGTAATCCTCATATTCCTCATCATCTACGTCTTCTTCGTGAATAGAGGGGGCAAAATTGGAAAATCTTGTATCCAATTCCTCAGGATCATCTACTTTAGTGATTACAAGAACGATACATTCGGAATTGATCGGGATAGCCTCTATCATAAGCGGGGTATCTTCTGCATCAAAACCAAATGCAATATTTGCTTGCTGCATCATATCTTGGAAAAGTTCTTTTGCTTTGTCGGTACCATACGCAAGTTCTGTTATCTTAAGGTCGCGTTTCGCAAGGTCATCTCTGGTAAGCGTGCATCTAATCTGGTGATCGTTGACTTTTTCTATCTTCATGATGCGTTACCTCCTGACTTTGGAATACATAGATACTAATTTATTGAGTTTTCTATGTCAATAGATGTATCGACATATTTTAAAAATAAATTCGCATCTACATAAAATCTTAAGAAATTTCGACGGTAAATCTTAAGATTTATCTGTTATGATGGATTTTGTGAGATGCCTTTCGAGGATATAAATCCGGGAAGGAGGCGATTGAGGAATAATTTATCTACTAGTCTATGGTTCTGCGAATCTTCGCAGAATGTCTTACAGATAGTTTCAAAAATTAATCCCAAACAATTTTTACATCACAACAATCACAACAGATTGAGCATAAACAAAAGATATTGTTTACAATATCATTATACCATATATTTGCGCTGCATTTGAGCGTAGAGACAAGGGTTTGCGAAGTGGTATCTCATACATATTAATATACGTCAAATCATATTTGGAACGAAAAAATGGTTTAGCAGGGAATTGTCACAAAGTAAAGACCTTTTGGCTCTCGTTTCGGATAGAATGTCCCCAAAACAGCAATAAAAACATCAAATGAAATTTTTATAAAGAGGCACCCCGCCATAACATATACAATAAATAGTTAAATATATTGCTTTAGGGGACATTCATAATGACGTATAGTTAATAGTCTGTTATAATAGAGGGCGATTGTAAAGGAGCTAGATAATGACAAGAAGAAATACAAGACGAAGACCAAGCCCCAATTCCAGAAGGAGATCCGGGTCTGGATCAAGATCCAGAAGAGGATCTCGCAGAAGACCAAGAAGGAGATTCAATCCGGCGGTTTTTATAATCGCCCTTATTTTAATTTTAGGAGCAGTTTTCGTAGTTCAAAGTGGCGAAGATTTAGAGTCACTTGCTCATATGTTTTCATATAGTAATAAAAAAGCAGATCTCAAAGCCTATTTTGACATAAAGGGCAAAGATGATGTAGCAATCGTACTTGGTGATGAGTACATAGAGAAAAGAGCAAAGCTCTGGGACGGCGAGTATTACGTAGATCTTGAAGTTATTCGAAACAACATTAATCCTAAATTCTACTACAGTAAAGAAGACGGTACGCTGAAGTATACAACTCCGGATACCATCATTACATCGAATATAGGTGAGAATACCTGGACCGATTCAAAAGGCGGTTCGGGTGAAGAGAAGTTTGTTATTTCCAAAGAGGGAGATGATACCCTCTATGTTGCGCTTGATTATGTAAAACAATACAGTAATTTCGCATATGAAGCGTTTACTGAGCCCAATCACATTCAACTGACTGCGAAATGGGATGAACAGGCTGTTGCTACTATTGCAAGAAAGACTGACCTTAGAATAAAGGGCGGTCCTAAGAGTGATGTCATCAGAAAACTGAATAAAGGCGAGGATGTAGTACTTCTTGAAGAGTTTGAAAATTGGGTCAAGGTAAAGAGTGCCGATTCATTTATCGGTTATATTGAAAAAAAGAAACTTAAGGATCCCAGAAAGGTTACTCCTGATCCGGTTACAGACTATCAGGAGCCTGAATATACAAGAATTAAAAAGGATCAGTTGATAAATCTCGGATTCCATTGTATCGGATCTGAAGCCGGAAATGCGACACTTACGGATTGTCTTGCCAATACAAAGGGACTTAACGTAATTGCACCACAGTGGCTCTATATTGCAGAGGCCGATGGTACCGTAGGAAGTATCGGTTCTGCTGATTATGTCAAGCAAGCTCATGAAGCCGGAATGGATGTATGGGTAGTCTTTGATGACATGAGAAATAAGGAAAACTTTAAGCTTATGGACCTTCTTCCTTATGCAGAGAAGAGAGCAAAGATTATAAAGGAAGCTTTGGCTCAGGTTACTCTTTTGGGAGCGGATGGCTTAAACCTTGACTTTGAGAGTATTTTACAAGAAGAGAAATCTCAGCCGTTTATCGAGTTTGTAAGAGAAATGTCAATCGCGTGTAGATCACAGGGAATAGTTTTTTCTATAGATAACTATTATCCTATCTACAATAAGTTTATGAACATAAAAGAACAGGGAATAGTTGCCGATTATATCGTATTGATGGGATATGATGAGCATACGGACGGAAGTGCTGAGCCGGGACCTGTTGCGTCCATTGGCTTTGTTGAGCAGGGTATTGACCTGGTACTTCAGGATGTGGATCCTTCGAAGGTAATTAATGCAGTACCTTTCTATTGCCGTGCTTGGAAGGAAGGAGACGGAAAATATAACAGTGTTGTTCAGCATATGAATAATGTGCAGGATTTCCTTTCAACAAACGGAATATCTGTTTCATGGGATGAAGAAACAGGCCAGAATTACGGCGAAGGAACTTCAAAAGACGGCACTAATTATAAAATCTGGGTGGAAGATACCCAGTCTCTGGCAAAGAAGCTGGAAGCAATGAAAGCAAGAAATCTTGCAGGAGTCGCAGAGTGGGCAATCGGATTTGAAACAAGTGATGCCTGGGATGTAATCGCAAGTTATACAGAGGGACAGTAAGTTGGAAACTGAGCTGGTAGTAATAGATGAGAATAATATCAATGCCGAGGCTGAGAATGCGATAAGGCACGCCGGAGAGATCATTAAACGCGGCGGACTTGTGGCATTTCCGACTGAGACAGTATATGGTCTGGGCGGAGATGCCCTTAACCCCGAATCTTCAAAAAAGATATATGCGGCTAAGGGAAGACCATCTGACAATCCGCTTATAGTCCATGTTGCAGATATAAAAGATCTTGAACTTATAACAGAGGGAGTCTCGGAAGCGGCAAGAAAGCTTGCTGACGCGTATTGGCCGGGCCCTCTTACCATGATAATGAATAAAAGCGACAAGGTACCGCTTGAAACAACAGGTGGTCTTGGTACGGTGGCTATCAGAATGCCGAACAACAAGATCGCGCTTGAGCTTATTAAGGCTTCAGGCGGATATATTGCGGCACCGAGCGCAAATACGTCGGGACGCCCAAGTCCTACGGTTGCAAGATACTGTGTAGAAGACCTTGATGGCAAGATAGATATGATAATCGACGGCGGACAAGTAGGAATAGGACTTGAGTCTACGATTGTCGACCTTACATCCGATGTTCCAATGATCTTAAGACCGGGATATATAACTGCGGATATGATAGAGAAGGTACTTGGCAAGGTCAGCATAGATAAGACTATCATAGACAGTTCTTCGACACTTAAGCCCAAGGCGCCGGGAATGAAGTACAAACACTACGCACCAAAGGGAACTCTTACTATAGTAAGCGGACCTCAGGACAAGGTTGTCGAATATATAAACGGCGAGACCGATAAGGCAAAGAAAGAAGGCAAGAGGACCGGAGTAATAGGAACCGATTCAACGACTTCTTTATACAACGCTGATGCAGTAAAGAGCCTTGGAAAAAGAGAAGATGAAAATACAATAGCGCATGAACTTTTCAAGGCACTCAGAGAATTTGACGATGAAGGCGTAGATGTTATGTTTTCTGAATCATTTGATGACAGCGGAATAGGACAGGCAATTATGAACAGGCTCTTAAAAGCCGCAGGACATAATGTGGTATCCTTATAAAGGATTTGTATTATAATATGATATAGAGCCACGGGAACAGCCTATGATCGGGCAGTTCTCATATCATTACGAAAAGAGGAAACAGGCATGATAGCACTTGGAAGTGATCACGGCGGATTTGACCTTAAAGAGGTTGTAAAAGAGCATTTGCAGAAAAGAGGATTCGAGGTAAAGGATTTTGGTACTTATAACAAAGAATCCTGCGATTATCCCGAATTTGGAAGAGCGGCAGCAGAGGCTGTGGCGAGCGGAGAGTGCGAAAAAGGCATTGTAATCTGCACTACCGGAATTGGTATTTCAATTGTGGCAAATAAAGTCAAAGGCGTTAGATGTGCACTTTGCTCAGAGACAACATCAGCCAGACTTACAAGAGAACACAATGATGCTAATATGCTTGCAATGGGAGGTGGACTCGTAGGAGATCTGCTTGCTCTTGAGATAGTTGATACATTCCTTGATACGGAATTTTCTAATATGGAGAAACACAGTCGCAGAATTTCCAAAATTGAGGAATAACTTATGGGGGACTCTTTAAGCTAGGAGGACAGCATGGGAAAAGTAGTAATCATGGATCATCCTTTGATTCAGCATAAAATAGGTTATATCAGAAGAATTGATACGGGAACAAAAGACTTCAGACAGACAATAAGCGAGATTGCAATGCTTATCTGTTATGAAGCAACAAGAGAACTTCAGTTACACGATGTTGAGATTGAAACACCTATATGCAAGACAACCGTTAAGGAACTAAAGGGCAGGAAACTCTGCGTAGTTCCTATTTTGCGTGCAGGTCTTGGAATGGTGGACGGAATGCTTGCACTTATTCCTGCAGCTAAGGTTGGACATATCGGACTTTACAGAGATCCCGAGACACTTAAGCCTGTAGAGTATTATTGCAAGATGCCTGCAGATGTTTCAGAGAGAGAAATATTTGTGGTAGACCCTATGCTTGCGACAGGCGGATCTTCTGTTGCAGCTATAAATATGCTTAAAGAAAAGGGATGTAAACACATTCATTTCATGTGTATAATCGCAGCTCCCGAGGGACTTAAAGCGATGCAGGAAGCACATCCCGATGTAGACATATATGTAGGCTCTTTGGATGAAAAGTTAAATGAACACGGCTATATAGTTCCCGGACTCGGAGATGCCGGTGACAGAATTTTCGGAACCAAATAAGGAGCAGACATGAAGAGAGAAGACTATATATCATGGGATGAGTATTTCATGGGAGTTGCCAAGCTTGCGGCTATGAGGTCAAAAGATCCGAATACGCAGGTTGGCAGTTGCATAGTCAGTGAGGATAACAACATTCTTTCCATGGGGTACAACGGATTTCCCAAGGGGTGTTCGGATGAGGATTTTCCCTGGGAACGTGACGGAGAAGATGAACTTTCTACGAAGTATCCTTTCGTTACGCACAGTGAGCTTAACGCCATTTTGAACTACAGAGGCGGAAGCCTTGTCGGCGCTAAGATTTATGTATCTCTTTTCCCTTGTAATGAGTGCGCGAAAGCAATCATTCAGGCCGGGATAAAGACGGTTGTATATGACAGCGACAAATACGAATCTTCCGCAACAACGCGTGCTTCAAAGAAAATGTTTGATGCAGCGGGTGTAAGATATTATAAATATGAGCGAAGCGGAAGAGATATAAAAATTACTATTTGATCAAGAATGGTATATGAGAAAAGTCGGGGTTAGGGGTAAATCAACTAAAAAGTTCGGAATGCTCTTTTCTCTTATGGCATCGATAATGGCAGCTATCTTGCTGGGCCTGTCGATGTCTCCTATTTCGTATGCCACGGAATCTACCAAGAAACAGCTTCAGGATGCAAAAGACAGAAAAGCCCAATCAGAAAATGAATTAGATACCAAGAAAAAAGATATTGAAGAGATGAACGAGGAAAAGTCATCTTTGCAAGGTCAGCTTAATACGCTCAATACACAGCTTAGCGAAGTAAGTAACAATCTTGAACAGATTGAGGAACAGATAGGAAGCAAAGAAAATGAGATTGAGAATACGCTGGCAGAACTTGACGTTGCAAAGCAGGATCAGGAGAACCAGTATGTTTCCATGAAAAAGCGTATTCAGTTTATCTATGAGAAGCAGAACTTCATGGTAATGGAGATGGTTTTCGGCTTCAGTAATTTTTCGGATTTTCTCAATCAGAATCAGTATATTGAGCAGCTTACTTCTTATGACAGAAGGAAACTTACGGAATATATTCAGATAAAAGAGCTGATTGAGGAAAAAGAGGAAACTCTTGAGAGCGAGAAAGAGCAGCTTGATATGTATCATGCCAAACAACAGGCTGAACAAAGCAGAGTTGCGGGACTCGTGAGCCAGACTTCGGGAACAATTCAGCAGTATGCAAATGATATATCTGACGCGGAAGCAAAGGCTGAGGAGATTGAAGCACAGATAAAAGCGCAGGAAGAAGATATAAAGCAGCTCGAAGCAAAACTTGCGGAAGAGATGCGACTTTCCAAATTGGCAGCGGCATCTACATGGAGAGATATTTCGGAAGTAACGTTTGCCGAAGGGGACAGGTATCTGCTTGCAAACCTCATATATTGTGAAGCAGGAGCAGAGCCTTATGAGGGAAAGGTCGCAGTAGGTGCGGTCGTGATAAACAGGGTGCTTAGTTCTGTTTATCCGGATACAGTTGTTGGTGTGATTTACCAGAATAGGCAGTTTTCGCCTGTTGCGAGCGGAAGACTTGCTCTTGCACTTGCTGAAGGGCGTGCTACCGCATCATGTTTTCAGGCAGCGGATGAGGCCATGAAAGGCTATTCGAATGTCGGAAACTGCGTATATTTCAGAACTCCTATTCCCGGTCTTTCGGGACGTAATATCGGAGGACATGTATTTTACTGATCTTGCCCGGATATGATTTCTTCTATGGGCGCTGTCAGTGAAGATATGCCATTTTCGTAGATTTCGTTAAGGAGTCTGTTCAGAGAGAGCAGGCTTTTTTTGAGCAAAGACTCGTTGATTAGTTTTTTTTCAAAAGCTTCGGATAATTCATCAAGATCGTCAATCTTCATCTTGCCGTCGGGAAAGATTATGACATCGGCAAGAAGATCGATCACGGTAAGTGTATTGGACTTTGTATCGCGGTCATAGGTTATGATGTCAAAGTACCAGCGCGAAAGAGTGTTGTCGGCTTTGAGAAATTTGCTGATTTTGTAGCCCTCTTTGAAGTAGTAGCAGGAATAGCCGTTGCATATATCAGATCTTTTTTTGAGAGCTTTCCATTTGGTGATCATGACAGAGTCGTCAAGCTTAAGAATCTCGTCATCCTTAAGTTCAACGCATTCATCCGGTATGAAACGTTTTCGATATAGAACAGGATAATTCATATTTTTCCTTTCCATATTGATGATTATATTATGAAAATATTACTATTATTAAATTTGAAAGTCAATTATGCGTGATAATACTATCAAAAAAACAACTATTAAAATTGCATATTTTTTCGGCATTCTGATCATTTCAATATTTGTGATCAGCAAGTTGTCTAACATCGATAAGGCTGATATGACCGCTAAGATGTCTCCGGCATCGCTTCCTGTCATAACCATGCGGAGCGGCGATAAAGAGGTTAATCCTCTTCACGGGTATCTGTCGGAGGTTAACGCCAACTATGTAAGGGGAACGGTTTGGCCGATAAATGCGGACCGTACCATGTCTTTTAAAATCAATACTTTCGGTCAGAAGATATCGAATGTGGGATTTGAGCTTAGAAATATCGGTAAAGACAATAGACTTATTGCCGATGAGGATCAGACTGAATTCAAAGAGCATGATAATACCATTGATTGTAAGATTCAGCTTGCGCCTGTTGCGGACCTTATTTTGGCCGGAAGAGAGTATATGCTTGTTATAAAGGTTGAGGTCAATAATTCTGTGGCAAAGTACTATACGAGGATTGTCTGGACGGAAGAAGATGAGACGAGATACAACATCGACAACGAGATAGACTTTATAACAGGCTTTTCTGAAGCTACGTTCGACAGGGAAAAAGCAAAAGCTGAATATGCGAAGTACCTTGAGACAGATAAAGATAAAGAGAAGAATGATACTTTTTCCAGAGTTAATCTGCACAGCAGCTTCGATCAAGTGACGTGGGGAACTCTTCTTGATAAGAGTACTGTGGATACCAAGAGCAAGAATAATAACGGTCTGGGAAAAGATAAGGATAAAGAAGAGGAAACGGTTGATGTCAGGATAACCGATCATACCAAACCTCAGATATATGTAAATGATATCCAGAGTGATGTCGGAACTTATAAGCTTCAGTACAGAGTGACCACTCAGGAAGGTAATGACAACAGATTATATAATGTCACGGAAGTTTATAGGGTAAAGTGGACAAAGAAGAGGCCGTTCATTTTGAATTTCGAAAGAAAAATGAACTGTATTTTTGATACGTCTTCTTATTCTGTCGGTAAGAATTCAATTACGCTGGGAATCTGTGAACCGGATTTTGAATTTAAGGAAAGCGGCGGAGTAAGCGAAGGTGGAAGTGTATTTGCATTTGTAAGTGAGAACAGGCTTTTTTCCTATAACAATGTAGATGGTCGTCTTGCATATATTTTTGGATTCTATGACAAAGAGAATGACGACATAAGAGCGAACTGGGATAACAACAAGGTAAAGATTCTTAATGTGGATGAAGACGGCGATGTGCGTTTTGTTGTTGCCGGATACATGAACAGAGGTATACATGAAGGAAGAGTCGGTATAGCGGTGTATAACTACAGTGCTTCATTAAATGCTGTTGAAGAGCAGGTATTTATTGAATGCGGACAGGCTGCGGAAATCCTTGAAGATTGCGTGGATACACTTGCTTATGTAAATGACAGTAACATACTTTATATAATGCTCGATCAGAATATCTATGAGGTTAATCTCACAGACAGAACTTATAATCTTGCCGTTGAAGATATAGGTGCAGGATCGTATAAGATTTCGGAATCAGAGGGAACAATTGCATGGCAGGGAGATGATCTGACCAAATTTGATGTAATGAATCTTGATACGAAAGTAAAAGAAGAGATAACAGCTGAAAATGGCGAAAAGGTAATCCTTATGGGATTTAGGGGTGAAGATTTTGTCTATGGATTCGTAAGGGCCGGAGATGTAGCTAAGGATCAGCTGGGCAATCCTTTATATCTGATGTATAGAATACAGGTTCATAATATGGCGGCACTGCAGGAAGGCAGCAAGCCTTTGGATGACAGGGAGGTGCCGAGTGAATACGGTTATGTAACGGGTATTAAGAAAATCGGTAAGCAGATTAATTTCTATTCCGTGAAAAAGAATGAAAACGGCGAATATGAGAGTACTGATGAACTTGGAATGGAGAATGATTATGTCTTCAAGTATACTCAGGAGGACAAAGAGGTCAGAAACAAAGTAACTCAGGTTGCGGTTGATGAGTATGAGAAGATTGTTCAGATCAGCACCAAAAATGAAATAAAGTCTAAGCAGATAAGAGTTCTTACACCTAATCAGATTTTGTTTGAAGAGAGCAGAAACGTTGAGGTGGAACTTAAACGAGATGCGGGAAAAAATCCTTTTTATTATGTATATGATATGAAAGGAAAGGCAAAAGTTTACACCGATTCTGCGAAGGCTGTTAAGGATGCTGAGCTTAAGTTCGGAGCGGTTGTCGGAGATACCAATAATTATATTTGGAGAAAGGGCGACAGGCTTTCATATAACCGTATCGGTTCGCTTACAGAGAAGATAGAGAACTATGAGGGTATTACAACAAAGAATCCCACAGCGGTTTGTATCGATCTTATTTTGTATCACTATGGCGGAAGAAATGTGGATGTCGAATCTTCGCTTGCAAGCGGAAACAGTGTTGAAGACATTTTGAGGTCGCAGTTTACCGATGCAAATATAGTTAAGCTTGACGGATGTGCGCTTGATACAGTTTTGTACTACATAAGTAAGGGCCTTCCCGTAATGGCATTTTTGAATAATGATGATGCCGTAATGCTTCTTGGATATGACAATCAGAATATTGATTATCTGGATCCGAGAGCGGGAAGAATTCAGAAGCTTGGCATGACTGATGCGAAAGATTGGTTTGCTAAAAACGGAAATCATTTCATTTCTTATGTACCTAATGAAAAATAAGCAAAGTTTTCTGAAAAAACATACTTAGGACACAGGATTTTCACTTTAGTGTAGCAGAATAGCTTAATATGGCTAGGAAAAAGAAGAAAAAAACAAAACTGACTGCACACTACAAAAAAATCATGGCGTTGCTTTCACTACTTTGCGCGGTTTATTTTTCCGTTTTTTATCCGGAATTATTACCTGATACAAGTGTTACAAGTAGTGTAAGCGCAGAAACTGATTATTCAGGAAACGCCTCTGTAGAGGTAAATGGTAATAAACCTACATTTACCGAGGATGAGATTGTTGATCAATCGTTTGAAAGATATGGTGAACAGGATGCTCTTGGAAGGTGTACAACAGCAGTCGCCTGTGTTGGACAGGATATTATGCCGACCGAGAAGCGCGAATCTATTGCAAGGATAAAGCCTACAGGCTGGAAGCAAAATAAGTATCCGGGAGTTGTAAAATCAAAGCCTCCGTACTTATATAACAGATGCCACCTTATCGGATTTCAGCTGACCGGAGAGAATGACAATGACAAGAACTTCGTGACGGGAACAAGATACTTGAACGTGGATGGGATGCTTCCGTATGAAAATATGGTTGCGTCATATGTAAAGGAGAGTGGTAATCACGTAATGTATCGCGTTACACCTGTATTTGAAGGCGATAACCTTTTATGCAGCGGAGTGAATATCGAGGCACTGTCTGTTGAGGACGGCGGAGCAGGAATATGCTTTAATGTGTTTTGCTATAATGTTCAGCCCGGAGTAGTGCTAAATTATGCCGACGGCAGCAATTGGCTTGAAGAGATTTAAGATAATACTGATTGAATCAGGGTTTTAGAATTATAAAGTATATAAAGAAGGAAGATATAATAAAAAAGTTGGAGAATACCTCCAACTTTTTTATTTCATATTACTAAGATCAGAATCCAAGAGTGTCATTTACAAGGATAACGTGGATTCTCTCTGCGTGTCTGGAAAAGCGTGTTACGAGGAACTGGCAACAAATTGTGTCAGGTGATTTGCAGTCCATGCATGAACCTGTTTTGCAGCATGGAGTGTTTAGCCCAAAGCGCTGAGCGTTTATAGGCGCTGCAACGTTTCTTGCTCTTTTAAGGGCGCTGTCAACGTCCGGGCATACTTTGTTCATGCCAACGATAAATACAACCTTTTTGGGACCCTGAGCGATTGCAGAGACACGGTTTGCGTTTCCGTCAATGTTGACAAGGACGCCGTCTTCCGTAATCGCATTTGCGCTTGAGAGAAAGACATCTGCATCGTAGGCAGCAAGCATGGCTGCGCGCTTATCTTCATATGCATCTCTGTCGATAAAGTTATAGTTGCCTTCTTTTAATGTCTGTACAAGACCAATCTCGTGAGCGCTCATTGCGCCGCCCATAGTTACGCTTGAACCGGTGGGAATCAGAACCATTGCGAGTTTAAGTGCTTCTTCTTTGGAAGATGCAAAATATCCACTCATATTTCTTGATTCAAGACCCTTTATCACTTTCTGTGCAAGCAGGGTATTTCTTTTCGTAATGTTTTCGTTTATTGCCATAGAAACCTCCTTAGTCGAATGATTAAGAAATCATATAGGTAATTATATTACAAAGTATTGTGGGATAGGAATATAAATAATACGAAGTCATGGTATTATAGGATAGTGGAAAAAGCAGATAGAGTGAGGGTATAGATTTGGATAAAAAAGCAGAAGCAGTGATCTTTGATCTCGACGGGACTTTGACTGATACGGAGAAGTATTATCAGATTGCGTGGCCAAAGGCACTTGCACATTTCGGATATACCATGGAAAAAGAGAAGGCGCTTGAACTTAGGTCTCTTGGGAGGCCTTTTGCACCTGCGAAATTCAAAGAGTGGTACGGCGAAGACTTTAACTATATGAAAGTAAGAGAGTACAGAAAAGGTCTTGTCGAAGAGATGATACGCGAGAGCGGAATACCACTTAAGTTTGGGGCAAAAGAGATACTTACCTGGCTTCGTGAAAACGGAATACTTACATGTATTGCCACAGCCAATGATTATGAGAGGACTGAGCGTTATCTTAAAAAGATAGGACTATTTGAATACTTTGATAAGATAATATGTGCAAACATGGTAGAAAAAGGAAAGCCCGCGCCTGATATATATGCATATGCGTGTGAGCAACTTGGACTTTCACCGGACAGAACATTTGCTGTTGAAGATTCACCAAACGGCGTGATGAGCGCATACCGCGCAGGTTGCAATGTTATCATGATTCCCGATCTGACGCAGCCTGATGAAGAATTGCAGAAGGTACTATATAAGAAGATTGATTCTTTGATCAATATAAAAGAACTGTTTAGTTGAGTGGATTCCATTCAACTAAACAGTTCGTATTTTTTATCAGATTTTTTTCTCTGCTTCAAGTGAAGCCTTAAGCTCGCCGCTGTTGTATCTTTCAATAATACTGTTGATTCTCTCAACAGGATTGAGAAGATCGCTGATAGAAGCGTCGTGGTTAAGAGTATCGATAAGGTAAGCAATATACTTACTCATATCACAGCTTATGTACCATTCACGAGAGAGAAGCTCAGGTGTCTGATAAATAAGGTTTGTTGTGAAGACTTTATCTATGATACCGTTCTTGTATGCTTCATCAAATACATCCAGTCCGCCTGTGAAAAGACCAAATGTTGAGAAAGCATAGATTCTTGCAGCTTTACGCTCTTTAAGAGCCTTGGCAACATCAAGAAGACTTTCGCCTGAGGAGATCATATCGTCGACAATGATAACAGATTTGCCTTCAACACTTGTTCCAAGGAACTCGTGAGAAACGATAGGATTTCTTCCGTTTACAACCTGTGTATAGTCACGACGCTTGTAGAACATTCCCACATCGAGACCGAGCACACTTGCAAGATAGATTGCACGGCTCATTCCGCCTTCATCCGGGCTTATTACCATCATGTTGTCTGAATCAATCTTGAGATCCCAGACATTTCTAAGAAGTGCTTTGATAAACTGATATGTTGTTCTAACGGTCTCAAAACCGTTAAGAGGAATAGCATTCTGTACTCTCGGATCGTGAGCATCAAATGTAATGATGTTGTCTACGCCCATGCTTACAAGTTCCTGAAGGGCAATAGCACAGTCCAAAGATTCTCTTGAATTTCTCTTATGCTGTCTTGATTCATAAAGGAAAGGCATGATAACGGTTATTCTTCTGGCTTTTCCTCCTACAGCAGCGATAATTCTCTTAAGATCCTGATAATGATCATCAGGAGACATGTGATTTTCTCTGCCAAACATTGAGTATGTCTGTGAATAGTTACAAACATCTACAAGAAGAAAGAGGTCATCTCCACGAACGGAAGTTTTAATAACACCTTTTGCTTCACCTGTTCCGAATCTCGGTACCTCTGCTTCAAGGATATAAGATGGTCTTTCATAACCTGTAAAGGCCAAGCTTCCTTTGTGTTCGTTTTCTCTTTCGGCTCTCCATTTTACGAGATAGTAATCAACCTTTTCAGCCAAGGTCTTAACACCTTTTAATGGAATGATTCCCAATGATCCAACGGGAATTGTTTCCAGATTACGTTTCTCTTCTTTTTTAGGCATTACTGAAAATCCTCACTTTCTTTTATGGCAATCTTTTTGATTTTCCTGATGTCAGGACCTGAGAGCTTTAGCAGTTTATAGTTGCTTGCAACTCTTGAAAAAATACGGTCCGAATATATAATCTGTACTTCTTCCAAAGACAGATTAGTGTTAATGATTGTTGACTTCTTGCGAAGATCTCGTTCATTTAAGCATGAAAAAAGCTCGGAAGACACGAAACTGTTTGTGCGCTCCGTACCGAGATCATCTATTATAAGAAGTTCACAGTTATAGATATCATCATATATTCCGCGAAGTTCTTGTTTGTTCTTGTAGTCAAATGAATTTTCTGCCAGAAGTTCAAACAAGCCCGATGAGCTGAAATATATCACGGAGTGTCCCTTTTTTAGCAGCTCATTGGCAACACAAGTAGACAGGAATGATTTGCCAACACCCACTGTACCATAAATGAAAAGATTTTGGTAGTCAGAGTTAAAAGAGTTTACAAAAAGTTCAGCGGTCTTTAGCGCACCGCGGAATCTCTGCAGATCGTCGCCCTGATAATATTTTTCATTTACAAGTTTAAAGTTGGCAGTCTTTGCCATTTCTTTGAGATTTGATCTGTCGTAGAGCTTTTCAATTATCTTTTGCTTGAAACAGTGACATTTTTCATTACCGATATAACCTGTATCTTTGCAATAAGGGCAGGAGTAGCCCATATCGAGATAATCATCGGAAAATCCGGATTCGGTAAGAAGCAATTTTTTTTGACGGGCGAGTTCTGCCAGTTGGTGCCTTAACACCGAGCGGTCAAGCCTTTCGCCTGAAAGAAGTCTTTTTCCGAAATCAACGCTTATGGTAGAGGATTTGTCCTCCAGTTCCCTGTATCCGGGGATGGTTTCGTAGACGGAGCGCTTTCGCTCCTCGAGTTCCTGTCTGTGAAGAGAGCGCATCTCTTCATAAGTGTGCATTATTTCATCGAATTGCGCGTTGGTCAATGCCATATGTTTATACCTTTCAAAATGCAAATCGCTACACTATTCGTTTCGCTTACATACTTATGCCCTGTACGTGTTTCAGGGAAGGCTTGTGCCGCCACCGAGCCAAAGTACAGGGCCGAGTATGTATGTACCCGTATCTGATTCCCCAATCAAATATGAGCATCAGTTGTCCAAAAGCTGCTTCTCAAGCTCAGCAAAATTATATGTATTTTGCTGGAACTGATTAAAGCGGTTCTGGACTCCGCTTGGGCGAATATATGATTCGTCGGAGCGGATTTTGGTATTAATGGATGCCACGGAAGCCTTCGATCTCTTTTTGCGGAGATCTTCAGTGAAGTCAGCATCAAGTCTGGCAATATCCTCCCTTGAAGAAACATTGTTGGCATGCCAGTTTCGAAGAATTGAGTCACAATATTTGAGACGATTCTTCTGTGTCGCCATAACAGTACGGTCGCAGGCTTCCATAATGATATCCATTGAAAAACCCAACTCCCTACGCCACGATTTAATGAAGTTTCCTTCTTTTTCCGTGGGACTATTTTCCATACCGAGTGCCTTCATGATCTCGATTATCTCGTGATCATGTTTGAAATTCTCCACGCGAGCCTGTTTTGGCGTTTTGATGCCTTGCTGAGTCCAGTTTATTGCGACTTTTTCCACATACCTGAAATCAGCCTTATGATTATCGACGCAATATTGCATCAGATAGTCCAAAAGATCATCAGAAAACTTAAGTTCATCCTTTATGTAGAACAGAGTCATAAGCTCTGTCGATGTAAGAGGTCTTTTAAAATACTGTTCTGCAGGGAACACGATATTCGCAGCGGAAGACTGTTTGAAAGCACTGAGTTCAGCGGCAGAATAGTTAGGTTTTGCCTTAATTGTGCTTTCGGGTTTGGAAGCGGGAACAGTTCTCATAATTGGTTCGCTCTTGCGTGGAGCGACCGGTTTCTGAGAAGTAATATCTTCCATATGTATTCCTATAAGTGTATCCGAGTTGTCGTATTCAAGACTGATAAGACCCTTTTTCTCCCAGTACTTGAGAGCACGCACTACGTCCTTCTCGGTATGGTTGAATTTATCTGCCAACGCAGAAACGCTTGTAGGCAGATTGGCCTTCATCATGCGCAACAAATAAAGGTAGATCTTTATCTGCGCATCGTTAGCATCCTGCATGTATTCATCTATAAAGATATTTGAAACACTGGTAGAATCCTCCCCCACCTTAGTACTGATAGTTACTCGCCCCATCATCTCTCTAATCACCTGCTTTACTTTTTCATCACATGTAGGATTATAGCATGGTAATTTTTAATATGATATGGGAAAAGTGACGAAGAGAAGCGGAATCTGAGCGTTTTGCAAAAAGTGGAAATCTTTGTGGATAATGTGGATAACGTGGATTATTATTAAAAAAATCTAAAAAAACAGCCAAACTCTCAAAAAGACCGGGAAAATAGGTCTTGTTGAAAAGTCTGACTGTTATCCACGAAGAATGTATTTTATAAATTGAACCAAAAAAGTGGAAAAGTGGAAAAGTATTACTTACCAAGTAGCTCGTTGCCGATTTTTACTACATCTCCGGCACCCATGGTTATCAACAAATCTCCTTTAGTGCAATTTTGCAAAAGAAATTTTTCGACTTCTGAAAAGCCATCTAAAGTAGGAAAATACGTGCAATCATGGCCGAGTTCAACAATCTTGTCACAGAGGGTACGTGAGCTGATGCCCAATGTATCTGTCTCTCTTGCAGCATAGATGTCAACAAGTACTACTTTATCGGCAAATGAAAGTGCTTCGGCAAATTCATCAAGAAGAGCCTTGGTTCTTGTATATGTGTGTGGCTGGAATACGCACCATATCTTGTTGTGTGGATAATTCTGCGCTGCAGTGAGCGTAGCCTTTATCTCTGTGGGATGGTGGGCGTAGTCATCAATGATGGTAACGCCGTGTATTTCTCCCTTGTGCTCGAAACGGCGGCTTGTGCCTCCGAATAATGAAAGAGCTTTTGTTGCCACATCGGAATCTATTCCGAGAATATTGCTTACAGCGATTGAAGCAAGCGCATTGTACACATTGTGAAGTCCCGGTACCGCGAGCTTGACATCAAGCACTTTTCCGCCGGGGATATGAGCCTTAAATGAAGGATTTCCGTGCTCATCATATTCTATATCAGAAGGATAGTAGTCAAAATCTTCTTTTGAACCGTATGTTATTATTTCACAGCCCAGTCCTTCTGTGATCGCGCCAACGTTCTCGATGTCACCGTTTATTACGAGTGTTCCGTCATCGGGAAGAAGATGTGCGAATTTGGAAAAAGAGTTTCTTATATCATCAAGATCCTTGAAGAAATCAAGGTGATCCGCATCTATATTGGAAATAACACTGATCTTAGGGAAGAAGCTGAGGAAACTGTTAGTGTACTCACAAGCTTCGGTAACAAAGAAATCAGATTTTCCTACGCGGATATTTCCGCCTATGTCGCTGAATACGCCACCGATTGAAAGTGTGGGATCTGTATCTGCTTCAAGAAGAATCTTTGAAAGCATTGAAGTAGTCGTAGTTTTCCCGTGAGTTCCGCTGATCGCGATGGGAATCTTATACTCCTTCATTATCTGACCGAGAAGTTCGGCTCTTGTCAAAATGGGAATATTTGCTGCCTTTGCAGCCATGAACTCCGGATTGTCGGGATGGATGGCAGCTGTATGTACAACAACGTCAATAGGGCTCGCATCTGTGATATTCTGAGCACACTGACCGTACATAATGTTAACTCCAAGGTCGGAAAGAGCTTTTGTCATTGGAGATTCTTTTGAATCCGAACCTGAAACTTTGAATCCTTTCTCTATTAATATATGAGCAAGACCGCTCATTGAGATACCGCCTATCCCCATAAAATAAACGTGCGATGGCTTACTGAAATCAATTGTGTACATAAAAAACCCTCATTTCATAGAATACGTTTTATAACGTAATCTATATTGTAACACGATTTTTTACAAAGTCAAAAACGGAAACCTGATTGAGTGAAAATATATTCTATATTTAGAGTATTTATGTTTTTTAAATAATATGTTTATGATATACTCATATATAAGAGGTAACATTTTTTTCTGTAATACAGGACAGTGAGTTTGGTGTATCAAAAACCGGCAGCTATAGCCGGATCCGCAACGAGGTGGAACATGATAAAAAAAGAGATGATCGCCATGCTGCTGGCGGGGGGCCAGGGAAGCAGATTAGGAGTGTTGACAGCAAAGATGGCAAAGCCGGCTGTCTCTTTTGGTGGAAAGTATCGAATTATCGATTTTCCGCTTAGTAACTGTATCAATTCTGGAGTGGACACTGTGGGTGTTCTTACACAGTATCGTCCGCTTAGGCTTAATTCTCACATTGGAATAGGTATACCGTGGGATCTTGATCGAAATTTCGGAGGAGTCACGGTTCTTCCTCCTTATGAAAAAAGCTCCAACAGTGAATGGTATACCGGTACTGCCAATGCTATTTACCAAAACTTTGAGTATATGGAAAATTATAATCCGGATTATGTACTGATCCTTTCGGGAGATCATATATATAAGATGGATTATGAGACTATGCTTGACTTTCACAAATCAAGCGGAGCGGATGTAACCATTGCGGTTATGCCGGTTCCGATGGAGGAAGCAAGCAGGTTCGGAATAATGATCGCAGATGAAAATAAGAAGATCGTGGATTTCGAGGAAAAACCTGAGCATCCAAGAAGCAATCTCGCATCAATGGGTATATACATTTTTTCCTGGGAAGCTTTAAAAGATTCTCTTATTAATAATAAGGATCAGTCGGGACTAGATTTTGGTAAGCATATTATTCCTTATTGCAAGGAACAGGGATTGTCATTATATGCATACGAGTTTGACGGCTATTGGAAAGATGTGGGAACTCTTACATCATACTGGCAGGCAAACATGGAGCTTATAGACATTGTCCCCGAATTCAACCTCTATGAGGAATACTGGAAGATATACACTTCCAGCGGGGTTCAACCGCCTCAGTATCTGGGACCCGAAAGCGCCGTTGAGAGAAGTATCATCGGCGAAGGCTGTGAGATTTACGGAAAGGTGTACAGCTCAGTTATCAGCCCCGGAGTAAAGATCGGGAAAGGTACTGTGGTCAGCAATTCAATAATAATGAATGAGACCGTTATCGGTGAGGGTTGCAACATAGAAAAAGGAATCATCGCCGAGAAGGTTACTATAGGAAACAACGTAAGAATCGGAGCTTTTGAGGAAAAAGAAAACGACTCGAAGCCCAATATCTATTGTGAAGGTCTCTGCACTATCGGAGAGAAGTCGGTTATTCCCGACAATGTGACGATTGGAAAGAATACGGTTATCTCGGGTGTGACTGCTGAAAAGGATTACAGCGATGGTAAACTTGACAGCGGCAAGACACTAGATAAGGCAGGTGATTGATATGAGGGCGATTGGCATAATTTTAGCGGGCGGCAGCAGTAGCAGGATGCAGGAATTATCCCAGAAGAGAGCAGTTTGCGCAATGCCTGTGGCAGGTTTTTACAGAAGTATCGATTTTGCCCTGAGTAATATGACAAACTCTCATATTCAGACGGTTGCCGTATTTACTCAGTACAATGCGGGAAGCTTAAATGCACACTTGAGTTCATCCAAGTGGTGGGACTTTGGTAGAAAGCAGGGCGGCTTGTATGTATTTACCCCGGCGGTAAAAGCATCCGGAAACTTATGGTACAGGGGAACGGCTGATGCGATTGCGCAGAATCTTGATTTCCTCAGAGCGTGCCATGAACCGTATGTGATCATTACTTCCGGTGACTGCGTTTACAAGATGGACTACGGAAAACTCCTCGAATACCATATCCAGAAACAGGCCGATATAACGGTTGTGTGTAAGGATATGCCGGCAAACACGGATACCGAGAGATTCGGAACTGTGAGAATGAATGAAGAGAGCCGGATAGAGGAATTTGAAGAAAAGCCTGTAATATCGCGGTCGAATACGATATCCTGCGGAATATACGTGGTCAGACGAAGGCAACTCATTGAACTTATTGAGAAGGCTGATAAAGAAGGGCGATATGATTTTGTGCGTGACATTCTTGTCAGATACAAAGATATGAAGCGCATTTACGGATACAAGATAAAAGAGTACTGGAACAACATCGCTTCCGTTGAAGATTACTTCCGGACGAATATGGATTTCCTGAAAGCGGAGATAAGACAGTATTTCTTTAGAGAATATCCGGGAATCTACACGAAAGTCGTAGACCTTCCACCCGCCAAGTACAACGTAGGAGTTAATGTAAAAAACAGCATTATCTCCAGCGGATGCATCATAAACGGAACAATAGAAGATTCCGTAATATTTAAAGGTGCTTTTATAGGAAACAATTGTTACATTAAGAATGCTATCATCTTAAATGATGTTTACATCGGCGACAATACACATATTGAGAACTGTATCGTTGAAAGTCACGGCACGATCCAGGCAAACTCTTACTACAAGGAAGATGACGGCATTAAAATAGTTATTGAAAATAACGAAAGATACATGATCTAAGTAAACCATTACTGCAGACTTCATGAAATTTATTTGACCAAGAGGGGGTTATATGATGAAGATAACAGACGTCAGAGTAAGAAAAGTTACAAAACAAGGAAAAATGCGCGCAATCGTATCGGTTACATTTGAGAATGAATTTGTTGTTCATGACATCAAGGTAATCGAAGGCGAGAGAGGCTTGTTCATTGCAATGCCCAGCAAGAAGTCTACGGACGGCGAGTATCGTGACATCGCACATCCGATCAACTCAGATATGAGAAAGGTTCTTCAGGATACAATCCTGGAAGCTTATGATAAAGCAGCCGCAGAAGACAGCGAGGGGGAAGCGTGACATAACGGCTGAATAGAATATTGAGTAAAAATGAGGCTTGCGGATTGAATGACCATTCCGCAAGCCTTTCTATGTAAGCTTTAGCTATTCATATAATCAAGATAGTTGTCAATTCCTATGATGGTCCAAGATATACCGGGATTATCATAATGGAATTCAGTTACGTTATATTCGGGACCTTCATTTAGAACAGTGCCGTTATATGTTACTTTTATTTCAGGATGGCAACGTTTCTCATCATCAGGAGAATATGTAAGAGTTACTTCAAAGCCTTCTGAATTGACAGTAGTAATATGTGAGCCTGTTTCTTCATCAAAATCGTAGCTGACGGTATAACCGGTTCCTTCTTCTAAATAATCACTGTTGTTATTTACAGTGAATTCATGTTTTTCATCATCAACATAATATCTGATAAATATAGCTTTGTAATCAGAATTACTACTCGTATCGTTTGAATCGATTTCGGGAGTTGTACTGCTAAAAGTGGTTTCGCAAGTGGTATTAAATGCACTGTCTTCAGAAGCGCTTAGAGTAATGTCTGCCGCTTCAGCGGCTTTTACAGGTTTGGAAAAAAATACCAGAGATGATACCAAGGATAAGGCAAAGATGCCCAACAATGAGTGACTTTTTTTCATGCGATTTTTCCTCCAATATGTGTATTGTTGGTATTGTGAATACAATAAGTTAAGAATAACACATATATCTGAAAATTCAATATAATTTAGACGTATTAATGTGTGTGATATATAATGAGGCTTGTGAAATGGAGTAATATCCTTCCGCAAGCCTTTTTTAATTAAGCTTCATTTCTGTTATTTAAACGCTGATTGTTCACGCACATTGCCGCACACGCCAACGGGCATGCACTTGTAATTCCGTATGCCCCCATAAATATAAGAGCAATATACATCAGTACCATAATTACAGCTATTATGAATCCGGCATATTCATAAACATCATCAATATGCTCTTCTTTGTCGGCTCTCTTAGCAACAAGTCTTTTTGCTGCCTTGTACATAGACCATAAACATACTGTAGCCAAAAAAATGTGTAGCGAGACAATCATCACGTTTCCCATAGTATTTCCCCAGCTCCTTATTTAATTTTTTGTAATAAACCTCTGTATGATATAATAACACATTTTGTTTTGATTTATTATTCAATTTACTTATTTTGTATACTTGTTCGTCAAAAATATGTTGAATTTTCGAAAATGCATGCTATTCTTAATATATTGTGCTTACAATAACGAAAAAATGTACATTGGAGGAAAAACGTATGAAAAAGAGTCATTCATTGTTTATTTGCTTTGCACTGTTTTTATTATCATTGGTATTGTGTTGTAAACCGATAAAGGCTGCCGAGCCGACAGTAATTAATCTTAGTGAGCTTAATGAGGGAGAAAAATTAGAAATTAAGGAAGATAGTGTTCTTAATCTTGATACTGACAAAAGTCTTTTTTATATTGGCATAAACGGTCATGAATTAACTATATCCGGAAACGGAACGCTTGAGCTAAGAGGTGTTAAGTTATTTGATTCAGGAAAAATGATCCTTAATAGCGGAACGATAAAATATAGTAGTTCGGTAGCTGGTGATATTAATCTTGAAGTAAATGGCGGCTCTATTATACTTCCAGAGAATATAGGAATATATTATAAGAATATCACAATTAATGGTGGCTATATTTCCGGACATCATATCAGTACTCATTTTGACAGTGATTCAAGTATTAGAATAAATGGTGGTCACTTGGAACTTAAGGATTATATTGATAGTCCCAATTTATACATCGATGACAACATGTTTGTTGTAGAACCTTGGAATAAAGCGCCTGAACAGCTGAGGTATCCTCTTGATAATTCTTTGTACATGGAAATAAGGGCAGAGATGCATGGCGTAAAATTGATACCTAAATCCGAAGTAAAGTTTTTGTCCGGAATTTCATTTAGCGAAAATTCATTTACACTCAATCAATATGAACACAAGCAACTTGCTGTGAATTTTTTTCCGGAGAATGCTTCGAACAAAAATATTACATGGAGTAGCAGCGATAGTGCTGTGGCGTTGGTTCATCCGGATGGATTTGTTAGTGCGTTCAAACCGGGGAGTGCTGTAATTACTGCAACATCAGAAGATGGGGCATTTACTGCTTCTTGTGAAATAATTGTTTCGGATCCAGGCAGTCCGGATGGATTGGTAATAGAGGTTTCAAGTCTATTGAATACACAGCCAAATCAAACAGATATCAATGTTACATATAAAGGTTATAAACTGAAAGCTGGAATTGATTTTGTCATAAAAATAGAAAACGATGAGAACACCGGCTTATCGACAACTAAAATCATAGGACTTGACGAATGCGTTCACAATATTGATAAAATAAGATAACTTATTAGAATCTAGGCTGCATCTGAGAAACAAAACTCCGGTGCAGCCTTATTTTCTGCGTTGATAGTTGGACTATAAGCAACTTTCAAAGTATACTTTGAATAGGCTTTATACATTGTAATATCAAGGGAGATGTAGTAGTGTTAGGATTAATAAAGAAATTATTTGCGAAAAAAGAAGAGGGTTTTGGCAATATGTATGTGATAGCGGGACTTGGAAATCCCGAAAAGAAATATTTCGGAACAAGACACAATGTGGGATTTGAAACAATAGACGCATTGTCGGATAAATATAATATTGGTCTCACGGAGACAAAGTTCAAGGCTGTGTATGGAAAAGGAAAGATAGGTGATCAGAAGGTTATTCTTGTAAAGCCTATTACATATATGAACTTAAGCGGAGAAGCGATAAGGCCTATCTGTGACTATTTCAAGGTTGATACCAAGACAGAACTCATCGTGATCTCGGACGACGTTGAGCTCGATGTGGGTATGATCAGGGTTAGACCTAAGGGAAGCGCCGGCGGACACAACGGGCTTAAGAATATTATTGCGCAGCTTGGACACGACGAGTTTAGCAGAGTTCGTGTCGGAGTTGGCAAGAAGCCCAAGGAATACGATATGGTGAACTGGGTTCTCGGCCATTTCGAGGGCGAGGATGCTACCGGAATCAAGGACGGAATAGGACGAGCTGTCGATGCGGTCTGCGAGATAATGGAGAACGGCGTTGACAGTGCCATGAACAAATTTAACGGTAAAAAATAAATGAGAGCGATAACAACTCCTTTAAACGAATTAAAAGAATTCGAAGAACTGAATAACTATCTTGAGAAGCCCTTTGCCTGTGCGGAAGTGACGGGATGCGTAGACTCCCAGAAACTCCACTTTATAAGCAGTCTTGGGGCTGACTTTAAGTACAGAATAATCGTAACTTACAGTGATCTTAGGGCAAAAGAGATATATGAGGATTACAAGTTTTATGACAAGAATGTCACTGTGTATCCCGCTAAAGATCTTATCTTTTACCAGGCCGATGTGCACAGTAACGAGATTGTAAGACAGAGAATACGCTGCATGAGAAGGCTTCTTGAGGGAAGACCCGTTACTGTTGTTACGACATTTTCAGCGCTTATGGCGCCTCAGATAAAACCTGAAGTTATAAAAGAAAACATTCTATCCATAGACAGGCACGTTCCGATTGATGAAACCGAGATCGCAAAGCGTCTTGTTACAATGGGATATGTCAGAAATTATCAGGTAGAGGGACCCGGCGAGTTTTCTGTAAGAGGAGACATCGTCGATGTTTTTGACCTCACGGAAGAAAATCCTTTCAGAATAGAGCTTTGGGGAGATGAGATCCAGTCAATCAGAAGCTTTGACATTATGTCGCAGAGATCGCTTGAAAAGCTTGAATCCATCGACATTTACCCGGCATCAGAGATCATCCTTGATGAGAAAAAGCTCAGAGAAGGAATGGACAGGGTTAACGAAGATACCGAGAAAGTCTGCAAAACACTTCGCGCTGAATTCAAGACGGAAGAAGCTCACAGGATAAAAAAACAGACGGAAGAATTAAACGAGCAGCTCTTTGAACTCCACTCAGTAGTCAATCTCGAGAGTTACATCCGTTATTTTTATGACGACACCGTCACTATTCAGGAGATGTTCCCGAAGGGAAAGAGCTGTATCTTTATCGACGAGCCACAGAGGGTTCTGGAGCATGCGATGGCTGTCGAGGCTGAGTTTAAAGAGAGCATGACGCACAGAGCCGAGAAGGGATACGTCCTTCCGGGGCAGATGGATCTTTTGTATTCAATAGATAACTGCATATCGAGAATGGGAAACGGCCGAAGAGTGCTTGTTTCCGCACTTGCCATGCCCAAATCCCAGAATCTCTTTTCACCGGAAAAGAGCTGGGACATTAACGCAAGGAGTGTGGCTCCCTATAATAACAGCTTCGATTCTCTCGTAAGCGATCTTAAAAGTTATGTGAAAAAAGGCTACAGAGTGCTTATTCTCTCAGGTTCCAGAACGAGGGCAAAAAGAATTGTCGAGGACCTCAGGGATAATCTTGTTACCGCATTTTACAGCGAAGATCCGGGAAGAGTCCTGAGACCAGGCGAGATAATGACTTATTACGGAAGGATTCTCAAGGGATTTGAGTATCCGGGGATTAAGTTTGCCGTGATTGCGGAGAGCGACATTTTTACCGAGCATATAAGGAAAAAGAGAAAGAAAAAGGCCAAGTATACCGGTGAGAAGATATCTAACTTTGCGGACCTTAAGATCGGCGATTACGTAGTTCATGAAGAGCATGGACTTGGTATATACAAAGGTATAGAAAAGGTTGAGACTGACAATGTTGTCAGGGATTATATAAAGATCGAATACGGAGACGGCGGCAATCTCTACGTTCTTGCAACGGGACTCGGCGTTATTCAGAAGTATGCTTCGGGTGGCGAAGAAGGTCACGGCCACAAGCCAAAACTCAACAAACTTGGTACCTTGGAGTGGACACATACCAAGAACAAGGTAAAGGCAGCGGTAGAAGAAGTTGCGCAGGATCTTGTCGAACTCTATGCGAAGAGGCAGGAGACAAAGGGTTTTGAGTTCAGTAAGGATACGGTTTGGCAGCAGGAATTTGAAGATGCATTTCCTTTTCAGGAGACGGAAGATCAGCTGAATGCGATAGAAGAGACCAAGCGCGATATGGAATCATCTGTTATTATGGACAGACTCGTTTGCGGTGATGTCGGATTCGGAAAGACTGAGATTGCGATTAGAGCGGCGTTTAAGGCGGTTCAGGACGGAAAGCAGGTTGCGGTTCTTGTGCCCACGACAATTCTTGCCCAGCAGCATTATAATACTTTCAGCGAGAGAATGAGAGATTTCCCCGTAAGAGTTGACCTGATGTCCAGATTCAGGACTGCAAAAGAGCAGGCAAAGACAGTTACCGACCTTAAGAAAGGTCTGGTTGATATAGTTATCGGAACGCACAGGCTTCTTTCAAAAGACGTTCAGTACAAGGACCTGGGGCTCCTTATCGTCGACGAGGAGCAGCGCTTCGGTGTTACACACAAGGAAAAAATAAAGACTATAAAAGAGAGCGTTGATGTTTTGACACTTACGGCAACGCCTATTCCGCGAACGCTTCATATGTCGCTTGTTGGAATAAGAGAGATGTCTGTCCTCGAAGAAGCTCCTAACGACAGGCTTCCAATCCAAACTTATGTTATGGAATACAACGACGAGCTTGTGCGAGAAGCGATAGTTAGAGAACTTGGAAGAGACGGCCAGGTTTATTACGTGTACAACAGAGTCAATGACATAGCGGATGTTGCGGCAAGGATCCAGAAACTTGTGCCCGAAGCGAACGTTGCTTTTGCGCACGGACAGATGAAAGAGTCAGAACTTGAGCGTATCATGTACGACTTCATCGACGGAACTGTCGACGTTCTCGTTTCGACGACTATTATCGAGACGGGCCTTGATATCTCCAATGTAAATACCATGATCATCCACGACTCAGACAAAATGGGACTTTCCCAGCTCTATCAGCTGAGGGGAAGAGTCGGACGCTCGAACCGCACAGCTTACGCCTTCCTTATGTACAAGAGAGATAAGGTGTTAAAAGAGGTTGCGGAAAAGAGACTTTCTGCGATCAGAGAATTCACCGACCTCGGAAGCGGCTTTAAGATCGCTATGCGTGACCTTGAGATAAGAGGCGCGGGAAGCCTTTTGGGCAAAAAACAAAGCGGCCACATGCAGTCTGTCGGCTATGATCTTTACTGCAAGATGCTCGAAGAAGCTGTCCGCCACAAGAAGAACCCCGGCGAAAAAGATACAAGAGAAGACATCAACACAGTCATCGACCTTGATGTCAGCGCATATATTCCCGACAGCTATATCCTCAACGAAGAGCAGAAGCTTGAGATATACAAGAGAATCGCGAGCATAGAGAACCAGACGGAGAGCGACGATATGAGAGATGAGCTCGTCGACAGATTCGGAGAAGTTCCAAAGACTGCTCTTAATCTCCTCAGGATCTCACTTATAAGAACCGCCGCGCACAAGCTCTTTGTTCCCGAAATTAAGGGCGGCGACGGCAAGATAGAGATAAAGGTAACTCCAAACGCCAAGATAAAAGGCGAGAAGATCCCCGAACTCCTCGCAAGATACGAGGGCAAGATGAGCTTCCATGCTGCCGGAAACCCTGTGTTTATCTATAAGTACAAGAAGGATAAGAACAGCGAGAAGGCGGAAGATATGCTACTGAAGGATACGGAAGAGATATTGGCAGCGATGGAAGAACTACTATAAAGCAGAACCGGGTGTTTGACTAAGAATATATTCCGGTGTCATATGATATAATTGAAACGGTGAAAATGTATTTATAAACGATAATCGGATTGAGAGGAGCTATATCAAATATGGTTGCTGAAATTAATGAGATTATATGTAGCTTTATACCGGGAGTAGTGTTTATCATTGTTGGAGTGTGTCTTGAGAGGCATATTTATACTAAGATCGGCGCGAACGGAATCAATGTTCCTTCAGCAAAGAGAAATATGGTTAAGTGGATGTATGCGCAGGCAATCGGACCTAAGCTCATCATAAAATGCGGAATAATGGTACTTATTTTTACAGTTTTAGTTGACATTGGTGCGCCTTTTTTCAGCTCTATTCGTGACATGGGTTCACACATATGGTGGATTGCCCTGGGTGGATGCATATGTGTTATAGATAATAAAGTAGCCGCTTTTTCACCTGAATGGCTCTCAAAAGATAAAGAGAAAGAAAAAAATTGGGTAGATACAGCTGTTGAATTTGCAAGGAAAAGGCAGTATAAGGAGCTGTATGAATTTGCGACGTCAACAAAATGAATAATCTAGATTTTGCAAGATTTTAGATGCTAATATTAAGAGGAGTTTCAAATGATGAAGCTCCTTTTTTGTGGTATATTGAGATACAAAGTTTTTACTTAATACTTAAGGAGACGAGGTTATGATTAACGAGACATATAAATCAATGCTTGGCGCAAAGTCAGTAATTAGAGAGCTTTCGGAGTACGCTACCGCGAGGGGAAAAGAGATCGGATAACTATGGTATTTCTCTTGAAAATGCACGAGATGATACCTTTTCATTTTTGAACTACTGTCAGAATGAAATACATATGGAACTTGGTGTATAAATGATGAAAAAAGAAAGTTTGATAGCAAAAATCAATAAAATAAGTATTCCGTTGATGTTTACTTCCGTTACGAGTTTGGTGATGGGAATGATTGACCAAATATTTGTTGGACATATTTCAATAGAGAGTTTTGCTGGAGTTGGGTTGGTTGTTTCGGTGCTTAATTGTATAGTTGGTGTGCTGGGCGTTTTATCTATAGGATTTGTGATACAGTTTTTTGATTCTGATGAGTCGGAACGTGATGAATTATTCGCCAATTATTATATGTTTAGTGTATTCATTGGAATATTTTTTATGCTGTTAATAGGAGCATTTTCTGGTCCAATCTTAAAAATTGGATTTGGACTGAAAGATAAGACTCTTTATGAAGGTGCCGGATATCTAAAAATATATAGCGTAAGCTTTTTGCTGAATATGCAGATATTTATATGCAATTCGGTATTTAAAATTCAAAAGACGACATCTTGTATATTTTTTGCATCGATTACAGGCAATATAGTTAATATTATATTGGATTATCTTTTGATATTTGGAAAACATGGTTTTCCTAAAATGGGAACAACCGGTGCGGCTATAAGTACAGTAATTGCGCTTATAGTTACACTGTTATTTGAAATGATAATTATATTAAAAAGACAATATATATGCAGAATTAATTGTGTTAGTCTGAAAAAGATGGGAGATATTATCAAATATAATATGCCGCTAATTGCACAGGAACTATTAGAAGGTGTTGTACTTGTGTTTTTGACAAATATGATTGTGGGACGCATGGGAGCGATTATGTTGGCGATTTTCAATATTTCTCAACAATTGATAAATATCGTTATTATGCCTGCATATGGATATTCGTCAGCTATTAATGTTCTTATTAACGATGATAATTATGATAGAAAAGATGTTGCTAAATCAGTGTTCAAAGTGGGAACTGCGGCATATTTTTTGTTTGCGTTAATTGTTTATGTTAATAGATATGTGATATTAGGCCTTTTCGGAGAAGATTATAGAGACTTAAAGAACGCCTCGATTATCATTATGGTATCAATAATAATTCAGGGAATAAATTATATTTTTGTGCTTTTGAGAGCGATGCTTCAAAGTATGGGAGAAGCAGAATGGATACTAAAAATAACTTTTCTATTCAATATTATTATCTCGTTAGGCATGGTCTTTTTTGCGAAGAATCTTATTTCTCTGTACTTATTACTGGGAATGAATTATTTGGCTATTAGTGTATCCTCAATAAAACGGATAAGAAGATGTTTTTTATAGTAATGTGGTGGTTTAGCTTTGAATAAGCAGAAGGAAAGACAACATGAATAACAAGACTAATTATATTTCTTTCTGGTTAAGCCAAGCTGTTTCAGAGCTTGGAAGTATGATGACAAGCTATGCGCTCATAATTTGGGCCTATCAGCAGAGCAGATCTGTTATGCAGGTCTCTCTGCTCACTTTTTTCACATTTGCACCGAAGGCGGTGACAAGCTTTTTATAGGCGGATTTGTGGATCGGCATGATAAGAAAAAGATTATTATGCTTACGGATACCGCTTCTGCGCTTTGTTCCCTTATTGTATGTGTACTTCTCTATACTCAGCGAATGAACTTTTATTATATATACATCATCAATATCGTGCTTGGTATTATGGAAGCAGTGCAGTCCCCGGCTTCTTCGGTGGCATTAGGACTAATCGTGCCCGAGGATAAATATGAGAAGATCAGTGGATTAAGTTCTGTCTCAGAGAATGTAAGCGTCGTGCTATATCCGATGCTTGCCAGCGCTATGATGGGATTTTGGGGAATTGCGTCCGTGCTCATGTTTGACATTGCGACATTCCTTTTTGCCATCACGGTAATGTTCTTTTTTATACAGATTCCCAAAGAGAGTGAGCCCGAGGAAGACGAGGGAATGTTTGACGGCTTTTTTGGCGGAGTGAAGTTTTTGAAAGAAAACAAAGTGAAGATGCTGTTTTATTCCGCAGTGCTTTCGTTCGTATTCGGCGACTTGCTTATGGCATTTGGGCAGAATGTGTATATATGGAGTATTGCGGGAATCGCCGCAAGTTTGCCAATTCTGTTTACTATGGCAGTGCAGTCGGTATTAATCTATACCAACGTGCGCGAAGATATGCAAGGCAGAGTGTTTGCGGTCAATAATGCAATGAAGTTTGCTGTGATCCCTATGGGGATTTTACTTGGCGGCGCGCTTTCTGAGTACCTCTTTGAACCATTTGTAAATAGCGGAACTAAGTTTTCTTCAATGATTGTTCAGTTGCTCGGATTCTGAAGGAAAAACAGAGTTCGAAAGATTTTTCGAAGAATTTGTTGAAAAACTCGTTCTATTTACCTATAATGAAGGTGTGAAACGGAGGTGATTTATATGCCAACAATTGCACCAATTTCTGAATTACGTAATTATGGTCAGGTCCTTAATAAGGTAGAAGCAGGCAAACCTGTTTATCTTACTAAGAATGGACGAGGAGAATATAGTATACATAGTATAGAGGATGATGAGATTATTGATAAAGCAAGGGCTATGGTTAGGCTTATCAGTGAACTTAATGCGGGATTTGCGTCAGGAGAAGAGGAAGGCTGGATAAGCGATGATGAGGTCGCTGAGCATTTTAAGAATAGGCGCAGGATGGTGAAAGGCTAAGATGAATTATAAAATAGTTTATTCACCGGTTGCCGTGGCTGATATGGGTCAGGCGTGGGACGAAATTTATGAAGCTTCTGTAGATTTTGATATTGCTGATAACTATATAGCTGATTTAAGGGCAAAACTTAAGACTGTTAGTAAATGTCCTAAGACAGGCGAGCGCTTATATTACGAAGGAATTTTTACGGGTATTTATTACGTTTCCCACAAAAAGTACAGCGCTTTCTATAGAATCAGAGACGGTCGCATTGAAGTTGGAAGAGTTTTGTACAATAGAAGTGAACATATCAGTATCGTTATAAAATCTATGGATGAAGAATGACGAATTGATAGTGTTAAGAGGAGTTTCAAATGATGAAGCTCCTTTTTTGTGGTATACTGAGATACAAAGTTTTTACTTAATACTTAAGGAGACGAGGTTATGATTAACGAGACATATAAATCAATGCTTGGCGCAAAGTCAGTAATTAGAGAGCTTTCGGAGTACGCTACCGCGAGGGGAAAAGAAATCGGATACGAGAACGTTTTTGATTTCAGCTTGGGAAATCCTTCGGTTGCGGTTCCTCAGGAATTTACAGATGAGATGATTAGGCTTCTTCAGACGGAAGATACCATGACACTTCACGGATATACTCCAAGTCTCGGTAATCCTTTGTATAAAGAAAAGATTGCACAGTCTTTGAATAAAAGATTTGGAATGAACTACGGACCTGAGCACATCTTCCCTACAACAGGGGCAGCAGGTGCAATCTCACATGCAATCAGAGCAATCACAAAGCCCGGAGACAAGGCGCTTGCATTTGCACCATTTTTCCCTGAGTACAATCCGTACATAACAGGTGCGGGAGTTGAGCTTGAGGTTGTTCCCGCAGACACTGAGACATTCCAGATCAACTTTGATAAATTTGAAGAGATGTTTACAGCTGACGTTGCGGCAGTTCTCGTGAACACACCCAACAACCCTTCAGGTGTTGCATATTCGACAGAGACACTTACAAGACTTGCCGAGATTCTTACAGCTAAGTCAAAAGAGTTCGGACATACGGTATATCTTTTGTCCGATGAACCATACAGAGAGATCGTGTTCAAGGGCGCTGACGCTCCGTATGTATCAAAGTTCTACGATCACACTTTGAGCTGCTATTCATTCTCCAAATCTCTTTCTCTTCCCGGAGAAAGAATCGGATACGTTGCGGTTAATCCTAAGTGCGAAGGCGCAGAATTTATCGTTCCCATGTGCGGACAGATCTCAAGAGGAACGGGACATAACTGTCCTCCTTCAATTATCCAGCAGGCTGTTGCAAAGGTGTGCGACATGACGGCAGATCTTTCCGTTTATGAGACAAACATGAACATTATCTATGATACTTTGGTTGAGCTTGGATTTACGGTTGTAAAACCCGGCGGAACTTTCTATATAATGCCTAAGGCGCTTGAAGAGAGCTCTATCGAATTCTGCAAAAAAGCTAAAGAGTACGATCTTATCTTCGTACCCACAGACGGTTTTGGGGCACCGGGCTTTTTCAGAATGGCTTATTGCATAGAGACGGAGAAAGTTGAGAGGGCAATGGAGAGACTTCGTAAGTTCGTAAACGAAGTATATAAGAAATAAGTTTTGACTATATGGAGGAGGTGCCATGAAAAAAAGAGGCTACGGGAAGACAATATTATTGTTTATTATTTCGATTATATATACGGTGCTTGTGACTTTTGTTGACAAGCAGGCTATCGGTCCGGAGGGCACCAGTGTTGGCTTTTCCGCAATCAACAAGGTGGTTCTCGACCTTATCTCTTACAATCCTATGTGGGATAAGATAACCGACCTGATGCTGATGATCGCTATTCTTACAGCGGTATATTTTGCGGCAACAGGTTTTCTTCAGCTTGTAAAGGAAAAAAGAACTCTTGCCGAGATTGATAAAGATATTCTTATAATGGGATTTTTGTATGTGATACTTGTTATCATGTATGTGCTTTTTGATAAAGTTCCTTTCAACTACAGACCGGTTCTTTTACCCGACGAAGTTGAACTTGAGGCGTCATTCCCGTCAACACATGTGCTTATGATCTGCACAATCATGGGAACAGCTATCGCTGCATGGAGAGAAAGATTTTATGATGACGAAAATCTTGTGACAGTTCTTAAAGTCTTCGCCTGTGCGGTAATGTTCATAGGTGTTGTTGGAAGAGTGTTGGCAGGTGTGCATTGGTTCAGTGACATATGCGCGGGATTGCTTTTTTCAGCCACTTTGATATCGGCATATGAAGCTACACTAGATAAATTGGGATGATATAAAGGGCAATTATCTGTAGATGCTTTGACAATGCAGTTTATTGGTGGTAAACTTTATTTCGTAATCACTTTATTGTTTTAACGAGTTTCATGGATCATTTGCGATTTTGAGGAGGATAACGAAAAATGGCAGAGATTAAGAAGGCGGAAGCAGTTGTAAAACCTGTTGCAACTATCAAGAACCCTACTTTTATTACAGAAGTTAAAACACCGGAAGTAAAGACTACAACTGCCGAGACAAAGAAAGCACCGGCAAAGAAGGCTACTGCAAAGAAGACTACAACCAAGAAAGCAACAGCCAAGAAGACAACTACCAAGAAAGCTGCTAGTACAGCTAAGAAGGCAACAGCTACAAAGACTGCTGCAAAGAAAACTACTACAAAGAAGGCTACTGCTAAGAAAACAACTGCAAAGAAGACTACAACAAGAAAAGCAGCTACAAAGCCTAATGTAATGATCGAGATTCAGTATTCATACAAGCACATCTCGAACGAAGAGCTTGTTCAGAAATCTTTGGATAACTATCAGTACGACCTTAAGGGCGATCCTTCAAAGGTTAAGAAGCTCAGCATCTACGTTAAGCCTCAGGAAGATAAGGCTTACTATGTAGTTGATGACAAGATTTCAGGTGACATCGATATCTGATGAGAAGTGCATGACGGCTGTCATCAGCCTGTGAGAAAAGAAATAGAGGAGCAATGATCGGAGTAATCCGGTTGTTGCTTCTTTTTTTTATCATAGGAAATTTAGCTTTAGCGGCGAAATCTTGCTTACATCTTTGGTGCTCTCTGTTATGCGGGGATGGAGCTTATCGAAGCGAGTATGAGTTAAAGGTTTATTGCAAAAATTCTTTAATCATATTTTGGATTATATTTGAGCTTATAGCATTTTGAGAGGTTTCAAATGTCATAATCATGTTTTTGCCTGGGAAGAATCCGTTTTGATTGTACGCTTGGATCTTAGCTATATTTTTGTTGGAGTAAGCAATATTATCCATCATTCCGAAATGTTCCCATACTATCTCTTTTCTCTTATTTATATTAAGGCATGTAAAATCCGGGTATACTGTTCCTATCCCTTTCAGATATAAAGGATATTCATAGCGATAAGGAACACCACATTGTTCTAATGTATTGGCTATGATAAGTTCAGATTTGGAACGTACTTTAATACCCTTACCTGAGTAAAATTCAAAATCCTTCATGAATTCTGAGCTTTCGTAGGAAACAGATTCCCACTTTTTTACAAATATTTCTTCTGTATCAATAATAGGTGATACGAGTAGTTGTCTGGCCTTTGACATATGCGTATAGACGTTGTTGATTTCGGAAATATCATACGCTTTTAGAAATTTATCAAGTTCTTTTTTTAGATTGTTAAGCTTAGTTGAAACAGCATGCTCATATTTTTGCTGCGCAGTCTTTTTTAGCATATCAATCTCACAGACCTTGGCATAGGTCCGTTTTCCTGAAGCTTTGTCAACCCAATAATACTGATCATAACCGTTACTCTTGCTGACAACAATTCCTCGATCGGGTATATTCTTGAGTTTAAGTAGGTTTTTGTTGGATTTTGAGATGAGCTCGTCAAGTTCCTTTAGTTGTGCTTTCATATCTTCTTTTAAATCTTGCATAGTACCACCATTATTCTTTTTTTCATGTAAACACTGGTTATAAATTGGAAAATGCGACGATGAAATTATTGCCGCGTTGAAATATTAGAATCGGTTTGATGAAAACCGAAGAAGACTATAACTCGAAACATGACCTTATGTCAATATGGTTTGTTCATTTAAAAATATTTTTTATTCTTTTGTTTTACGTTTTTACTTTACGTCTGCTGAATGTGCAATCTGTTCATCTTGCGTTCGTTTTTAAGAGTATAGCCTAGTGCTGATGTCACCAAATAAGCCGACTTTATTACTTGTCTAAATTGTCATCTACGTTGTTGTCGTCAATCGCCGTACCGCCCGGTACGGCTCATTCCTCCGCCTAGCAGAATGACAATTTCTTCTTCGTAAAAAGGTCGAAGTATTTGATGACAGCAGCACTAGGAGATCTTTACGCGAGACGAATGGCAGAACTGAGCTTGTACACGTAGAGATAAGCGATTGTAGGAAAGGCTTTACGGGCATAGAATCCCGTAATTGACATGTACACGTAGAGGTAAGTGAATTTTGCAGCTGCTTTACGGGCACAGAATCCCGAAAAAGCGATTTGTACACGTAGAAGTAAACGAATATAGGAAAGGCTATACGGTCATAGAATTTCGGAGAGCTATTTGTGCACGTAGAAACAAGCGGATTAGGAGTGGCATTACGGGCATAGATATCCAGAATTGACATGTTCACGTAAGAATAAGCGAATAAGGGAGTGGTTCTACGGGTATAGAATCTGGAAATTAATTTATACACGTAGAGACAAATGGATGTGAGATGGATTTTACGGGTATAAAGTGTGTAAGAGAATCTGAGTAACGGAGGGGCGAAAGAGCCTATTTGTATCACAAAGCTTTTTCTTCGAAGATAAAGATATAACAAGCTTTGTAATTGAATTGCAAGATATAGCCTTTTTGCCACTCTTGCTGCTCTTTACGATAAAAAATAAAACAAACAAGATAAATATTTAATGTTTATCATTAAAAAGTTATTGACAGGTATAAAACAGGATGCTATATTATACTCATGAACAGGAAATAACCGGACGCGGTGATGGAAAGTTCATAAATTCTCGAGAAAATGCAATCAAGATAATTTGAAGTTAGATACAAACGTGAACGCACATGAAGTTGCCAAAAGAGGTTAAAGAAAAAAGTTGCTTTCACAAACGAAATAAGAAAATAAATAAGAACAAACAACAAGAATGAAAAACGGCCATGCGCCGAAATAAGACAACAAATAATAATTGAGCGCGAATATAGGGATTCGCAGATGGGAGAATAAAAATGAGAGAACAGGAAATTAAACTTGCTAATGTAAAGAAGAGCTGCAGTACAACCGGAAAAGTTGCAAAAGTACTTGGAATTCTTATGGCTGTGATTGCTGTAGTGATGCTTGTTGGCGGTATAGTGATGCTTGCCTGTAAGAACAATATCAATAGTAGTATAAAAACTGAAGAAGTGAGCGGAAAAGTAGTAGCACATGTATTCAGTGAGAACGGAACTGAACTCTTTAGTCTTGAGCAGGTTGAAGATATGGGAAAACATGGCATCTTAGGAATGTTTAACGTTGTGGGAATTCTTATGTATAAGGGTATGGCTGCGGAAGCATTTGCGGTAACTTTCTTTTCTACAGCTGTTACAATTGCTATCCTTGCCGGAATCTTCATCATAATAATGAAAGTATTTAAGCTCATTGAAAATAGTGATTCACCTTTTAGCGGAGATGTTATGAAGAAACTCAAGACAGCATTTATCATAATTACTGTTTACACATTCTTTGCAGTAGGTCTCGGAGCTGCAGCTCTTGCAGGAGTTGTATTCTGGAGCATATATTGCATCCTTGATTACGGTTATGTTCTTCAGAAAGAATCCGATGAAACTTTATAATTCCGGAAATGTGAGGTAATTGATATGGGTAAAATTATACTTAGATTAGACCGCGTCATGGCTGACAGAAAAATGTCTCTGAACGAACTGTCTGCAAAAGTTGGCGTATCAAATGTAAATCTATCCAAGATAAAAACAGGAAAGATCAGCGCTATCAGGTTTTCAACACTGGAAGCTATATGTGAAACTTTAAACTGCCAGCCGGGAGACATACTTGAGTATGATCCTGACGCGGCATCGGATGACAGTGAATAAAAAGGAAAAATATGGAAATCACTATAGAGAACTTGACTAAAAGATTTGGAGATCAAATTGCGGTAAATAATTTGTCTCTTAAGATTCCGGCAGGTAAGATATATGGTTTCATAGGTGCAAACGGCGCCGGAAAAACGACGACCATGAAGATGATGGTTGGACTTTTAAAGCCTGATTTAGGCATCGTCAGATACAACGGAAAAGAAATGAAACATCTGGATAGCAGTATAATGCAGGATGTAGGCGTGTTTATCAGTAAGCCCAATTACTATCCCAATCTGACGGCAAGAGAAAATCTTGCATATCTTCAACGAATACTTGGGAAAACTGTTGAAGAAGCAGACAGGGTTCTTAAGCTTGTGGGACTTGACGGCGTGGGCAACAAAAAGGTTTCTAAGTTTTCTTTTGGAATGAAGCAAAGACTTGGGCTTGCCATTGCCTTTCTGAATAATCCCAAGGTACTTATTCTTGATGAGCCGACTAACGGGCTCGACCCCAAAGGAATATTTGAGATTAGAGAGATGCTGGGAGAGTTGGCGCATCAAAGCGGATGTACGATTTTTATTTCCAGTCATAACATTGCCGAGATTGAGAAGCTTTCAGACAGAATTTGTATCATCGACAGAGGAAAAAAGATATTTGAAGGAAGCATTGAAGAACTCTATGAAAATGAAGGGCTGGAATATTGTATAAGGACAAATGATTCTGAAAAAACAGCAAAGCTTTTTGACAATATTGGACTTACATATGCAAGAAAAAAAGATGCATTCTTTATGGAGATGGCAAAAGAAAAAATACCTGCACTCTTAAAACTTCTTATTGATGCAAATGTTGAAGTATATGAGGTGTCGCCAAACAACAGCCTTGAAAGCATATATCTGACGCTTACCGGAAAAGGAAGAGGTGGCATATGCAGTGTCTTATAAGAGAAGAAATAAAAAAGATACAGGCTGACAAGTGCGTAACATATGTGATAACCGGCTTTGCGGTGTTATGTAACTTGATTGTAGCGGTCTTATGCAAGTTTGATGTGACTAACGAGGATGTACTTGCATTATACGGAAAAAACGGAGTGAATCTATATTTTTTCATCGGTATAAATGCGCTTGTCGGGCTCTTTTGCGCGATGTTTGTCGGATACATGATTCTGACAAAAGAATATATAAATGATACCTGGGATCTTCTGATGACAAAACTGTTTGACGGCAAGAAACTTGTTGTGGCCAAATTCATCGTATTTATGCTGTATCAGAGCATCTACATACTTTTTTCTATTGTTTTATACATTCCGATTTCAAAGCTCTTAATTCGCGCAGATATAGATTTCAGAATGCTTGGAAGTGTTCTGGTCATAGTTTTTTTCATAAATACATTCTGTTATATACTTCAATACTGTATTCAACTATATGTCAAAAACTTCCCCATAGCCGTTGTGTCAGGACTTCTGCTTGTCTACATTCTCGGACCGATCAGAGAAATCGTACATATTGCAAATTACATCGGAACGGTTGCCGGAACGTACGCATTTGAATCCGGAAATGTATATAATGCAAAGTTCCTTGCTACATCCTCATTACTGAATATTGCAATCGGCGCTACTTTTGTATATATAAGTGGGAAAAAGTTCTACTCATAGGAGGGAACATGGATTATTTAAGATTTGAACTAAGAAAAATTAAAGGTTCCGGGATACTCGTAATCGGAGTTGTTCTGACAATCCTGTCTGTTTTGTTTCAGGGATATTTGGGGCTCATGGTAAAAGAAATAACATGCGATATCATACATGTTACTGCGATGGATCTTTTTTCGACCCTTATTTTCCCTATATTTATATCAGTTGTGGTTTCGGAGAGCTTCTCTATAGAAGAGACAAATTGTGGAATCGCAAATTCTTATTTCACTAATATTTCAATAAATAAGATCTATACGATGAAACTTTTGACTGTCAGACTTATAAATCTTTTCTATTTCATATTGGCAGCTGCGATAACCATGATATTTGTTGCCCTAAAAGGCGGAAATCCCTTGCTTACACTGTTAAAAGAGTGGAAGTGGATTGTTCTCTCGGTGCTGACTATTTTTTCACTGATAAATATCGTTGGCTTGATAATAATATTGTTCAAAAGCCGCCTCTGCTCAATGCTGATATCAGTCATAGCGACCATCTTTGCCAGCATCCTTAACCCGCTGGGAATTTCCTGGCTCAACCCATGGTATGGCTTCGAACACGCTCTTTTTTACAGGGGACTTAGCCCTATTGCCATAACCTACATGATAACCCTTTTTGTATTAAGTGAATTTCTTATAAAAAAGAAAATCCAAGTAATTCCCAACCTTCTGGAAAGCATGGTCTAATCATTATTTCAAATTATGTCGTTCAGGAATCTATACATTCTTGAACATGAAGTTCAAGAATGCATCAACCAAGCCAATTAAAATCGACTTCGTCGATGGGGCTTGGTTGACTCTTGAATCACTTTTTCACGAAATCTGCAGCAAGTGCGGATTTCTGTAGTTTCATCTAAGATATCATATACTATAAAGAAGCACTTTATTTAGTAGTGGTTTTCCATAACCAGCCGGGACTTGAAGGCATATGTTCGAAAATGTGCAGATCTCGGACGAGCAAGATGATTTTCAAATTTTCTTGGAAAATTATGAAAATCACTGCGCAGCCGAACACAAGCATTTTTGAACATATGCCTTCAAGTCCCAGCGTCATGTAAGCCACCACTTTATATACTTTTTAGAAAAGGTATGTTGACATTAATGGTCCGGAGTGATAATTTATGATACAGAAGATGTTAGCACTCAAGTCAAGTGAGTGCTAACACATAAGAAAACAGTTACCGTCCAATGAATTTAACCGGTGAATACATAGGAAGGTGGACACTTTGGAATTAGACGAGAGAAAAAGAAAAATACTTCATGCGATAGTCAGAAATTACCTTGAGACAGGCGAACCTGTGGGAAGCCGTACAATTTCCAAGTATACGGATCTTAATCTTAGTTCCGCTACTATAAGAAATGAGATGGCGGACCTCGAAGAGATGGGGCTTATTATTCAGCCGCATACATCGGCGGGACGTATTCCTTCAGATCAGGGTTACCGCGTCTATGTAGACGAGATGCTTCGTGACAAAGAGCAGGAAGTAGAGAATATGAAGGAGATGCTTCTTGATAAAGAAGAGAAGCTTGAGACGCTCCTTAAGAAAGTTGCCAAGACACTTGCCGTTGATACCAACTACGCAACGATGATCTCGGCACCACAGATCAGAAAGAACAAACTTAAATTCATACAGATATCAAAGGTCGATGAGGAACACCTTCTTGCAACCATAGTAATAGAGGGCAATGTCATCAAGAACAAGTTTATAAATGTAGAGGAAATGCTTGATGACGCCACGATGCTTAAGCTCAACATCTTGCTTAATACAAGATTGGACGGCCTTGCGGTTGAAGATATTAACCTCGGACTTATAGCGGCGGTTAAGCAGGAAGCCGGAATACACAGTGAGATCATAGGAAACGTCATTGATGCTGCGGCAGAGTCAATCACGGCGGATGACGATCTTCAGATATATACAAGCGGAACGATGAACATCTTCAAGTATCCGGAACTTACGGACAGTGCCAAAGCGAGTGAGCTGATAAGCACGTTTGAGGATGCCAAAGATCTTAACAGTATCGTTGAGAACACGCTCTCTGCTGATGAAGAAGAGACAGGCATTCAGGTCTATATAGGAAACGAAACTCCGGTTCAGGCGATGAAGGATTGCAGCGTTGTTACCGCAACATACGAACTTGGTGACGGAATGAAAGGTACCGTCGGAATAATCGGCCCTAAGCGAATGGACTACGACAAAGTTATTTCGACACTTAAGAATATGAGATACGCTCTTGATGAACTTTATAGGAAAAAGAGCTAGATGAGGAGGCAAAGTTAAATTGAGCAGTACAGATAAGAAAAAAGTTCACGATAAACCTGCTAAGGAAGTAAACGAGCAGGAGAAGGAAGTTCTCGAAGAGATCATGGAAGAGCTTGAAGAGGAAGCCAAGGAGAATAAGGAGGCTGCTGAAAAAGCCGAAGCCGAGGCAGAAGCTTCTGAAGAGGAAGCTTCCGCGGAAGAAAATGAAGAAACTTCCGAAGAAGAATCAGGAGATAAGAAGAAAGGTCTTTTTAATAAAAAAGAAAAAAAGGACCCTCTCAAAGAAAAAATTGATGAACTAAATGACAGACTTATAAGACAGGTTGCTGAGTTTGATAATTTCAGAAAAAGAACTGACAAAGAAAAAGCCCAGATGTTTGAGCAGGGCCAGGGAAGCATTCTCGAGAAGCTTCTCCCTGTAATAGATAATTTTGAGCGAGGACTTCAGGCGGTTCCCGAAGATGAGAAAGACGGAGCCTTTGCAGACGGTATGAACAAGATCTATAAACAGCTTATGAAGCAGATGGAAGATCTTGGAGTAACCCCGATTGAAGCTGTGGGAAAAGAATTCGATCCCAACTTCCACAACGCGGTTATGCAGGTGGAAAGCGAGGAATATGAATCCGGAATTGTTGCACAGGAACTTCAAAAGGGATATATGTTCCACGACACCGTGCTCAGACACAGCATGGTTGGTGTTACCCAGTGAGTGGTATAGAAAAAAACAAATCAATATCACTGTATATCAATACGTAAATAATTCAATTTTTATAACGGAGGAAAAGTAGAAATGAGTAAAATTATCGGTATCGACTTAGGTACAACAAATAGCTGCGTAGCAGTTATGGAAGGCGGAAAGCCTACTGTTATCGCTAATGCAGAGGGAGCCAGAACAACACCTTCAATCGTTGCTTTCACAAAGAATGGCGAGAGAATAGTTGGTGAACCCGCTAAGCGTCAGGCAGTTACAAATGCAGACAATACAATCTCTTCAATCAAGAGAGATATGGGTACAGACAACGGTCGTACCATTGATGGAAAAAAGTACTCTCCTCAGCAGATTTCAGCTATGATCCTTCAGAAGCTCAAAGCTGATGCAGAGCAGTACCTCGGCGAAAAAGTTTCAGAAGCTGTAATCACAGTTCCCGCATATTTCAATGACGCACAGCGTCAGGCTACAAAGGACGCAGGTAAGATCGCAGGTCTTGAGGTTAAGAGAATCATCAACGAGCCTACAGCAGCTGCACTTGCATACGGACTTGATAACGAGAAAGAGCAGAAGATTATGGTTTATGACCTTGGTGGTGGTACATTCGACGTATCAATCATCGAGATCGGTGACGGTGTCATCGAAGTTCTTTCTACAAACGGTGATACACACCTTGGTGGTGATGACTTCGACCAGGCAATCATCAACTGGATGGTTCAGGACTTCAAGAGCAAAGAGGGTGTTGACCTTTCAGGCGATAAGATGGCTATGCAGAGACTTAAAGAAGCTGCAGAGAAGGCTAAGAAAGAGCTTTCTTCATCAACAACAACAAATATCAACCTTCCTTTCATTTCAGCAGGCGCTGATGGCCCTAAGCACTTCGATGTAGATCTTACAAGAGCTAAATTTGAAGAGCTTATCCACGACCTTGTTGAGAGAACAGCAATCCCTGTTCAGAACGCTATGAAAGATGCAGGTCTTACAAATTCAGATATCGGAAAAGTTCTCCTTGTAGGTGGATCAACTCGTGTTCCTTGCGTAGTTGAGAAAGTTAAGCAGCTTACAGGCCAGGAGCCTTCAAAGAACCTTAACCCTGATGAGTGCGTAGCTATCGGTGCTTCTATCCAGGGTGGTAAGCTCGCAGGAGATGCAGGCGCAGGCGATATCCTTCTTCTTGACGTAACACCTCTTTCACTTTCAATCGAGACAATGGGTGGTGTTGCTACAAGACTTATCGAGCGTAACACAACTATTCCTACAAAGAAGAGCCAGGTATTCTCAACAGCAGCTGACAACCAGACAGCCGTTGACATCAACGTTCTTCAGGGTGAGAGACAGTTCGCTAAGGACAATAAGTCACTCGGACAGTTCAGACTTGACGGAATCCCTCCGGCAATGAGAGGAGTTCCTCAGATCGAGGTAACATTCGATATCGATGCAAACGGTATCGTTAACGTATCTGCTAAGGATCTTGGAACAGGAAAAGAGCAGCACATCACAATTACAGCCGGATCAAACATGTCTGATGAGGATATCGATAAGGCTGTTAAGGAGGCTCAGGAATATGAAGCACAGGATAAGAAGCGTAAAGAAGGAATTGATGCGCGTAACGATGCTGATTCATTTGTATTCCAGACTGAGAAAGCTCTTCAGGAAGTTGGCGACAAGATAGATGCATCTCAGAAGCAGGTAGTTGAGGATGACATCAAGACTCTTAAGGAAACACTTGAGAGCACAAAGGATAAAGAACTTTCAGACAGCGAGATCGATGCTCTTAAGAACCAGAAAGAGAAGCTTATGACTGATGCTCAGGCACTCTTTGCTAAGATGTATGAAGGTGCTCAGGCAGCAGGTGCAGGCCCTGATATGGGTGCAGCAGGCGCAGGCCCTGACATGAGCGGAGCTTCAAATGCAGCTGATAACAACGACAACGTTGTTGACGGCGACTACAGAGAAGTATAATAAGTTTTACGATAAAGTTTCTGATAGCCAGACGAATATTCGCCTGGCTATTCGGAGCATTTCGAAACAGAGAGAAAATTTGATGATATTTGAGGAGTGTTATGGCAGAGCAAAAGCGTGACTACTATGAGGTTCTCGGAGTAAGTAAGAGTGCCTCGGATGATGAGATTAAAAAAGCATATCGTGTACTTGCTAAAAAATATCATCCTGATATGAATCCCGGAGACTCAGCTGCGGCAGAGAAGTTCAAAGAAGCTTCGGAAGCGTATGCTGTACTTAGTGATCCTGAGAAAAAGAGACAGTACGATCAGTTCGGTCATGCTGCATTCGAAGGGGGATCCGGCGGATTCGGAGGATTTGATTTTAACGGTGCTGACTTTGGAGATATTTTCGGAGACATATTCGGCGATTTCTTCGGGGGCGGAAGGTCACGTGGCGGCGCAAGAAGCGGCCCTTCCAAGGGCGCCAATCTGCGTGCCAGTGTAAGGATCACTTTCCTTGAGGCTGTATTTGGCTGCGAGAAAGAGCTTGAACTTACAATAAAAGATCCCTGCCCGACATGTCACGGAACAGGTGCTAAGCCCGGAACTACAGCGCAAACATGCCCTAAGTGCGGAGGAAAAGGACAGATCGTATATACCCAGCAGTCTTTCTTTGGCACGGTAAGAAATGTTCAGACATGTCCTGAGTGCGGCGGAACAGGTAAGGTTATCAAGGATAAGTGTACAGATTGCCACGGAACAGGATATATCGCAAGCAGAAAGAAAATTCAGGTTACAATTCCTGCAGGTATAGATAACGGACAGAGCGTAAGAATCCGTGATAAGGGTGAACCCGGAGTAAACGGCGGACCGAGAGGAGATCTTCTTGTTGAAGTTATCATCTCAGATCATCCTATATTCCAGAGAGAGGGATATGACATCTACTCTATGGTTCCTGTATCATTTGCGGTTGCAACTCTCGGAGGAACGGTTCTTATCGATACCGTTGACGGTAAGGTTGCGTATGACGTTAAGGCAGGAACTCAGACAGATACAAGAGTCAGACTTCGCGGAAAAGGTGTTCCTTCACTCAGAGATAAGACAATTCGCGGTGATCACTATGTAACACTTGTTGTTCAGGTTCCCGAGAAAATCTCGAAAGAAGCGAAAGACATTCTTAAGAAATTTGATGAGCTCACAGGTGATTCTCTTACAGCGGCCGAGCGCATGATGGATTCCAAGGACAAGGATCCCGGAAATGACGGCCCCGGTGGTAAGAAGAAGAAATCATTCTGGAAATAAATTTTCCTTATGTTTTAAAGTATGGTATACTTCCGTAGTTAGAAATAGCTACGGAAGTTTTTGTGATATAGGAGTCATAAGTCGGAAATGCGTGCATGCTTGCATGAGTAGCATTTCGACTTTATGACCCGAACAGAAATGAGGAAATAGCAATTTACGAAGTAAATTAGCGTTTTCCGAATTTCTGTAGAATTGCGAGAATGGCGTATGCCATGAAGCAATTCGTATATCACAAAATATTTACAATTATATATAGGTGAAAAAATATGAAATGGATGCGTTTTAGAGTTCGTACAAACGAAGAGGCAGAAGATATCATAATCAGTTACCTTGAAGACATTGGTCTTGAAGGCGCGCAGATAGAGGATAACGCACCTTTGACTGCATCTGATAAAGAGCAGATGTTTATTGACGCGCCGGAACTTGAGCCTGATGAAAAAGAAACAGGTATAGAAGAGGGAATCGCTTATCTCAATTTCTTTTTGGAAATCGATGATAATGACATGCTTACGGTTGAGTATCCCGATGATAACGGCGAGTACGTAAAGGTTAAGAAAACTCCCGATGAGATGCTTGAAAAGATAAAGGAAAAGCTTGCTGAACTCAGAGCTTTTACAGATATCGGTGACGGAACAATATCGGTTGATGTTACGGAAGACATTGACTGGATCAACAATTGGAAGCAGTATTTTCATAAGTTTTATATAGATGATGTTCTTATTATCCCTTCATGGGAGAAAGAAACCGATGAGGATAAAGAAAAGGCTGAGATGGTTCTTCACATAGATCCCGGAACAGCTTTTGGAACAGGAATGCATGAAACTACCCAGCTCTGCATCAGAATGCTCAGAAAGTACGTTACACCTGAGACGGAACTTTTAGATGTAGGAACGGGAAGCGGAGTTCTTTCCATTCTTTCTCTTATGTTCGGTGCAAAGCACGCTGTCGGAACAGATCTTGATGAATGTGCCGTTCCCGCGGTAAAAGAAAATATGGAGAACAACAACATAAGTCCCGATAAGTTTGACATGATGATTGGAAATATCATAGATGATAAAGAGATACAGGATAAAGTCGGCTATGATAAGTATGACATCGTTGTTGCGAATATACTGGCAAATGTACTTGTTCCTCTGACTCCCGTTATATTGAATCAGCTTAAGAGCGGCGGAATATATATTACATCGGGAATCATCAATACCAAAGAGGAAGAAGTAAAAAAAGCACATCTTGATGCGGGTCTTGAGATACTTGAGATTCATCATCAGGGAGACTGGGTTTCTATCACATCGAGGAAAAACTGATGTATCATTTTTTTGTTGAAAGCGCGCAGGTGAGCCCCAATCTTAAACGCGTGGATATAGTCGGATCCGATTACAATCACATCGCCAATGTCCTTAGGATGAAAGTGGGTGAGCAGTTTTCCGTAAGTATCAAAGAGGAAAACGACGGCCGCGAGCTCTTTTACGAGATTGAAGAAATAAATAAGACAAGCGTTGTGGGAAAGCTTTGCTTTGTTGAGGAAGTGGGGAATGAACTTCCGTCAAAGATCTATCTTTTCCAGGGGCTTCCTAAGGTCGACAAAATGGAGCTCATCATTCAGAAGGCTGTTGAACTCGGAGCTTTTGAGATTATACCTATGTCTACAAAAAGGTGTATAGTAAAGATTGATGCAAAAAAAGCTGAGTCAAAAGTTAAGAGATGGCAGGCAATCGCGGAAGCGGCAGCCAAGCAGAGTAAGAGAGCGGTCATTCCCGCTGTAAAAGAACCGATGACAATGAAGCAGGCAATAGAGTATGCAAAAGAACTCGATGTAAAGCTCATACCCTATGAACTTGCAGAGCATATAGATGAAACCAAAAAGATAATCGAGGGTATTAAGCCCGGTGAAAACATTGCTGTATTTATCGGACCTGAGGGCGGATTTTCCGAAGAGGAAGTGGCGCTTGCAAAAGAAAACGGCGTTCTTCCGATAACTTTGGGAAAAAGAATTCTTAGGACAGAGACAGCAGGTTTTACGATTATTTCATGGCTTATGTATCATTTAGAAGGATGAGAAATGGAAGCATATTTGGATAACTCGGCTACAACAAGGGCGTTTGATGAAGTTGCGGATCTTGTAGCCAAGGTAATGAAAGAAGAATACGGAAATCCCTCAAGTGTCCATCACATGGGACTTGTTTCGGGAGAGAGACTTGCTCAGGCGAGGGAAACTATTGCGGCAACGCTTAAAGTTGACAGCAATGAGATAGTTTTTACATCAGGCGGAACAGAGTCTGATAACTTTGCGATAATAGGTGCCGCGAGAGCCAATAAATGGCGCGGAAAGCACATCATCACAACATCAATCGAGCATCCTGCGGTACTTGTAACAATGGAGTACCTTCAGAAAGAGGGATTTGAGATAACTTATCTTCCTGTAGATCACGAAGGAAAGGTAAGCCTTGATGATCTTAAGGCTGCAATAAGGGAAGACACAATTCTTGTGTCTATGATGTTTGTAAATAACGAGATCGGAACGATTGAACCGGTTGCGGAAGCGGGAGAGCTTATTAAAGCTATAAACAAAGATATTGTTTTTCATGTTGATGCGGTTCAGGCATATGGAAAGGTTCAGATTCGTCCCAGAGCAATGAATATAGATCTGATGTCTGTGAGCGGTCACAAGATACACGGACCAAAGGGCGTAGGATTTTTATACATCAAAAAAGGAACCAAGATCGTGCCTATATGCTACGGCGGCGGTCAGCAAAAGGGCATGAGATCGGGAACTGAGAATGTGCCGGGAATTGCAGGACTTGCCCTTGCGGCAAAGATGTGCCATGATGATTTCAAAAATCGAATCGAGAAGTTATATGAACTTAAGAAGTATCTCATAGATTCGCTCAATGAGAGAATCACGGATATAAAGATAAACGGACCTTCCTGTGGAGATGGGGCGCCGCACATTGTGAGCCTTTCAATAAAAGGTCTTGCGGCTGAGACGGTTCTAAATATGCTTAGCAGTAAGAAAATATATGTATCTGCGGGAAGCGCATGCTCATCAAATAATCCGCATGTGTCAGATACACTTGTTGCGGTCGGAGTAGAACGAGAACTTCTTGAATCTACGATAAGAATAAGCATGTCTCTTATGACAACCAAGGAGGAAATTGATTTCTTTCTTGATACACTTTGCTCGCAGGTTGAGAATATGCGAATGTTTTATAGACATTGATGTCCTAAGAAAGAGGAAAAGATATGCAGTATCATGCTTTTGTAATTAAATACGCCGAGATCGGCGTTAAGGGAAAAAACAGATATATCTTTGAGGAAGCTCTCGTTAAGCAGATTAAGAGAGTTCTTTCAAAGTGTGACGGTGAGTTTGAGGTTTCAAGAGTTGCGGGAAGAATGTACATTGAGGCCAAGGACTTTGATTTCGATGAGACAGTCGGACAGCTTAAGACTGTATTTGGTGTTACGGGAATCTGTCCGGCGGTTTCGATTGAAAGAGACGGCGAGAACAATCTTCCTGATGTCGACGGAGTTGCGAAGGCTGTAATAGATTTTGTCGACGGAGTTTATCCTGTAAAAAACAAGACATTTAAAGTTAAAGTAAGAAGAGTTGATAAGAGTTATCCCATGGACTCTATGGAACTTGCCGCAGAACTCGGTGCAAGAATCCTTGATGCGTACAGCGAGATGAAGGTTGACGTGCATAATCCCGATATTCTTATCAATGTAGAGCTCAGAGAGAAGCTCAACATCTTTTCTGAAGTTATCCCGGGACCAGGAGGAATGCCGATTGGAACCGCAGGAAAGGCAATGCTTCTTTTGTCGGGAGGAATTGACTCACCTGTAGCAGGATATATGATCGCAAAAAGAGGTGTTGATATTGAGGCTGTTTATTTCAACGCTCCTCCTTATACAAGTGAGAAGGCTAAGCAGAAAGTTATCGATCTTGCAGGCGTTATCGCAAAGTACACAGGCAGAGTAAAGCTTCATGTCATCAACTTTACAGATATACAGATGTATATTTACAAGCAGTGTCCTCATGATGAACTTACTATTATCATGAGAAGATATATGATGAGAATCGCCGATACACTTGCTCAGAACTCAGGATGCATGGGACTTGTAACAGGTGAGAGTATAGGACAGGTTGCTTCACAGACTATGCAGAGTCTTATGTGCACGGGAGAAGTTGTTACCGATATTCCTGTTTACAGACCTCTTATTGCTTTTGATAAGCAGGATATTGTGGATATCTCATACAAGATTGACGCTTATGAGACATCTATTCTTCCATACGAGGATTGCTGCACGATCTTTGTTGCTAAGCATCCCGTTACAAAGCCAAGGGCAGATATTATCAGAAAACATGAAGAGAATCTCAGTGAAAAGATTGATGAACTCGTGAAGACTGCGCTTGAGACAGATGAAGTTATTGTGATTGAGAAGTAAGTGCTCTGCGCAAAAAAAGGTCATCCCATAAGGGATGACCTGAATAATCTTTTTTGGGGATCTGATGTTTTTTATCAGATCAAATAAGGTTTTAAGATATCGAGAACTTCGTCTGCACCGTCCTCAGCGTGGATATTAAGGTCGATCGGCTTAGAAAGGTCGAGTGAAAAAATACCCATAATAGACTTAGCATCGATAACATATCTTCCCGAAACGAGATCGAAGTCATAATCAAACTTTGTGATGTCGTTTACGAAGGATTTTACCTTGTCGATTGAATTAAGTGAAATCTTAACGGTCTTCATTGCGCAAATACCTCCTTCTTTTCTTTATAGTAAACGTAGAAAGTGTAAAAGTCAATGCAAAAAAACATCAGAAACCTAAAGATTGCATTGCATAATCTTGGGTGTAAAGTAAATAACTATGAAATGGATGTTATGGCCCAGAAAATCAAGGAAGCGGGCGGCATAATCGTGCCTTTTGGAGAGAAGGCTGACATCTATATTATCAATACATGTACGGTCACAAATATCGCCGACAGAAAGTCCAGACAGATGCTTCATAAGGCAAAAAAAGAGAACCCCGATTCTGTTGTCGTGGCGGTCGGATGTTATGTTGAGACAGGTATTGAAGGTGTCAAAAAAGATGAATGCATAGACCTTGCGGTCGGTAATAACAAGAAGTCAGAGATAGTCGAGATCCTTGATGAATTTTTGGAGATCAAGAACGAGACTGATGACAAGACTCTTGGCGGAACATCCATAATAGATATAAATAAAACTTCCGAATATGAAGACATGACTCTAAACGAACTTCCCGGAAGAACAAGGGCGTATATCAAGATTCAGGACGGATGCAATCAGTTCTGTACTTACTGCGTTATCCCATATGCGAGAGGCAGAATACGCAGCAGAGATATGGAAGAGATTCTTTCCGAGATAAAGGGACTTGTACAGAAGGGCTGCAAAGAAGTGGTTCTTACCGGAATCCACATAAGTTCATACGGAGTTGATAAAGGACAATCGGCTGTAATAGATCTTGTGGAAAAGATAAATGACATCGAAGGTCTTGAGAGAGTAAGATTAAGCTCTTTGGAACCGAGGATCATAACAAAAGAAAATGCCAAAAGACTTGGTGCACTTGATAAGCTCTGTCCTCATTTCCATCTTTCGCTTCAGAGCGGATCTGATTCTGTTCTTAAGAGAATGAACAGGCATTATACGGCAGCAGATTTTAAGAACGGAGTGGAGTATCTTCGAGAAGTTTTCGGGGATCCTGCGATAACAACCGATATTATTGTCGGCTTTCCGGGCGAGACAGAGGAAGAATTTGAAGAGTGCAGAAAATTTGTGGAAGACATTAACTTCTACGAAATACATGTCTTTAAGTATTCGCCGAGAAAAGGCACGGTTGCTGCCGGAATGAAGGAACAGCTCACTGACAGGCAGAAGAGTGAGAGAAGTGATGTACTTCTGGATCTTACAAAAGCACAGTCAAAGAGCTACCGAGAAGGGTTCATTGGCAAAGAACTTTCGGTTCTCTGGGAAGATACCGAAGAGATAAATAAGATTACATATGTTATCGGTCATACTGACAGGTATGTCAGAGTTGCGGTTCCCGAGAGCGAAGCAAACGCTTATGGTGCGATAAGCGGTGAGATTTCCAAGGTGATTCCGAGAAGATTTCTGAATACCGATACATTGCTTATTTGAATACAGTAGTGTAATATTAAGATATATAGTGAAATATCAGAATTTAAGCGGCCGGTTTATGGCAGCTTCAAAATATAAAATTTTTTATGATGAATGGAGATAAAAATATGGCAGAACAGAATTTGGGTAACACTCAGTTTTTTAAAGTCGAAGCTGATCCTGATACGGGTGTTAAAAAAGTTCTTTCGGTTGTTTATGATGCCCTGCTTGAGAAAGGATACAATCCGGTTAATCAGATCGTAGGTTACATTATGTCAGGCGATCCGACTTATATCACAAGCCATAAGGGAGCAAGAAGCCTTATTATGAAGGTTGAGCGTGATGAACTTGTGGAAGAGATGCTTACAGAGTATATCAAGAGCAACGAGTGGGCAAGAAAATAATAAGAGAGTAGTATCAATGCGAATAATGGGTCTTGATTACGGATCTCGAACTGTAGGGGTGGCTTTGAGTGATGAGCTGCTTCTTACTGCGCAGGGAAAAGAAATAATCCGTAGGAAAGAAGAAAACAAACTTAGAAGAACACTGGCACGCATAGAAGAACTCATAACCACTTACGGCGTAGAGAAGATAGTTTTGGGCCTCCCCGTCAATATGGATATGACGCCTTCTGAGCGTTCGCAGTTGTGCCTTGAATTCAAGGATAGAATAGAAAGACGTACCGATGTCCCCGTGATAATGTGGGATGAAAGACTTACAACAGTAGCAGCCGATGAGATTATGGACGAACTCGGAATAAAAGGTCGTGAAAGAAAAGAGTATGTCGATATGATCGCTGCGCAAGTTATCCTTCAGGATTATCTGGATAACAGAAAAGAATAATGGTGATTAATTTTGGAAAAGATTATATTTAGTCCCGACGGTGGTGAAGCTGTAGAGTTTTATTGCCTCGAGCAGACAGTGATAGGTGCAAAGACTTATTTACTTGTCACAGATGAAGAAGATGGTGACGGAGAGGCGCTGATTTTGCGCGACGACTCCGATATAAAAGATGAAGAAGCGGTTTATGTTATTGTAGACGACGACTTGGAACTGGATGCAGTTGCAGGTGTATTTCGTAAGCTGCTTTCTGAGGATGGCATAGATCTCGATATTTAACGGGCAAAAGGTTAATATCCGGTTCTACGCATCCGCCATAGAAGTGGAGGAATAATTATTGAGCAAGAAAAAAACTGAAAACGAGTCCAAACTGCAGATCATACCTTTGGGTGGTCTTGAGCAGATTGGAATGAATATCACTGCCTTCAGATATGAAGACAGTATTATTGTAGTGGATTGCGGTCTGTCTTTCCCTGATGACGATATGTTGGGAATCGACCTTGTAATCCCCGATGTTACTTTTTTACAGGAGAACATCGATAAGGTGAAGGGCTTTGTGATCACTCACGGCCACGAAGATCACATCGGAGCGCTTCCTTACATTTTGCATGAGCTTAATGTCCCTGTGTATGCGACAAGGCTTACAATGGGAATTATCGAGCACAAGCTCGAGGAGCATAATTTACTTAAGAGCACCAGAAGAAAAGTTGTAAAATTCGGACAGTCTATCAATCTCGGCCAGTTTAGAGTCGAGTTCATCAGAACAAATCATTCTATTGTAGATGCAGCGGCGCTTGCAATCTATTCGCCTGCTGGAACCGTGGTTCATACCGGAGATTTCAAGGTTGATTACACACCCGTCTTTGGAGATCCGATCGATCTTCAGAGATTTGCTGAGATTGGTAAAAAGGGCGTTTTGGCAATCATGTGCGATTCTACAAATGCTGAGAGACCGGGATTTACTGCTTCTGAGAAGACTGTCGGAAGAGCTTTTGACAATCTTTTTGAAGAACATGAGAATTCAAGAATAATTATCGCAACATTCGCATCCAACGTTGACAGAGTTCAGCAGATCATAAATACAGCACACAAGTGCGGAAGAAAAGTTGTTATTGAAGGCCGAAGCATGGTCAGCATCATTGATATTGCCCAGAGACTTGAGTGTCTTCAGATTCCGGATGACACACTTGTCGATATCGATAATATCAAGAACTATCCTGACAACAAGACAGTTATCATTACAACCGGAAGTCAGGGAGAGAGTATGGCTGCCCTCAGCAGAATGGCAAGCGGACAGCACAGAAAGATTTCTATCGGTGCCGGAGATACGGTTATTTTCTCATCTCATCCGATTCCGGGAAATGAGAAGGCTGTAACAAATATAATCAATGAACTTCAGATGAAGGGCGCTGATGTAATTTTCCAGGATGTACATGTTTCCGGACACGCGTGTCAGGAAGATATAAAGCTTATCTATACGCTTGTTAAGCCTAAGTATTCTATCCCTGTTCACGGTGAATACAGGCATCTTATCGCACAGAGAAAGATTGCAAAAGAACTTGGAATACCAAAAGAAAATATCTTCATATTGCATTCAGGTGATATACTTGAACTTGATGAAAATAGTGCTAAAGTAAAAGGAAAGGTTTCTGCGGGAGCAATTCTTGTTGACGGACTTGGAGTCGGAGACGTTGGAAATGTTGTCCTCAGAGACAGACAGCACCTTGCCGAGGATGGTATAGTAATAGTAGTATTCGGACTTGATAAGGCTAGCGGCCAGCTTGTTTCCGGACCGAGTATTGTTTCAAGAGGATTTGTATATGTAAGGGAGTCGGACAAGCTGATCGACGATGCAACGGATCTTGTTTTGGACGAAGTTACCGAAGCTCTTGAAAAGGGAGTGACTGACTGGGGCAAGCTTAAGAATATTGTTAAAGAAGTCCTCAGCGATTACATATGGAAGAAGACAAAGAGAAGACCCATGATAATGCCGATAATCATGGACACAAATTTCTGATACGAACGGGTTATTTGTCGTATCACTTAAGGGGAATAGCTATATGAATTCAAGAAAACTGGGATATGGAATTTTTGATTCCACAACAAAGATTGTTTTTGTAGTTGTAGTAGCGCTTATCATAATTGGAGGCGCAAAGACAGCTTATTACTACGGTTATCATCTTTTTAATCAGACAGCAGTGTATGACGGAGACGGTGACGGAGAAACAGTCAGCGTTACCATTGAAGACGGAGACGATGCCGGCGCTATAGCAGAGAAGCTTGCTGATGCAGGTCTTATAAAAGATAAGAGACTCTTTAAGATGCAGGAGAAGTTTTCTGATTGTAAAGGAAAAGAAAAAGCCGGTACATATGAGCTTAATACTAAGATGACTCCCGAAGATATGCTCAAGACAATGTCAGGCCTTGTACTTAGCGAGGATGGCAAGACATGGGTAGAAGCTACAACCGATTCGTCTTCAGGCGGAAACAAGGCATTGGAGGAAGAGGAAGATCTTGCTCCTGAGGAAGAGGAAGAGCCTGTAGAAACAGAAGGCGAAGATACCGAAGAAAGCGAAGGAGAAGAGAAAGAGAGTGATTGATCAGGATAGGATGACAGCGTTTATCAATTCGCTGGACAGAGGTAACACTCCATTTCTTGATGAACTAGAAAGAGAAGCGAAGGCCGGCGATGTCCCCATTATAAGGAAGGACACGCAGGCACTTCTTAAGTTCCTGATGGCGCAGGCAAGACCCGAGAATATTCTTGAGGTCGGCTGCGCTGTTGGCTTTTCGGCACTTTTGATGGCGGAATATTCGGGTAAAGACACCAAGATAACCACCATAGAGAAATACGAGAAGAGAATTCCCGTAGCAAAAGAGAATTTCAAAAAATACGATTCTGACAATAAAATCACACTTTTGGAGGGTGATGCGACTGAGATCTTAAAAACGCTTTCCCAAGGGTATGATTTTATTTTTATGGATGCGGCTAAAGCGCAATATATAAATTTTTTACCCGAGTGTCTGAGGATACTTAATAAGGGAGGCCTGCTCGTTTCTGATAATGTGCTTCAGGATGGCGATGTTATAGAATCAAGATTTGCTGTTACGAGGAGAGACCGCACCATTCATGCAAGAATGAGAGAGTATCTGTATGAACTGAAACACAATGATGCATTAAACACGGTTATTTTGACAGTTGGCGACGGTATGGCACTGTCTGTAAAGTTGTAAAGGTATGGAGATTAGAATGAAAAAACCGGAATTACTTATTCCCGCAAGCAGTTTGGAAGTACTTAAAACTGCGGTAATATTTGGAGCGGACGCCGTTTATATCGGCGGCGATGCCTTTGGGCTCAGAGCTAAGGCTAAGAATTTCAGCCCCGAGGAGATGAAAGAAGGAATAGAGTTCGCCCATGAGCACGGCGTGAAAGTTCATGTCACCGTGAATATTTTGGCACATAACTACGATCTTGACGGCGTTGACAAATACCTTCATGAGTTAAAAGAACTTAAGCCCGATGCGCTTATAATCGCGGATCCGGGTATATTTATGAAGGCAAGAAAAATCTGTCCCGAGATAGATATTCACGTTTCAACTCAGGCTAACAACACAAACTACGAGACATACAATTTCTGGTATGATCTTGGCGCGAAGAGAGTTGTTGCGGCAAGAGAGCTTTCGCTTAATGAGATAAAAGAGATCAAGGAGAGGATTCCTGAGGATCTTGAGATGGAGTGCTTCATTCACGGGGCTATGTGCATTTCATATTCGGGAAGATGTCTTTTGTCCAACTATTTCACAGGAAGAGATGCCAATCACGGAGCTTGCACGCATCCTTGCAGATGGAAGTATGCCGTTGTTGAGGAAAAAAGACCGGGCGAGTACCTTCCGGTATATGAGAATGACAGAGGTACTTACATCTTTAACTCCAAAGACCTGTGCATGATAGAGCATATACCTGAGCTTGTAAATGCGGGCGTTGACAGTTGCAAGATTGAGGGAAGAATGAAAACCGCTCTATATGTTGCGACTGTTGCAAGAACATACAGAAAAGCAATAGATGATTTCTTTGAATCCGAAGAGAAGTACAGGGAGAACATGCCCTGGTACAAGGAGCAGATTTCTAAGTGCACATACAGACAATTTACGACAGGCTTTTATTTCGGAAAGCCCAGCGATGAGACGCAGATCTATGACGTCAATACATATGTAAATGAGTACATCTACCTTGGAATCGTGAATGAAATCGATAACAGGGGTTATGCTAAGATTGAGCAGAGAAACAAGTTCTCTGTCGGAGATGAGATTGAGATCATGAAGCCTGACGGAACCGATGTAAAAGTTACGGTGAAGGCGATGTACAACGAGGATGGAGAGAGCGTGGAATCCTGCCCTCATCCCAAGCAGGTTTTGTATGTGGAACTTTCTGAGGCTGCGGAGAAATATGACATACTCAGAGTCCCTTCAAAAGAAAATGAGAAAAAATAATAATATTTTGGTAGTAGTTTTTGAAAAGTTGATGTAAACTTTTAAACAGTTAAATTTTGCAGTATAGAAAGGGGCACTGATGAGCAATAGGGTGAACGTAGAAGAGATATTCGGACAGAACGTTTTTACTCTTGCAAAGATGAGAGAAAGACTTCCAAAGAATGTTTACAAAGAGGTTGTTAGCGTTACGGAGCATGGCGGAGAATTATCAAAAGAATCTGCCGATGTTGTCGCAAATGCTATGAAAGAGTGGGCTGTTGAGAACGGAGCAACACATTTTACGCACTGGTTCCAGCCACTTACAGGTATTACAGCCGAGAAACATGATTCATTTGTAGGAAGCGCTGATAAAGACGGAAGGATGCTTACTTCTTTTTCAGGAAAAGAGCTGATAAAGGGTGAGCCTGATGCTTCATCTTTCCCATCAGGTGGACTCAGAGCCACATTTGAGGCAAGAGGATATACAACATGGGATATCACTTCACCTGCATTCCTTAAGGAATCCGGAGCAGGCGTTACACTTTGCATTCCCACTGCCTTTTGCTCATATACAGGAGATGCGCTTGATAAGAAGACTCCACTCCTTAGATCGATGGAGGCAATTAACAAGCAGGCACTCAGAATAGTAAGGCTTTTCGGTAATACTACAGCCACAAAAGTTAATGTATCCGTAGGACCGGAACAGGAATATTTCCTTGTTGACTGGGATAAAGCAATGAAGAGAGAGGATCTTCTTTTCACAGGAAGAACTCTTTTCGGTGCTATGCCTCCCAAGGGACAGGAGATGGAAGATCATTACTTCGGAGTTATCAGAGAAAGAGTCGGTGAGTTCATGAACGATCTCAACGTTGAGCTCTGGAAACTCGGAGTTCCCGATAAAACACAGCACAACGAGGTTGCTCCCGGACAGCATGAACTTGCACCCGTCTATGAGACAGCCAATATCGCTGTAGATCACAATCAGATCATTATGGAGACCATGAAACGTGTTGCTGAGCATCATCACATGAGATGCCTTCTTCACGAGAAGCCTTTTGCCGGTGTTAACGGTTCAGGTAAGCATGATAACTGGTCTCTTTGCACAGATGACGGTGTAAACCTTCTCGATCCCGGTGATACACCCAATAAAAACGTACAGTTCCTTTTTGTACTTGCATGTATCTTAAAGGCTGTTGATACACACGCAGATCTTCTCAGACAGAGCGCTTCAGACGTTGGAAACGACCACAGACTCGGTGCTGACGAGGCTCCTCCGGCTATCATTTCCGTATTCCTCGGAGAGCAGCTTGAGGACGTTGTAAGACAGCTTATTGAGACAGGTGTTGCAAAGTCCAGCAAAAAGGGCGGCAAGCTTAAGACCGGTGTTTCAACACTTCCTCAGTTTGAGAAAGATGCTACAGACAGAAACCGTACATCTCCTTTTGCATTTACAGGAAATAAGTTCGAATTCAGAATGGTTGGATCTTCTGATTCTATGGCAAGTTCCAACACTACACTTAATACAATCGTAGCAGAGACATTCTGTGAAGCTGCCGATATCCTCGAGAAGGCTGAAGATTTCGATATGGCAGTACATGACCTTATCAAGGAATATCTCACAGATCACCAGAGGATCATCTTCAACGGTGACGGATATTCTGACGAGTGGGTAAAAGAAGCTGAGAGACGCGGACTTCCCAATATCAAGTCCACAATTGAAGCTGCAGATACACTCACGACAGAGAAAGCTATCGATCTCTTCAACAGATTCGGCGTTTATACAAAGACAGAGCTTGAATCAAGAAGAGAGATCATATTTGAATCATATGCTAAGACAATCAACATCGAAGCACTTACAATGATCGATATGGCTTCGAAGCAGATCATTCCTGCTGTTATGAAGTATGCCGGAAGAGTTGCGACAGATGTTAATCAGATCAAGGCAGCAGGTGTTGATGCATCTGTTGAAGTTGCCGAGCTCAAGGAAATCCAGGAGCAGCTTGGCAAGATGAAAGATGCTCTCGACAAGCTTAAGGCAAGCGAAGAGAAAGCACGCAAGATCAAAGATCAGCGCGAACTTGCTTTCTTCTACAAGGATAAAGTTCTTCCTATCATGGAAGCTCTCAGAACTCCTGCCGATAAGCTCGAGATGCTCGTAGATAAGAAAGACTGGCCTATTCCTACATACGCAGATCTTCTCTTTGAGGGCTGATATTTAGGCTAAACATAATTGCTGGGGGATAACATGAATATAGGTGCTTTTGATATGACAAAAGTAAGGCGTAGCAAGATGATTCCTTGGATTCTGGCTGCATTTTCATTAGGGTTTGCAATTTATTATATTAATTACAACTACTATACCCTTATGAATGGTGATACTTCATCTGAGCTGGTGTTGAGCAAATTGCTTGCGGATGAAGGCGGAATACTGGCGAAAAACTGGTTCTATTCAACAGAACTCCGAGTAATAAATACGCAACTTATATATAAGCTTGTATTCATGTTTATTCCTAATAACTGGAAGGCTGTAAGAATTGCATCTGATATCGTTATGCTGCTTTTACTGGCTGTGTGTTATCAGTTTATGATGAAAGCGCTTGGCTATGAAAGAGAAGGAAAATGGACATTGTGGATGCTATTTCTTCCTTTTGGTGCCAGTTACGGCTATATGATTGTTTATAGCGCTTTTTATATACCTCATATTTGTCTGACTTTTCTTTCGGTTGGTCTTATGTCTGAATTATATAAGGCAACTGAGCGTAGATCTAAGATTATATATTTATCGTCTCTGCTTATTGTTGCACTGCTTGCAGGATTGGGTGGTGCGAGACAGGCACTTATATGCTATATTCCTGCTGTGTTGGTGGGAATGGTTGAATTGGTAAATAATTATCTTATGAATCAAAAAAAGCCTTATAAGCTTTTTTTAATAACCGTTTTGGCTTTTCTGTCATATCTTATGGGAATGGCGGTTAATTATTGCATATTTCGCAGTGTTTACCATTTTAGAGATCAGGTTACGTATCAGTGGAAAGAAATCTCGATTGGGAATTTTTTGCAGACAATCAGTGATTTATTTTCATTGTACGGCTTTTGTTTTAATGATGTTTCCTTTATGGGAATATATGGCGCGGTGAATTTTCTGGCTTTAGGATTTTGCACACTTATTGTCGCTTGTGTGATTATTCTGTTTTCAAAGATAAAGGAATTAGATTTTCTGACTCGTTTTTATCTGTTGTTTACGGCTTTATCTATTGTTTTCTGTGGTTTTGTGTATTCGATATGCATCGACCAATACAGCGTAACATATTGGATCCCTCTAATGACCTTGTTATATCCGATATTGTTTATTACAAAAAGAGTGATTAAGAATGAGCAGGTTTCTAAGGTATTTCCTTTAATAACAGGATATTTGATCGTAACATTCTGCCTGGTTTCAAAGATTACAGTAAAGAATCCGTTTGAATCAAGGTTGCCTTTTGTACCTAATGGTTCTAATTATATGGTTGTAAAAGACATCTGGGATGAGAATATGCCCACTGAGGGATTTGTTCCATTTTGGATTGGGAATAGTGTTACAGAGCTGACTGATGGCAAGGCTGAGGTTTGGATTACGAAAGATACTACTTTTTCAGCTCTAGATGATGCTGATAAGACTGTGGAGCAGTGGCTCCAGGATAAAAGACATTTGAGTGAGCTTCCCAAAGGAAGATTTTTTGTACTGACATATGGCAGAGTGGTTGACGATCCCGAATATCCGGCATATACGCCGTTATTTTTGGATGAATCCCATATGGTATATGCTGATGACGGTATTACAGTATATGTGTTTGAGGATTTTGACGATTACAGGAATACATTAAAAGAAGTTGAAGCCAAAGACGCAGAATGACAGACGCAGTACCTTTTGGGAGAACAAAAGTTGCGAATATATTAAAAGGGCTTGTTGATAAGAATTATGTATCGGTAATTGGGAAGGGACGCGGCACGAAATATAAGAGCTGAAGTGAATTTAAAAAATTTGCTTCAATTTGATAAGAAATTTTCAAAAAGTACTTGCATTTTTATGATACCTCACGTATAATCATTTCTTGTCGGTGGGCTATCGCCAAGCGGTAAGGCAACGGACTCTGACTCCGTCATTACGTAGGTTCGAATCCTACTAGCCCAGCTATATTGATAAAGCGAGATTGGAGACAATCTCGCTTTAATTTTTATATTCAGGTCATACGGAGTATTCTGCATGATATATAATTTGTTACATGTTGTAGAATGTCAAAAAGGTTTGTCTTCCGTGAATACAAGCTGTTTGACGACTATAGAAGGAGAAATGCATGTATACATTCAATTCAAGGATAAGATACAGCGAAATAGACAGAAGCGGAGAGCTTACGCTTGAGTCACTAATAGATTATTTTCAGGATTGCTCCACGTTTCAGACACAGGACGGACCGGCATCAATGGAATATCTTAGGGATAAGGGAATTGTCTGGGTTCTTTCGTCATGGCAGATTGTTGTGAACAGATATCCCAAGCTGTGCGAGGATGTTGTTATCGGAACTGTTCCGTATGAACTCAGAGGTGCTATCGGCTATAGAAATTTCTTCATGGATACAAAGGATGGAGAGAGACTTGCGGTCGCCAATTCAATCTGGACCCTTGTAGACATAGAAAAAGGCTTTCCAAGTAGGATAACAGATGAAATTTTAAAAGCGTATCCGCTTGAGCCTAAACTTGATATGAAGTATGAAGACAGAAAGATTGAGATTTCCGAAGAAGATGAAAGATTCTGGGGAGAAGAGATACAGGTAAAGCAGCACAACCTTGATACCAACAATCACGTAAATAACGGACAGTACGTAAGAATCGCCATGGACTGTCTCCCTAAGCGTGATCTTAAGATTGTTGCCATGCGCGCCGAGTACAAAAAACAGTCAAGGCTTGGAGATGTTCTTTGCCCTGTTGTTATTATGAGTAAAAAAGATGATAATGATAAGTATATAGTAAGTCTTAACGGAGAAGACGGAAAACCTGTATGCGTAGTTGAGCTTATTACTGCTTGATACGGTAATATAAATATATAACATGATAATGCAGAACTGATTACTGCAGATACTAAGAGGACGGAGGAACCTAAATGATCAAACTTGGAGAAAAACAGGAACTTGAAGTAATAAAGAAAGTTGATTTCGGTGTATACCTTGCGGAGGAGAGCGGAAGTGACGAAAAAGTTCTTTTGCCCGGAAAGCAGGTACCTGAAGGATGCGATATAGGAAGCAGATTGGAAGTGTTTATTTACAAGGATTCCGATGACAGACTTATTGCAACGACCAAAACACCTAAGATAATGCTTGGCGACGTTCGTATGCTCAAGGTAAAAGAAACGAGCAAAATCGGAGCGTTTATGGACTGGGGACTTGAAAAGGACGTTCTTTTGCCTTTTAAGGAGCAGACAAGAAAGGTAAAAGCCGGTGAAGAAGTCCTTTGTGCAATGTACATAGATAAGAGTAGCAGACTTTGTGTTACTATGAATGTATATAATTATCTTTTGGATAAGAGTCCTTATTCCAAAGATGATAAGGTTATTGGAACGATTTATGAATTAAGTGACAACTTTGGAGCATTTGTTGCGGTTGACGATATTTATTCGGGACTTATTCCAAAGAAGGAATTATATGGCAATATCGAGATTGGAAGCAGCGTAAATGCCAGAGTTGTATCTGTCAGGGAAGACGGAAGGCTTAACTTAAGCGTTAGAGAAAAAGCATATCTTCAGATGGACGCCGATGCAGAAAAGCTTCTTGATATGCTTGAAAAGGGTGGCGGAAAGATTCCTTTTAACGACAAAGCAGCACCTGAGCTTATTCGTGATAAGACCGGTATGAGTAAGAATGAGTTCAAAAGAGCTGTCGGTAGACTTCTCAAAGAAGGCAAGATTGAGATTAAACCGGATTCAATTGTGAGGAAATAAAATATGGGTATGGATTACAAAAAAGCGAACATTGCGTTCTTTTTCATGGTATTGTCAACGTTCGTGATTATGATTTACATTTCTTTTTGGCAGGCGTTTACTGGAAGGGCGCTTTCACTTCCGGCAAATAACGCTCTTTGTGAGCTGATGATACTCATTCCTGCTGTTTCGGTCATAATGTACAGCGGTGAGGGAATGTGGTCTGTTATACCGTTCAAGAAGGTAAAGATCGGCTCGGCAATATTGTCGGTGCTTTATGTTATTACGTTGTTCCCGCTTGTTGCGTTCGTAAATGCGATATCCATGCTGTTTGTGGATAATGCGGTGGCATCCGTAAGCAATCAGATAATTGAACATCCGGTTGTGTTGATGCTTACTTCAATAGGCTTATTCGGACCGTTTGTTGAAGAGATAGTATTCAGAGGCGTTATCTATCAGAGTTACAGAAGAACAGGCAGAATACTTGCATCAATGATCCTATCGGCTGTTCTCTTTGGAATGATGCATCTTAACTTTAATCAGTTTGCATACGGCGCTGTTATGGGATTTATGTTTTGTCTCATGGTTGAAGCGACAGGTAGCGTCCTACCGTCATTTATAGCACATGCGGTTTTTAACTCCATTGAAGTTATTTCGATATATGTGGGATCGGGTACAGCAGAGGAAATAGAAGATAGCGAGGGCGTAATGTCACAGTTTTTCCCCAATATGTCGGAAGGCGTGTATCTTGTGATCTTGTTGTGTGTACTGTGCGTGGCGGCTGTTATATCTACCGCAATTGCTATTATCATTGTTAATAAGATGGCGGCTATTGAAGGTAGAAAGAGTTATCTCGATAATTTGAAATTCCGTAAGAAGAATCAGGATCCGAACGTCATGAATGTTGCGGGAGAGGTTAAGGTTGAGGAAAAGAAGCAGTCTCTTTTCACTGTTCCTCTTGTAATTGTAATGATCTTATCAATAAGCTTTATGATCTACAGCGCTGTTGCTTTGCAGGGCGTTTGATGTATAAATCCGGGGGAGCCGGTCCGATTGGTGGTTTTCCGGCATAATTCTCAAAAAGAAAAAATAAGAAATAAGAAATAAAAATGCCCGTAGCTTAATGCCGCGGGCAAGTTTTCTGATGGCGTATTTCAAAGACTTATATCGATGTTTGAACCGATATTGGGGTTAACGGAAGTTTCCGATACAGATTCGATACCTGCGATCATATTCTGTCCGGCTGCTTCCATAGTGTCCAGATTTTTGGATAGCATTGCTACGCCTACATCTGTAAGTATGCGATTTTGAGATAAAGCCATCGATAAGGAAGGTATGTCCATATAGCACCTCCTGTTTTTGTGTATAAAACACTTTTTCTTATTTTGTATATCGATAATATTACATCAAAAACTTAGCATTATTTCAAATAATATGATACCAAAAAGGGGATTCTTTTTTGGTAATATTGACGAGCAAAACAAAAAAATGTACAAAAAATGGCATGTAAAAGGTAGATTTTATTGTACATATATATTAAAATGGCTATGTATATTATTCAGCGGCCGAAAGGTTGCGGAAAGAGTGGCAAATGATTTCAAATCAAATTCTCCAAAACACAATTGACGGACTTAAGAACATAGCACACGTTGAGTTATATGTTCTGGACATTGATGGCAAGGAAGTTGCGGCTACATCACAGGAAATTGGTAATGTTGCGGCTGTTGCCAGAGATTTTGTGAAATCTCCGGCAGATTCACAGGAGATACAGGGGTATCAGTATTTTAAGATATATGACGAGCAGCAGCTTGAATATATTCTGATCTGTACGGGAACCGGCGAGAACATCTATATGCTGGGCAAGATGATCGCGTACCAGATCCAGAGTCTGCTTATCGCGTACAAAGAGCGTTTTGACAAGGATAACTTTATCAAGAATCTTTTGCTTGATAACCTTCTTCTTGTTGACATATACAGTAGGGCAAAGAAGCTTCACATTCAGTCGGATGCGAAGAGAATAGCTATGATCGTTGAGACATCAAGCGGAAGAGACAGCAATGCTCTTGAGCTTGCCAGAACTCACTTCGGAAATGCAAATGATTTCGTTACTGAAGTAGACGAGGACAATATCATCATAGTTAAGGATGTGAACGATTACGCTAAGCCGTCGGATATTTCGAAGATTGCGGAAGAGATGATCGCAACTCTTACTAAGGACGGACTTACAGGCGTCAGGATCGCATACGGAACAGTGGTAGGCGAGATCAAAGAGGTAAGTAGATCGTACAAGGAAGCGAAGATGGCACTGGATGTCGGCAAGATCTTCTTTGACGAAAGAAAGGTTATCTGCTACAGCGAACTTGGAATCGGAAGACTTATCTATCAGCTTCCCATTCCGCTATGTAAGATGTTTATCAAAGAAATCTTTGGCGGAAGAAATCCTGATGATTTCGATCAGGAGACACTCACAACCATTGATAAGTTCTTTGAGAACAGCCTTAATGTATCAGAGACTTCAAGACAGCTTTTCATTCACAGAAACACACTCGTGTACAGACTTGATAAGCTGCAGAAGAGTACGGGGCTTGATCTTAGGGTGTTTGACGATGCGATTACATTTAAGATCGCTCTTATGGTTGTCAGATACATGAAATACATGGACAGAATTTCATAATCCTATTTTGAACGATAGGAAGAATCTTTTTTATATAAACACAAATTTCGGGGAGATGCTATGGAAAAAGGATTTAGAAAGACGAAATCGGGTAGGCAGATACCCGAAGGCGAGGTTATTACCCTCGACCATGTGACGAAGTCGTATTCATCGGGTGCACCGGCACTTAACGACGTCACTCTTCACATTAAAAAAGGCGAGTTTGTATTCATCGTAGGAGATAGCGGATCCGGTAAATCTACGCTCATTAAGCTTCTTTTGAGAGAGCTTGTACCTACAAACGGTGAAATTACGGTTTTGGGTTATAACCTGAATAAGATTAAGCACAGTAAGATTCCAAAGTTTAGGCGTAATCTCGGAATAGTGTTCCAGGATTTCAGACTTCTTAAGGATAGAAATGTATACGAAAATGTAGCATTCGCCCAGAGAATTGTCCAGACATCCACAAGGGAAATAAAGAGAAATGTTCCTTCTATACTTGCGACAGTCAATCTTGCGGGTAAGTATAAGAGCAAGATAAATCAGTTGTCCGGAGGAGAGCAGCAGAGAGTTGCTCTCGCAAGAGCGCTTATCAACAAGCCAACGATTCTTTTGGCCGATGAGCCGACCGGAAATCTTGACCCCAATAATTCATGGGAAATAATGAAGCTTATGGAAAAGATCAATGAAAGCGGCACAACTGTTATTGTTGTTACACACAACAGAGAAATAGTAAATGCCATGAAGAAGCGAGTTATAACCATGAAAAAGGGTGTTATCATAGAAGACGAGGAAGAAGGTACATACATCGATGAGGATTAATAGTTTCTTTTATACCATTGGACAGGGATTTAAGAACTTAGGTAGAAATAAATGGTATACCCTTGCTTCTATTGCAACAATAGGCGCATGTCTATTCCTGTTCGGTCTGGTTTTTTCAATAATCAACAACATTCAATATTTTGTTCATACGGCAGAGGAAGGCGTCTCTGTTACTGTTTTCTTTAACGAAGGAGTAAATGAAGATCAGATTCTTGCAGTAAAATCAGATCTTGAGAAACGTCCGGAAGTAAGAGAGATCAATTATATAGATCCCGAAGCTGCATGGGAAGATTTCAAGAAGGATTATATCGGTGAGTATACAGACGGATTTACCGAGAACCCTCTTGCAGATTCCGCCAGCCTTGAGATTTATCTTAATGATGTTTCAATGCAGGCAGCATTGGTTACATACATAGAGAGCCTTGATGTTGTCAGAACAGTCAACAGATCTGAGATCACCGCTGATACACTTAGCGGACTCAACAAGCTTATGGCGTATGTTTCTATGGGAATTATAGTAATTCTCTTGCTTGTTTCGATCTTCCTTATCAGCAATACGGTAACTATGGGTATTGCTGTCAGAAAAGACGAGATAAACATTATGAAATATATCGGAGCGACGGATTTCTTTGTAAGAGCACCTTTCGTGGTAGAGGGCATCATTATCGGAATTATCGGTTCGCTCATACCATTACTGATTCTCTATTATGTATACGGTAGCGCAATTGATTATGTTCACACCCAGTTTGCAATGCTTTCAAATATTTTGCCGTTCCTGCCTGTTGAGAAGATATATAACGAACTCGTTCCCATATCTATGGCAATAGGAATCGGAATAGGCTTTTTGGGTAGCTTTACAACAGTCAGAAAACATTTGCATGTGTGATCAGGTTATTAGAAGGAAGATCAGATAAGTTGAACAGATTACAAAAAGGCACGCTTAAAGGGATATTTCGAGTGCTGGCTTGTTTCATGATCATGGTATTTACTTTTGAAGCCAATGGTATTATAGTGTCGGCAGAGGTCACGGAAGAAAGTATTAAAGCCAAAAAAGATCAGATCAAAAAGCAGAAAGAACAGCGAGATAGCCTGAATACAGCTAAGACCGATCTTGAAAAGTTAAAACAAGGGCTTGAAAAAGATAAGTCGGATCTAAAAAAATATATCTCAGAACTTGATGCTTCCTTGACAGAGATACAGAAGAAGATAGATGCTCTTAACGATACTATCGGGCAAAAAGAGGCTGAGATCAAGAAGACGGGTGAAGACTTAGAAGAGGCGGAACGCACTCAGGAAGCTCAATATGATGCCATGAAGAAGCGAATAAAGTTCATGTATGAGCGTGGAGATAAGCTTTACTTTGAACTTTTTGCGGGCACGGGAAGTTTTTCCGATATGCTCAATAAGGCTGAGTATATTGAGATGATCGCTTCTTATGACAGAAAAAAGCTCAACGAATATGTGGCGACTACTGAGCTTATAGCGCTCAATAAACAGGCTCTTGAGGAAGAAAAAGAAACTCTCGATCTGGCAAAGTCAAATAAAGAGGAAGAAGAAGGCAAAATGCAAACTCTTATTGACGCCAAGGGAGTTGAGCTCAATAATGTATCGACGGATATTAAGAGCAAAGAGGCTGCTATCGCTGAGTATGAGGCGGAGATAAAGGCTGAGAACGCAACGATTGCTGCTCTTGAAAAAGAGGTAGCTGCGGATGAGGCCGCATTAAACAGCAGACATAAATACGACGGCGGAATGTTTACATTTCCTTGTCCGAATTATTCCAGAGTATCCGATGAATTTGGAATGAGAATCCATCCAACACTTGGAATACAAAAGATGCATAATGGTGTGGATTTTGCAGCACCTGCAGGATCGGCCATTTTGGCGGCCTATGCCGGAACGGTGGTTGCCGCCGACTACAACGGGACAATGGGTAATTATATAATGATCAATCATGGAGACGGTCTTTATACAATCTACATGCATTGTTCTGCACTATATGTTTCCAAGGGACAGGATGTCACAGCCGGAACCAGGATTGCTGCAGTTGGTTCGACCGGAAGATCGACAGGTAACCATCTTCATTTCGGAGTAAGACTTAACGGAGCGTATGTTAGTCCATGGAATTATCTAAAATAAAAGCGGACAGGAGATAAAGAACATTGGAAAACGAAAATATCGAGAACAATGAGCTGGCCAAAGAGCCGGTAAGTAATGAAACGGAAGCGGATAAGAAGCTTAAAAGAAGGTTTATAAGCGGAATCCTCATCGGAGCACTTTGCGCACTTTTTGTTTTTTCAGCAGGTGCTATCATGTTTATTTTGACAACGGGAGTTCGTTCCGGTGGTCAGAACGAAAACGGAGTTCTTAACAGTGAAACGATCAAAAAGGTTAAGATGCTTGAGAATCTCGTTGATACCAATTACTATAAGGACGATGTGGATAAGGCTACTGAAGCCGAGGGAATATACAAGGGTCTTATAGAATCTTTGGGAGATCCCTATTCTGTTTATTACACGGCGGACGAACTTGAAGAGCTCAAGGCTGTGACTAAGGGCGTTTATTACGGAATCGGCGCATATGTCGGAATGGATCAGGAAAAAAATGTGCCTGTAATAACGGGTGTTATGGAAGGAAGCCCTGCTGCTGACGCAGGTCTCATGGAAGGCGATATCATCGCTGAAGTCGACAAAGAAAGTATACAGGGGCTTACCCTTGATGAAGTTGTTGCCAAGATTAAGGGCGAAAAAGGAACTTCCGTACATCTCACTTTGGTAAGAGACGGATCTGTTGAGAATGTTGAAGTCGATGTTATTAGAAATGAGATACAGGTTCCGACAGTTACGACCGAACTTCTTAAAGACGGAATCGGATATCTTAAGATCTCAGAGTTTGATGAGATCACAACAGATCAGTTCACTGAGGGACTTGCAGAGCTTCGTGCAAGCGGTATCAAGGGACTTATGATCGACCTTAGAAGTAATCCCGGAGGAAACCTCGTTACTGTTTGCGATATAGCAAGACAGCTCCTTCCTAAGGGCAATATCGTATATACTGTGGACAGAGAAGGTCATCAGCAGAATTATACCTGCGACGGAACACGTCAGATAGACATTCCGGTTGTTGTTCTCATTAACCAGTACTCAGCAAGTGCTTCAGAAATACTTGCAGGTGCAATTAAGGATTACGGAATCGGTAAGCTTGTAGGTGTTAAGTCTTTCGGAAAAGGAATCGTTCAGAGTGTATTCGATCTTAATGACGGAACTGCCGTTAAACTTACTGTAAGTGATTACTATACTCCCAACGGCTACAACATCCATGGAATAGGAATCGAACCGGATGTTGAGGTTGAACTTGATATTGAGAAGGCTCAGAGAGACAAGATTGACAATCAGAAAGAGAAGGCAATCGAAGTCATGAAGGAGCTTATTGACAAATAAAAAAATAAATAGTATTATCTGAACCTGTGCTGAATCTTTGGCACAGGTTTTTATTTTCTTACTCATTTCGAGTAGTATTTCCATTTTTGAAAGCAGGGAAGTTATGAAAGTCAAAGCGTGTATTTACACCGATGCGGGTAGAAACCGTAAGGTAAACCAGGATTCTGTGCTGGTGAAAGTTGCAAATTCAGAGAAACTTGGAAGAATCTCTTTTGCCGCGGTATGTGACGGAATGGGAGGTCTGCCGAAGGGGGAGGTTGCAAGCTGTAAAGTGGTCAGGTCGCTTGAAAACTGGTTCCATGAGGAGTTGTCTCTTATGCAGGACCTTGAGGCGGACAGACTGTGGGATGTGATAGAAGTATCGTGGCGAAGACTTATTGCAAGGATTGGTGGAGAATTAAGAAGATATGCGAAGCACAGGAAGATCAACCTTGGAACGACGCTGACAGCTCTTTTGCAGATAGGTGACAGATACATGATCATGAATATCGGAGATTCCAGAATATATGCTGTTTCAAAGGGGGATGTAATAAAGCTTACGAAAGACCACAGCGTTTTGCAGAAAAAACTGGATGAAGGGAAAATTACGGAGAAAGAAGCGTTAAATGACAGGGAAAAGAGCGTGCTCCTAAGATGTCTTGGTTCAATGAAAACTCCCGAACCCGATATAACACGAGGAACTTTTAAAAATGATTCTACCGTGATAGCGTGTTCGGACGGATTCTGGAGAACAATGGAAAAGAGTGAGCTTTACAGTATGCTTTGCCCGCAGATGTGCGTTACATCGGAGGATATGCTGGATGCATGTAAAAAGCTTGTAAAGACAGCATACGACAGAAATGAAACGGACAATATATCTGTTGCGGCGCTTTGTATGGAGCTTGGTGCATGAAAGATATAAAAAGATACAGGATAATAAAGAAAATCGGAGAGGGCGGAACAAGCGCAGTCTTTGCGGCACGTGATATGCGTACCGGCAAAAAGGTGACGGTAAAAGCTCTTAAGAAGGAGAGTTTCAAGGCAAAGTCGTCTTTGGAAGATGAGGCGTTAATGTTAAAGAGGTTCAATTATCCGGGAATACAGAAACTTGTAGATTATGAAGAAGGATTTATGGTCATGCAGTATATCTCGGGAAACAGCCTTTCGGAGAAACTTCGGATGAACGGAGTTTTTTCCGAGAAAGAGACCGTTGGAATCGCTATTGAGCTTATCAGGATACTTAAGTATCTTCACGGATTGCGGGAACCAGTAATATACAGGGACCTTAAGCCTGCGAATATCATTATCGGCAAGGACGGAAAGGTGCATCTGATAGATTTCGGAGCGGCGAGGATCTATAGAAAAGGCGAAAAGTCCGACACATCTTATCTTGGAACCGTGGGATTTGCGGCGCCCGAACAGTACGGGACTCTGGGCCAAACAGATCCAAAAACGGATATATATTGCTTTGGGATGACTCTTTTGCAGATGACAACGGGGATAGATATCAAGAACGAAGCGGCACTTGAAAACTTTAAGTTAAACGGAGCGCCGGGACTTTCAGGCGATTTCGTGAAGATAATAAATAAATGCATAAAGCCCGGGCGCGATGACAGGTTCAGATCCTGCGGAGAGATAGAGAAAGCTCTTTTGGACAGTATTGTGAAAAGAAAACGTGACATTGTTGTCAGATATATAAAGAGAGGCGTCGCAGTAGCGGTCGTTGCTGCGACAATGTCGGGAGTAATCTTGTACGCGGAACCTGTCATGAATTACGTTGAGAGTGATGCAAAAGAGCGCGTGCCCGCATTTAAGGGGCGATTATATAATGCAAAAGAGAGAATAGCTGAATTTATTGATAAAGAATTTTTTCAGGAGGGGAAATGATTATTTTTTTATACACATTCGGAGTGATCTTTATAGGAATCATGATGATACTGGGACTTGCAAGTCTGCTTACGAAAGGCGGCGCAAAGCCTGAAATACCTGAGGGAGATGCGACTGCCGCAATGTGCACGACGCAGCTCCTGGATCATATCGATACAAAGAGGAATACTTTTTGCGATGATTTCGTGATTGAACAGGATATGGTCTATACATATGATTCGTTTAATCTTTGATTGTAATATGATAAAATATCCTATGTTGGTTTCATATTTATAACTATGAAATTCAAAAAGAAAACACGAGGATATTTATGGATATTTCAGTAGTTATCCCTGTATACGGATGCAGGGAGGCGGTACCCGAACTATATAAGAGGCTTGTTGCAACGCTTGAAGATGCAGGAAAATCCTTTGAGATAATTATGGTGGACGACCATTGCCCGCAGAAATCGTGGGAAGAGATCGAGAAGCTCTGCGTTAAGGATAAGCGCGTTGTGGGAATAAAACTTTCAAGGAACTTTGGACAGATGCGTGCGATAACCGCAGGTCTTGAGAAGTCGACAGGAGATCTTGTTTCTGTAATGGACTGCGATCTTCAGGACAGACCTGAGTTTTTGCCACTGTTTTTGGACAAGATAGAGGAAGGTTACGATATCGTATATTCCAAGCGAAAAGAAAGAAAGGATACCTTTATTGTAAAAGCTTTATCAAGATCTTTTTACGCTGTATATAATAAGCTCTCAGACATGAAGTACGACTTCGAGGTGGGTAATTACAGTGTTGCCAAAAGAAAAGTCGTAGATTCTTTTCTTAAGATGAAAGAGCAGACCAGAGATTACATCATGTTCCTCATGTGGCTTGGCTATAATGACACAACCATCGAGCTTGAGTCGGATGAAAGATTTGCGGGAAAGTCGTCATATACTTTCAGCAAAAAAGTTAATCTTGCGATCAGCCTTATTACCGCGCAGTCCAACAAGCCGCTGTTTATGGCGGTTAAGCTGGGATTTGCACTTTCATGTGCGGCATTTATATTTTTGATCTATCTTGTTATCAGAAATTACGTTGTGAGAGATCTGGATATAGGCTGGCCTTCGGTCATTGCATCGATATATATGATGGGCGGACTTATGCTGAGCGCCTTGGGAATAGTCGGGATATACATTGGAAATATCTTTTCCGAGAGTAAAGGAAGACCTATTTATATTATTGACAAAATGCTTAACCGACACGAAGAGGAGTAGTATATGAAAAAACTGGCGATCATCGGCGCTTCATATCTTCAGAATCCGCTGATTTTAAAGGCAAAAGAAATGGGACTTGAAACTCATGTGTTCGCATGGGGCGTTGGAGATGTAGGCGAAGCTACGGCCGATTTCTTTTATCCGATAAGTATTGTTGAAAAAGAGGCTATCTGTGAGAAGTGCAAAGAGATAGGAATTGACGGAATATGCAGTATTGCATCCGATCTTGCGATGCTGACTGTAAACTATGTTGCAGATAAGATGGGGCTTTCGGGCAATTCGCTTTCATGCACGTACAAGTCGACCAATAAGTTTGCAATGAGAAATGCCCTTACGGAAAAGAATGTTCCGTGCCCTAAATACGTTTTGGCTGATGACTCGGTCAATGTTGATGAGCTTGGATTTGAATATCCGATAATCGTAAAGCCCACGGACAGATCCGGAAGCAGAGCTGTTACAAAGCTTAAGTCAAAGTCTGGGATCATGGCTGCGATAGCATCTGCAAGAGATGTGAGCTTTGAGAAGACTGCGATCATCGAGGAATTCGTTGAGGGAAAAGAGTACAGTGTTGAGGGTATCTCATACAACGGGAAACATACACTTCTTGCCGTGACCGAGAAGTTCACAACGGGAAGCCCGAATTTCATCGAGACCGGACACTTTGAACCTGCACCTGTAGATGAAAAGACTTATGAGAACATCAGAAACGTTATATACGGCGCACTTGATGCGCTTGAGATAGAGAACGGCGCGTCACATTCCGAGATTCTTATCCGCGAAGACGGCGTTATCAAGATCGTTGAGATTGGCGGAAGGATGGGCGGAGATTGCATCGGGAGCTCACTTGTGCAGCTGACTACCGGCATTGATTTTGTCAAAGCAGTCATCGATGTGGCTCTTGGAAACGTGCCCGATCTCACTCCCGGCAAGAAGCACAACGCAGCGGGAATCAAGTTTGTTTTCTGCCGGGAAGATGCCGATTATTGTCAGGAGATTTGTTCAAAATATCAGGATCTTGTTATTGAGAGTAGTGTTGAAGAGATTACCGACAGAAAAGTTGTGGACAGCTCTTCCAGATTTGGATATTTCATTGTTGCGGGCGATGATGCGAAGCTGGTTCGGGATATTGTGGCGAAGTGAATGTTGATATATTGATTTTAAGCCTTATTAGATAGCTATTTGAGAGGATGGCTGTTTGATGAGGTTTTTTTATTGCTGAAAAAGGATAGATATATTGCATTGAATATGGATATTCTTTTATAATTTTTTATATACAAAACAACGAATTTTGGTTTTTGCATAAATGAGAATACTTAGGAGGGGTTATGGGATATACGATTGGACTTGATTTGGGAGTTGCATCTGTAGGATGGGCTGTTGTTAATGATGAGTATGAAGTTTTGGAATCTTGTTCAAATATCTTTTCCAGTGCAGATCCTTCAAAAAATGTTGAGAGAAGGGGCTTTAGGCAGGGGAGAAGACTAACAAGAAGACGCAGAACCAGAATAGGAGATTTTAAGAAATTGTGGATATCTTCAGGCTTTAGCGTACCTGAAGATAATGAGATAGAAGTTTTACGTTTAAGGGTGGATGGTTTAACAGAAGAGTTATCGGAAGACAAGATTTATTATGTTCTTTTAAACGACCTGAAACATAGAGGAATATCATATTTAGATGATGCAGAAAGTGGCAATAATTCAAGCGAATATGCAACAAGTATTGCATATAATGAGGAACAGCTTAAAACAAAGCTGCCTTGCCAGATACAACTGGAGCGTCTTGAAAAGTATGGTGCATACAGGGGGAATATTACTATAAAAGAAGGCGAGGAGGAAATTACTCTCAGAAATGTTTTTACTATATCTTCGTATGTAAAAGAGATAAAGCAGTTCCTTGATAATCAAAGCAAATATAATTCTAAAATTTCATCTGCTTTTATCGATGGATATACAGAAATTTTTGGTAGAAAAAGAGAGTATTATATCGGACCCGGAAATGAAAAATCCAGAACTGATTATGGTATATATACTACGGAATTAAACGAAGACGGAACGTATAAAACAGAGCATAACTTGTTTGATAAGCTGATAGGAAAATGTAGTGTCTATCCGGAAGAGCGCAGAGGCGCCGGAGCAACATATACTGCTCAGGAATTTAATATTCTTAATGATTTAAATAATCTTATCATTGACGGAAGAAAGCTTTCAGAAAAAGAAAAACGACAGATTATCGATGCGGTAAAAACAGCAAAGACTGTTAACATGAAAAATATAATCGCTAAAGCCATAGGAGAGAGAGCTGCGGATATGCAGATGAGTGGTGCGCGAGTAGACAAGAATGAGAAGGAGATTTTTCATTCTTTTGAAGCGTACAATAAAATGCGCAGAGAATTAGAAACGATAAGTTTTGATATAAACAGTTTTTCTACTGAAGAACTTGATGTTATCGGTGAAGTTCTTACGTTAAATACGGACAGAGAATCAATAATAAAGGGCTTTGAAATGAAGGGATTAAAGCTTTCGGACGAAGTCTTAAATGTTTTGATTGATACCAGAAAGAAAAATGGGACGCTGTTTAGTAAATGGCAATCTTTGAGTTTAAGGATAATGCGTGAGCTTATACCGGAAATGTATGTTCAACCCAAAAATCAGATGCAGTTACTTACGGATATGGGAGTCTTTAAAAAGAAGGGTGACATATTCACTGAGTATAATTCAATCCCGGCTGATATTGTTACGAAAGAAATTTATAATCCTGTAGTTGCTAAAACTGTAAGGATTACTGTACGTGTGTTAAATGCGCTAATAAAGAAATATGGATATCCTGACTGTATAGTGGTTGAAATGCCAAGGGATAAGAACAGTGATGAAGAGAAAAACAGAATTAAGGCATTCCAAAAGGATAATGAAAACGAGCTTAAAGATATTATCAAGAGAGTTAAGTCTGAATATGGTATTGAGATAACAGATAAAGATTTCAAGAACCACAGCAAACTTGGACTTAAGCTAAGGCTGTGGAATGAGCAGGGAGGAGTATGTCCTTATTCGGGAAAACCGATAAAGATAGATGACCTTCTTAAAAATAATCAGTTGTTTGAGGTGGATCATATTGTGCCGCTATCAATTTCTTTTGATGATAGCAGGAGTAATAAGGTTCTTGTGTATGCAACGGAGAATCAAAATAAGGGAAACAGGACGCCTTTTGCATATCTGTCAAATGTTGGAAGAGAATGGGATTTTCACGAGTTCATGAACTATGTGCTTACAACATATAAAGGAGTTAAATTCAGCAAAAAACGTGATAATCTTCTTTTCAGCGAAGATATATATAAGATAGATGTATTAAAAGGCTTTATAAGTCGAAACATCAATGATACCAGGTATGCTTCAAGAGTTGTGCTTAATGTACTGCAATCATATTTTGAAGAAAAGGAATGCAGTACAAAGATTAAGGTTATCAGAGGCGCATTTACGCATCAGATGAGAGTGAATCTTAAGCTTGAAAAGGATAGAGATGAGTCTTATGTTCATCATGCGGTTGATGCTATGCTTATAGCTTTTTCGCAGATGGGATATGAAGCGTACCATAAACTGACTGAGCAGTATATTGATTATGATAACAATGAATATACAGATAAAGCCGGTTTTGAGAAGCTTATGAAGAATGATCTTGTATATAAGGATGCCCTTTATCAGAAAAAATGGCAGCAGATAAAAAAGACGATTATGCAGGCTGCTGAAAAGAATAAATACTGGTATCAAGTCGATAAAAAATGTAATAGAGGATTATGCAATCAGACTATATATGGTACAAGAGAGATTGAAGGAAAGACTTATAAAATCAGTAAGTTGAATATTAGAACTGATGACGGCTATAGTAAATTTAAGAACATGGTCGATAAGGGAAAAGAAAACAAATTTCTTATGTATACAAAGGATCCCAAGACTTTTGAATTTATTATAGATGTGTATAGAAATTATAAGGATGCTAAGAATGCATTTATTCAATATGAGCAAGAGACGGGGGACTTCGTACGGAAGTATTCTAAAAATGGAAATGGTCCCAAAATATCGGAACTTAGATATGAGGACGGAGAAGTTGGAAGTTGCATAGATATATCACATAAGTACGGATATGATAAAGGAAGCAAGAAAGTTGTATTGGATTCTCTTAATCCGTATAGGATGGATGTATATTATAACAACAACGATAACAAGTATTATTTTGTTGGTGTAAAATATTCGGATATAAAGTGTGAAGGCCATAGTTATGTTATAGATGAGGCAAAATATTCTAATGCGCTGATACAGGAGAAAATGATTCCGGCAGGAAAAACAATGACTGATTTAGCAGAATTGGGATATGAGTTTAGGATGTCATTTTATAAGAATGATATTATTGAATATGAGAAAGATGGAGAAAAATATATCGAACGTTTTCTTTCCAGAACTATGCCAAAAGTGCGCAATTATATTGAAACAAAGCCATTAACAGCGGCTAAATTTGCAAAGCAGAATTTAGTGGGGCTATCGAATACTCAAAGTGTATTAAAGATTGGCATGGATATATTGGGAAATAAATATAGGATAGAGAAGGAGAAATTCTCTCTTATTGTCAAAAACTAAATATTGATTGGCGATACACTATTGAAAATTAAGTTGGCATGGAATATCATATTATTAGGTTAGAGATTTTTCTGATCACTTAATCTCTTTAGACCTACTAAAATAAGGCTTTATGCCGAGATCAAAGGATGCCGACGGGCATCCTTTTTTCGTTGTATTGGAGGTGGGAATGGCATTTAGGATTGTGATGATTGAAAATGACGTTTCAATTCACTTAAAGTACAATAATCTATTGATAAACAAGGGGGATGGAGATATATGGATTCCTCTTGATGATATTTCGGTAATAGTGCTTGATAACCTTAAGATACAATTTACCGTAAGGTTAATGAGTATGCTTGCCGAGTATAACATTGCTGTAATCATATGCAATGTAGAACATCTCCCCATAGGATTCTATTGCTCGTATGATAATTACGGTAGAATATCCAAGACAATAGGTTTTCAAATATCTAAAGATGATATTTTTTATAACAAATTTTGGAAGAAAATAATCTATCAAAAAATATCTAATCAGAAGCAAGTTCTTGCAATGCTTGAGTTTCCAACAGACATAATTGAAAAATTAAATAGTTACATTGAAACTTTGGAAGATGGTGATACTTCAAATAGAGAGGCGCACGCAGCTAAGGTATATTTTAATGCACTTATGGGAAAGAGTTATTCGAGGGGAAATGAAGATATTCTTTTGAATTCGGGGCTTGATTATGGATATGCGGTTCTGCGGGCGTATATTGCCAGGCTTTGTGTAGCATATGGTTTGAATAGTCAGCTTGGGATTCATCATAAGAACGAATATAACAGATTTAATCTGGTGGATGATCTTATAGAGCCTGTAAGACCAATTGTAGATTTTTATTCGTATCAAATATTGAAGGATTCGGATTACTTTACGGCGGAACATAGAAGAAAACTTGTGAATATCCTGAATCACAAAATTAAGTATAAGAAGCAGAAGATGTTTCTTGCAAATATGTTGGAAGATTATGTTTCTATGTATGCGGCATATCTTTCAGGAAGCGTAAATGATGTTGTTATGCCGGAAATGGTTAATTATCTGGGAGAAGAGGATGATAACTAAGTATATGAAAATGCTGTGTATGTTTGATTTACCTGTTGAGACCTCTGAGGATCAAAGAGCGTATAGGAAATTTAGAAAGGACATAATGTCTGAGGGATTTACTATGATTCAGTATTCAGTCTATGTACGTACTTGCCCTAACAGGCAGTTTGCGAATCAATTAGAAAAGAGACTTAAAAAGATAATGCCGAAAGAAGGGAATGTAAGGCTGTTAACGGTAACTGAGAAACAATATGAAGATATGAAAATCTTGGTTGGAAGCAAAAAACTTACAGAATCAATCGTTGGAATAGAGAGGATGATAATAATATGATTATTTCTGTAAAAGACGGTATCTCAAGTTATGATGTTTGTGTTGAGCAGATTACACAGATATGTGGTCAGAATATTCCGGTGAAAAGTTTTATTATCAATTCTTTGTGTAAATATTTTTCTGCGGACAAATATTTTGAATATGAGGAAAAGCTGATAGATAACACATTCATTGATGGAGAAAACCCAGGAAGAAAAATGTGGGAATGTATGCATGTTGCAACTATTGAAGATATTGTGCAGTTTATGCAACTTGGAAGAAAGAGTGTTGTAAATAAAGTTATAAAAGAATGTTTGACAACTTTTGATAATCAAGCAGGACTAATGGAAATAGATAATATACTTATCTCGATTCTTGACAGGATTAATAAGGAATATCTGGGAAGTGAGAGGCTAGAACTTCAGTATGAATCGGAAGACATACTATCGGTTGTGTGTAATACTTCAGTCAAAACCAGAGAGGGAAAGGATATACATGAATTAACGGCTTGGGAACTGTTCAATGAATTTATTGATATGTTAGAAAAACTACAGGTTAAGGTTCCGGATAAAAGGCTGATTGTGTTTGAGAATATTGATCATTTTCTTACACGGGATCAGTATATTGGATTTGTTGATAAGTGCGAGAATATAGCATATGGTAATAATATTTGGTTTATTTTTTCAACAAGTCTTAAAGGTTATCTGTACTGTTCAGAAGAGTATATAGAAAGTATCAATATCGTAAATGATGAAATGTTTTCTATAGGCAGTGTTGAAAAAATGGTGGAGTATGTTGGTTCGTCTTATCCAATAAATAAAAAGCTTAGGAAAGAAGAAATAATGGACCTTCTGCCGGAGATTGTGCAGCAAATTGGAAATAAAGATGCGATAGATGAGGTTGAGAATCAAGTTATATTGAAATTGATTAATAGTTCAATGGGCTTTCGTTATAAATGGAGGAAAGAGCCTAAAGATGCAGAAATCAGGTATTTGATGGATGATGTATGATATAATATTAGTGGAGGTACTAGAATGCAAAAGGTTTGCCGTACAAAAAATAGAAGACGTTCTATATTTTGTATAATACTCGTCTTGCTTGCTACATTTGGTGTTTTAGTACCTGAAGAGATTAAGTGATCAGAAAAC
>NZ_KK366043.1:115071-156056 GCF_000686965.1 Butyrivibrio sp. AE2005
AATTGTTTTAGTACCTGAAGAGATTAAGTGATTAGAATTTTAAAATCTGCGACGGCAGAATGTATTTTATGATAGTAATATAGAAGCCGGAGATTATCATATTCTTTGGCTTTTTGAGAACATATTATTTTTGCGGATCAATAAATTCTACTTTTAACTGCATGCCGAGACCGCGAGCCAGTCTTTTAAGCATTTCGAGGCTTGGATTGCGTGTTCCTTTCTCGATTCGACTTATGTCGGCTTGTGTAATACCGGTGCGGTCGGACAATTCTTTTTGAGTGAGATTTTGACTCTTACGGGCATCAATCATTGCTTGAATGATGTCGTATTCAGGAGCGAGAGCATCATATTCTTTCTTTACTTCAGGGTTTTGAAGAGCTTTCTTTTTATAATCTTTATAACTACTCATTTGGATACCTTCTTAAGTGGTGCAGAATAAGGCCGCCGAAGGGCAGTGCCATTAGCTTCGAGAAGGTCGATTGTTCGAAGCATCTTTGCGAGCATTTTAGGATCCAGTGAGTCGAGAAATTCTTGCACCGGTTCCGTACCGTCCTCGCGTTTATAAAACTCAATATCCATTTATAGATATTCTTTCAATTAAATTATATGTTGCATACGACATATTGACAATTCTCTATAATTATAACAGAATAAAGAAAATATCGCGAACATGTGTTCAATTTTTTATAGACGCGTGAATTCTGAAATGATATACTGTAACGGCAGTATATCATTTCTTTTTTGTTTGATAGAAGATACTTATCAAATTATCGAGGGGAACTGAGATATGGATTTCAAATTACACTCTGAGTTTAAGCCCACAGGAGACCAGCCCCAAGCAATAGAGGAGTTGGTTAAGGGGTTTAAGGAAGGCAATCAATTTCAGACTTTACTTGGTGTTACGGGATCGGGTAAGACGTTCACTATGGCAAATGTCATAGCGGCGCTAAATAAACCCACGCTGATCATCAGCCACAATAAAACTCTGGCAGGCCAGCTCTATGGCGAGATGAAGGAGTTTTTTCCCGAAAACGCAGTTGAGTATTTTGTATCCTACTACGATTACTATCAGCCTGAAGCGTATGTTCCTCAGACAGATACATATATTGCAAAAGACTCGTCGATAAATGATGAGATTGATAAGCTCAGGCTTTCGGCAACGGCATCACTTTCGGAGAGGAAGGATGTTATCGTTGTTGCCAGCGTATCTTGTATATACGGACTTGGAAGCCCTGATGAATTTAAGGGAATGTCAATTTCACTTCGCCCGGGAATGCAGAAGGATAGAGACAAGACGATAGAAGAGCTTGTTGCGATACAGTATACGAGAAACGATCTTGAGCTCGGAAGATGCAATTTCAGGGTAAGGGGCGATACGATAGAGGTTTTCCCTGCTAATGCGGATGATTATCTGATAAGGATAGAGTTCTTTGGCGATGAGATAGACAGGATTACTGAGATTGAACCTGTCACAGCTAAGGTAAGAAGTGAGCTTTCGCACGTTATGATCTATCCTGCTTCACACTATGTTGTTCCTCAGGAGAAGATCAACATGGCGTGCGTTGAAATTGAGAAAGAGCTTGAGGAACAGATCAAGTTCTTTAAGGGAGAGGACAGACTTATTGAAGCCCAGAGAATCTCTGAGCGAACCAATTTTGATATAGAGATGCTTAAGGAGACGGGCTTTTGCTCGGGAATTGAGAACTATTCAAGACACCTTAACTTTATGGCGCCTGGTGAACCGCCGCTTACTCTTTTGGACTTCTTTGACAGAGATTTCCTGATAATCGTTGATGAGTCGCATATGACGATTCCGCAGGTCGGTGCTATGTATCACGGAGACAGGAGCAGGAAACTTACGCTTGTTGATTATGGATTCAGGCTTCCGTCTGCGCTTGATAACAGACCGCTAAATTTTGAGGAGTTCGAATCGCACATTGACCAGATGCTCTTTTGCTCCGCTACTCCGGGAAAATATGAGGAAGAGCATGAACTTCTAAGAACCGAGCAGGTAATAAGGCCTACGGGACTTCTCGATCCCGAGATTTCCGTACGCCCTGTTGAGGGACAGATTGACGATCTCATAGGTGAGATTCGTACAGAGATAGATAAGAAGAATAAGGTTCTTGTGACTACGCTCACCAAGAGAATGGCTGAGGATCTGACAGAGTACCTTGCAGAGTCGGGAATAAGGGTAAAATACCTTCATTCCGATATCGATACGCTTGAAAGAGCTGAGATAATCAGAGATATGCGTCTTGATGTCTTTGATGTTCTTGTCGGAATCAACCTTTTGAGAGAGGGACTTGATATTCCTGAAATATCACTTGTTGCGATAATCGATGCGGACAAAGAGGGATTTCTTCGTTCGGAGACGTCGCTTATTCAGACAATCGGACGTGCTGCGCGTAATGCGGAAGGACACGTTATCATGTACGCCGATAATATGACGGAGTCGATGCAGAAAGCCATCGATGAAACGGCGAGAAGACGTAAGATACAGGAAGAATACAATAAGGAACACGGAATAACTCCGCAGACAATAAAGAAGGCGGTAAGAGAGCTTATCGCAGTTACCAAGGCTATCGCCAAGGAAGAAGTTAAGTTTGAAAAAGATCCTGAGGCAATGGATAAGGATGAACTTGAGAAACTTATCGGACAGGTTCAGAAGAAGATGAAACGTGCGGCCACAGAGCTGGATTTTGAAACGGCGGCGACACTCAGAGACCAAATGATTGAACTCAAGAAAATATATAATGATCTGACGGAAGGTAAATAACCTGAGATAGGTGACAGGAGATAAATATATGCCGGATAACAGTAGAATGACAAAAAAGAATACGACAGCAAAGAGAATTCTTCCCACGGATATTCATGATTACATCAGAGTCCGCGGTGCAGATGAACATAATCTTAAGCATGTGAGTGTTAAGATCCCGAGGGAGACTCTGACAGTTTTTACGGGACTGTCGGGATCGGGTAAGTCTTCACTTGCTTTTGATACTATTTTTGCGGAAGGTCAAAGAAGGTACATGGAGTCGCTTTCATCTTACGCAAGAATGTTTCTGGGACAGATGGATAAGCCTAATGTCGAGAGAATCGAAGGACTTTCTCCTACAATCTCGATTGACCAGAAGTCCACTAACAAGAATCCCAGATCGACTGTGGGAACGGTTACCGAGATATACGATCATTTCAGGTTGTTGTATGCAAGAATAGGTATACCGCACTGTCCGAACTGCGGAAGAGAGATAAGAAGACAGACGGTTGATGAGATGTGCGACCAGATCATGGCTCTCGGTGACGGAACCAAGCTCCAGCTTCTTGCACCTGTTGTAAGAGGCAAAAAAGGTGAGCATGCCAAGACTCTGGACAGGGCAAAAAGAGCGGGTTATGTCAGAGTAAGAATTGACGGAAGTCAGTATGAGCTTTCTGAAGAAATCAAGCTTGATAAGAACATCAAGCATAACATAGAAGTAATAGTTGACAGAATTGTCATAAGAGATGACAACGAGAATCTAAGGAAGAGACTTGCCGATTCAATAGAGAGTGCCCTGCAGCTTGCGGAGGGACTTCTTACTGTTGATGTGGTGGATGGAAAAGAGCTTAATTTCAGCCAGAATTTTGCCTGCCCCGATTGTGGGATCAGTATTCCCGAGATTGAACCCAGAAGTTTTTCGTTCAATAATCCTTTCGGAGCCTGCCCTGACTGTGCGGGACTTGGATATAAGATGGAGTTTGACGAAGATCTCATGATCCCCGACAAGACTCTTTCAATAAATGACGGATGTATCGTTGTTATGGGATGGCAGTCTGCAAATAAGGAGGGAAGTTTTAGTAATGCGACTTTGAAAGCGCTTGCCAAAGCTTATAAATTCAGCCTTGATACTCCTTTCTGCGATCTTCCCGAGAAGGTAAGACATATGCTCATACACGGAGCTGACAAGACTGTCAATGTTCACTACAAGGGTTCAAGAGGTGAGGGTGATTACCCGATTCTTTTTGACGGACTTATCAAGAATGTTGAACAGAGATACAGAGAGACTTTTTCTGAGACGGCGAAGGCTGAATATCAGGAGTTTATGAGAATCACGCCCTGTCAGCTTTGCGGCGGACAGAGGCTTAAGAAGGAATCACTGGCGGTTACCATAGACGATAAGAATATCTATGAGATCACATCAATGTCGGTTGATGAACTTCAGAACTACCTTGAAAATCTCAAACTTAGTGAGCATCAGGAACTTGTCGGTGCACAGGTTCTGAAAGAAATCAGGGCGAGAGTGGGATTTCTTGTGGATGTAGGATTGGGTTACCTTTCGCTTTCGAGAGCCACGGGAACACTTTCAGGCGGCGAGGCACAGAGAATAAGACTCGCTACACAGATCGGTTCGGGTCTTTGCGGAGTATGCTATATCCTTGATGAGCCGAGTATCGGACTTCATCAGAGGGATAACGATAAGCTTCTTAATACGCTTAAGAATCTCAGAGACCTTGGAAATACTCTTATTGTAGTAGAACATGATGAAGATACTATGAGAGAGGCTGATTATATCGTCGATGTGGGACCGGGAGCGGGCTCAAGAGGCGGTAAGATCGTTGCTACGGGAACTGCCGAAGATATCATGAAAGTTGAGGAGTCGATAACCGGCCAGTATCTGGCAGGCAAACTTAAGATTGACGTTCCGGAAGTCAGAAGAGAGCCGAAGGGATGGCTTAAGGTGCTAGGTGCGAGTGAGAATAACTTAAGAAATATAGATATTGATGTTCCGCTTGGCGTACTTACCATAGTTACGGGAGTTTCGGGCTCCGGAAAGAGCTCTTTTGTCAATGAGATACTCTACAAGCATCTTGCGAGAGATCTTAACAGGGCTAGATGTATACCCGGAAAACACAAGGGAATTGAAGGGCTTGAGCAGGTTGATAAGGTCATTGCTATAGATCAGTCGCCTATCGGAAGAACTCCGAGATCAAACCCTGCGACATATACGGGCGTGTTTGATATGATAAGGGATCTTTTTGCAGGTACCCCCGATGCGAAAGCAAGAGGATACAAGAAGGGAAGGTTCTCGTTTAACGTTAAAGGCGGAAGATGTGAAGCCTGCGGCGGTGACGGAATTATCAAGATTGAAATGCATTTCCTTCCGGATGTATATGTTCCGTGTGAGGTCTGCGGAGGAAAACGTTATAACCACGAAACTCTTGAAGTCAGATATAAAGGAAAGAATATTTATGATGTCCTTGATATGACGGTTGAAGAGGCGCTTACTTTCTTTGAGAATGTTAAGACGATTAAGAGAAAGATACAGACTCTTTACGATGTGGGACTTGGATATGTTAAGCTTGGACAGCCCAGTACAGAGCTTTCAGGTGGTGAGGCGCAGAGAATAAAGCTTGCGACGGAGCTTAGTAAGGTGGGAACGGGCAAGACAGTCTATATTCTTGATGAGCCTACGACGGGACTTCATTTTGCCGATGTTCAGAAGCTTGTGAAGATAATGCATGAGCTGGTAGAACAGGGAAATACGGTTGTTGTTATCGAGCATAATCTGGATGTCATCAAAACAGGAGATTACATCATAGATATGGGACCCGAGGGCGGTTCGGGCGGCGGAACGGTTGTTGCGTGCGGCACGCCGGAAGAAGTTGCTAAGTGTAAGAAGTCATATACCGGAGCATACATAAAAAAGATGTTGAAAAAATAATGATTAATTTTAGTATGGTATTTCCCGAAATGCGCGTAATTTAGGTGTTTTCGAAACTCTTTTTTGAGCACATGGCTAAAATACTTAAGATTTTAACAGGATACTTAAGTTTTGATAGGAAATGTCCGATATTAATAGAGGTAGCCCCTTTTAAATCTTTATAAGATGGTTTATAATGGCAATGTATTATTAACATTTTATTATCCGCACTTATGCGCTAAAATAAATGACACACAGTTTTGAAAGGGGTACCTTAAATTATGCAGTATGCAGACATCGGAATTGATTTAGGAACGGCATCTGTTCTCGTTTACATAAGAGGCAAGGGAGTAGTTCTTAAGGAACCTTCTGTAGTAGCTTATGACAGAGACACAGAGGAAATCAAGGCAATCGGTGAGGATGCGAGGCTTATGCTTGGCCGTACACCCGGTAATATTGTTGCCGTAAGACCTCTGAGACAGGGAGTTATCTCTAACTACAAAATCACTGAGCAGATGATGAGATACTTCATTAAGAAGGCTATCGGAAGGAAAATTCATAGAAAACCTTTTATCGCTGTATGTGTTCCCAGTGGAGCTACGGAAGTAGAGAAGAAAGCCGTAGAAGATGCTACAAGACTTTGCGGTGCGAGAGATGTTAAGACTATCGAGGAACCTATTGCAGCAGCGATCGGAGCAGGAATTGATATTACAAAGCCTTGCGGAAACATGATTGTTGATATAGGTGGAGGTACATCTGATATTGCAGTTATCTCACTCGGCGGAACGGTTGTAAGCACATCCGTTAAGGTCGCAGGAGATGATTTTGATGAGGCAATTGTTCGTTACATGAGAAAGAAGCACAATCTTCTTATCGGTGACAGAACTGCCGAAGATATAAAGATTAAGATCGGTTCAGCTTATCCGAGACCGGAAGATGATTTCCTGGATGTAAGAGGACGTAACCTTGTTACAGGTCTTCCCAAAACTGTAAGAGTATCTTCTGAAGAGACAGAAGAGGCACTCAGAGAGCCTACATCTCAGATCATCGAGGCTATTCACAGCGTTCTTGAGAATACACCTCCGGAACTTGCAGCGGATATTGCTGACAGAGGAATAGTTCTTACAGGTGGCGGAGCACTTCTTCGCGGACTTGAGGATCTTATCTATTCCAAGACCGGAATCAATACTATGACAGCAGAGGATCCTATGACAGCGGTTGCCATCGGAACCGGCCGTTATGTAGAGTTTATTGTAGGTTATCATCAGGATTGATGATCTGCGATAATATATATCAAGGATTGAACTATAAAGAATAACCAGGACGGTATGAGGGAAAGAGAATGGTAAAAGGTCTTTATACTGCTTACACAGGAATGATCAACGAGCAGCACAGAATGGATGTGCTGACCAACAATCTTGCCAATGCCAACACAAACGGTTTTAAGAAGGAAGGCACAACATCACAGTCTTTCAGTGATCAGCTTGCGCTTAAAATTAAAGATTATACTGATGCCCCGTTCACTGCGCGTGGACTGGGCATTATTAATCCCGGTGTAAAGATTGGCGAAGGCTATGTTGATTGGTCCGAAGGTCCTATGAAAGAGACCGGAAACAAATATGACATGGCTATCGGCGGATATGGTTTCTTTGGAATCGAATATACGAACAAGGCTAAGAATATTGAGAGAGATCTTCCGAATCAGACCAATATAATGTATACCAGAGACGGTAACTTTACGGTTACAGCTGAGGGAGAGCTTGTTACTCAGGACGGGGACTTTGTTCTTTCACAGGACGGAGGACATATTGAACTTGATCCGTCACTTCCCGTAGAAGTCAGCATGAACGGTAATATCGTGCAGGACGGTGAGGTTGTTGCCCAGATTGGAATATTTGATTTTGAGAAGACAACATATCCTGACGGACGTATCTCATATGACAATCTTGAGCACTACGGAGAAAATATGTATATTCCCGTAAACGGAGCCAATCCTATAGAGGGAACGGGACGTGTTTACTCGGGATTTTTGGAGCAGTCAAATGTTTCTGTTGTTGATGAGATGGTAAACATGATCGCGGTTCAGAGAAACTACGATACAAACCAGAGAATGATCACAACAATCGATGATACACTTGATATTGCTGCAAATCAGCTTGGCAGACTTTCATAATTTTTTGATCGATTAAAAAATTTATACTTTTTTTATAAAGTATCACGGCCTTTGTGTCGATACATACCAAAGAGAGGGAGGTATGTCTATGGTTAGAAGTTTATGGTCAGCGGCAACAGGAATGAATGCCCAGCAGACAAACGTAGATACTATATCGAACAACCTTGCAAACGTTAATACAGTCGGATATAAAGCTCAGGGAGCACAGTTTAAGTCTCTTTTGTATCAGGAGCTTCAGACAGTTACAACTACAGCAAACGGCGAGCCTAAGCCAACCAATTCACAGGTAGGTCTTGGTACCCGTACATCTTCAATAAATCAGTTCTTTAAACAGGGATCTTTGCAGAACAACGAAAATCCTGCAGCTCTTGCTATAAGCGGTGACGGTTTCTTCGCTTACACAGCAGCTGACGGAGAGACTGTTCAGTACACCAGAAACGGTAATTTCACATGGGCTCTTCAGGAGACAGGCGGAACAACTCTTGAGCTTACAACAGCTGAAGGTAATCCGGTTCTTGGAATTGACGGCAATCCTATCGTGGTTGACGGAAATGCTTTAGCGAGCAGAATTGAGATTGGCGGAGACGGTAAGATCTATTATCCCGATGATGAGAGCGTTCCTCAGGCAATCGGACCTCAGATTGGCCTTTGGCAGTTCCGTAACAGGGAAGGCCTTGAGAGAGTGGGCGGAGCAGCTTGGCAGGAGACTGCAGCAAGCGGAGAACCTATTCTTGAAGCTGAGGCAGCCGGAGAGGTTAAGCTTAGCACAATTGAACAGGGATATCTTGAAGGCTCCAACGTTAATGTTGCAACAGAGATGGTAAATCTTATCGTTGCACAGAGAGCTTACGAGATGAACTCAACAGCAATCCAGACGACAGACGAAATGATGCAGACTGCAAATGGTCTTAAGAGATAATTGATGGAGAATAGCCATGGCAGGATTTGATATCAGTGGTATAAATGCAACGGGCATAACTGAATATGCGATGCGTGAGAGTAAGAATGCCTCTACAGAAGCTCTTAAAAATAAGCTCGAGCAGACAAATGAGAAGTCATCCGATGATGAACTTTGGGCTGCGTGCAAGGGCTTTGAGTCATATTTTCTTGAGCAGATATTTAAGGAAATGCAGAAATCCGTAGATGCTCTTAAACCTGAAAAGTCAGATAATTCAACATCTACTCTGGTTGATTTTTTCAAAGATCAGACACTTCAGGACGTATGTGCTACATCTGTTGATAAGCAGAGCAACGGATTTGCTCAGATGCTCTATGAGAATCTCAAGAGAAATTATGACATTCCGGAGGCTACGACTGAGAATAATACAGAGGGATCCAATTCTTAAGAAATCTTAAGAATCGGATCCTTTTTCTTATGCTATACTATTCACTATGGAAAAAGAAAACGTTAAGGGATATATTGAGCATTTTATTTACAGAAATGCGGAAAATGGATATTCGGTGGCTAATATTGTCACGGAAGATGATGAGATCACCTGCATAGGGAATTTCAAGGATGCGGATGTCGGAGATACTTTGGAGATGGAGGGAGTGTATGTTGAACACCCTGTCTACGGCCATCAGCTCAAAGTGGATTCTTATAAGATAGTTGTACCTGACGACGCGGTCTCAATGCAGAGATATCTTGGATCCGGAGCGATAAAGGGAATAGGAGAAGCCCTTGCCGCAAGGATCGTCAAAAAATTCGGATCGGATACATTCAGAATAATAGAAGATGAGCCTGAAAGACTTGCTGAGATCAAGGGAATCAGCGAGAAGAAGGCAATTGATATATCTATCCAGATGGCGGATAAAAGAGAGATGCGCGATGCGATGATCTTTTTGCAGCAGTATGGAATAACAAATGCTATGGCAGTTAAGATATACAACAGGTACGGAACTCAGATTTACGGGATTATAAAAGAAAATCCGTACAAGCTTGCGGATGACATAGCCGGAATTGGATTTAAAATAGCAGACGATATTGCTGAAAAAGTTGGCATTTGCGTAGATTCAGAGTATAGGATCAGGAGCGGTATCATGTACACTCTTTTACAGGGGACGATGGATGGAAATACTTATCTTCCTATGAAAGAGCTTGCATATAAGACATCGCTTCTTTTGCAGAATAGTCCGGAGGATGTAATTGATACGGATGACATAATGACGCAGATCCAAAACCTTATCATGGACCAAAAGCTTGTGTGTAAGGGTGAAGACAATGTGTACGCATCGTCTTATTTCTATGAGGAACAGGGATGTGCGGCTATGCTGCACGGTCTTAATATATCGGAAAAGATCGGCCCTCAGGAAGAGGAACTTTATAAAAAGCGCATCTTGGAAATTGAGCACAAAAAGGGGATCGAGCTCGACGACCTTCAGAGAGATGCGGTCATAAAGAGTATTGCAAACGGAGTGGTAATAATAACCGGAGGACCCGGAACAGGTAAGACCACTACTATTAATACAATAATAAACTACTATGCTTCGGAAGGACTCGATATCATGCTTGCAGCACCCACAGGACGCGCAGCTAAGCGTATGACTGAGGCTACAGGGTACGAAGCAAAGACGATTCACAGACTTCTCGAAGTTACAGGTCAGGTCGAGGATGATGACGAGAGTCGTCAGGGCGTAAAGTTTGAGAGGAACAGAGATAATCCGCTTGAAACGGATGCGCTTATAATCGATGAGATGTCCATGGTTGACACACATCTCTTTAACGCACTTCTAAGGGCGCTTGTGCCCGGAGTTCACCTGATACTTGTTGGTGACAGTTCACAGCTTCCGAGCGTAGGACCGGGACAGGTTCTCGGGGATCTGATATCAAGCGGCAAGTTTCCTACGATCTTTCTTAAGAAGATATTCAGACAGGCGGAAGAAAGTGACATTGTAATGAACGCTCACAGAATCCACAGAGGAGAGAAGCCTGTTCTGGATAATAAGAGTAAGGATTTCTTTTTCTTGGAGAGAAATGACGCCGATGTCATATATAAGCATATGATCCAGCTCATAAGGGATAAACTTCCCGGATATGTCAAAACTTCGCCATATGACATTCAGGTTCTTACGCCGATGAAAAAAGGTCCGCTCGGTGCGATACAGCTTAACCTCGTTCTTCAGAAATATCTGAATCCGCCTGATTCTTCCAAGAAAGAGCATGCATACGGTGACCTCATCATAAGAGAGGGCGACAAAGTAATGCAGATAAGGAATAATTATCAGGCTAAGTGGGAAGTTGTCGGCAAATATAATATTCCTGTTGATTCCGGAATGGGCGTGTACAACGGAGATATGGGAATTGTCAAAGAAATAAATGAATATTCTCAGGATATCGTAGTGGAATTTGACGAACACAGAAGAGTAAGGTATCCTTTTTCCGAGCTTGATGAAATAGAACTGTCTTATGCAATAACGATACACAAATCCCAGGGCAGTGAGTATCCGGCGGTCATTTTGCCTATTCTCGGCGGACCCAGGATGCTTCTTAACAGGAACCTTCTCTATACGGCTGTTACAAGAGCCAGGAGCACGGTCTGCGTCCTCGGAAGCAGTAAGACGCTCTGCGAAATGACGGAAAATGAAGAGCAGCTTAAGAGATATACGGGACTTGCGGATAGGATAAAAGAAATATTTGATGCAGACAGTAACTAAAGAAATAAAAGACATATTTTGTGTGGTAAAAGAAATTGTATACCCCGGAAGATGTCCTGTATGCGACGGAATATTAAATACTTTTGAGATTAGAAACGGCAGGATAAAAAGAGGGCGTCTTATTCATGAAGACTGCATAAAAAAGATCAAGTTTGTAAAAGCTCCGACATGCATAAAATGCGGAAAAGGACTTACGGGTGCGGATGCTGACAGAGAGTATTGCGATGACTGCGCAAAAATGAAGCATGCGTACGACAGAGGCTTTTCTCTTTTTCAATATAGGAGTGTTTCCGGATCTGTTTACAGATTCAAGTATATGGGAAGGCAGGAATATGCGGATTTTTATGCAAGGGCAACCCAAAAGGCTCTTGGGAAGAAGCTTTCCGGTCTTGGCATAGATCTGATAGTGCCTGTTCCCATGTACGCGCGCAAAGAGGCAGAGAGAGGATACAACCAGGCTGAGGTCTATGCAAGGAAAGTGTCTGAAATGCTTGATATACCAATGAAAGCAGACCTCATACAAAGAACCAGAAACACTTTGCCCATGAAGAATCTGGATGTCCGCGGGCGGCGCAATAATTTGAAAAAGGCTTTTAATATACAACGAAATGATGTAAAATTTAAGTGCATACTTATTATCGATGACATCTACACAACGGGAAGTACCATTGATGAGATTGCCCGTTTGTTAAGATTGGCCGGAGCTGAAAAAGTTTATTTTTTAACACTCGCAATCGGGCAAACTACATAGTCTAGCGGAGGTTATGTATATGAACTTACGAAATTGTTCCAGATGTGGCAAAATGTTCAATCATATCGGTGGTCCTACGATATGCGATCAGTGTAAGAAGGCTATTGAAGAGGATTTCCAGAAGGTTAAGCAGTACATCCAGGATAATCCCAGCGCCAGTCTCAGGCAGATCGCAGACGATAATGAGGTTTCCTCTAAGCAGATTCAGCAGTGGATACGTGAAGAGAGGCTTATGTTTTCAGAACACTCACCAATTCAGCTTCAATGCGAGAATTGTGGAGCGTCAATTTTAACAGGAAGATTCTGTGCTAAATGTAAGACATCAATGGCAAACAATCTGGCGACCAGCTTCTCAAAGCCTAAACAGGTTATGCAGGAGCAGATTAAGAAAGACAACAAAGCCGGAATGCGTTTCCTGGATACTTAAGGAGCAAAGATGTTAAATGAAGAGAAAGTCATTTTGATGACCAAGATGGCTGCATTTATTGATCGTGAAGGAAAAAATAATGACGCGATAAACTCTTATTTTAAGAGTGATTACGTGGCTTTTAATGTTATAAAGTCGCTTATTAGTGCAACAATTGTTTTCGCAGTATTTATCGCTGCATATGTTTTATACGATTTTGAAAAAGTGTTATCTGATGTATATAATACGGAAAATCTTATTGCAACCGGCAGGAGGTGGCTAATATACTACCTCCTGCTTGTTGGCGTGTATTCGCTTGCTTCATATATAATATATTCTTATCGCTATTCCAGAATGCGAAGGAGTATGAGAGCATATTATGAAAATTTAAAGAAACTGGCAAGAATGTACGAAAAGGAACAGTGACATGACTTCATTATTGGAATTAAAGATTTATATCAAAAAATTTTATATTAAAAACGAGGTTTACATTAGCTACGCGTGGAAATTCCTTTTGGCACTTATCACAATCTGCATAATAAACAGCAAATTGGGATATATGGACAGCCTTAAGAATTTTGTGATAGTTCTGATGGCATCGCTGCTGTGTTCTATTCTCACGCCTAATTGCATAGTATTTATCGCGGCGTTATTTATCACGGGACATCTTTTTGAATTGTCTTCGGAATGTGCACTTTTCGCACTTATAGTGTTTGTGCTTATGTTCCTGTTGTATTTCAGGTTTTCGCCTAAAGATACACTTGCGGTTCTTTTGACCCCGCTGTTTTTCTTTATGCATATACCGTATGTGATGCCTTTGGCTATGGGACTTTTGGGTGGACCTACATCAATGGTATCCGTATCATTCGGACTTATAATTTCATATATGCTTGCGTTCTTCTCCAAGAACTCACAGTCTTTCGGAAGTGAGGGTGTGGAGGAAGCTGCAAATGCATTCCAGTCTGTAATAACAGGATTGTTGGGTGATAAAGCAATGCTCGTTTCGATAGTTGCATTTTCAATAACTATCGCTATTGTATACGCTATCCGCAGATCTTCTGTTGATAAATCATGGAAGATTGCAATTATTGCCGGAGCAGTTTCACTTATTATGTGTACTATGATCGGAGATCTTATCTATGATACACAGATGTCGCTCGGCGGAGTTGTTGTCGGAACAATTATTTCCGCACTTCTTATGTTTGTGGTTGAGTTTTTTGCATTCAATCTGGACTACAGCAGGACTGAGAAAGTTCAGTTTGAAGATGATGAATATTATTATTATGTAAAGGCGGTACCAAAGGTTACAGTTTCTACGCCGGAAAGGAAGGTTAAGAAGATCAACCGTGCAATGGATCAGCACAGGTGATTTTTAAAGGATTGATATGGAAACAGTTCAGCAGTTTTTTGATCTTGAAGCGTTTCGTATACCTTCCGTGAGACCTACTGATATTCTGGAGATACTTATTATCGCGTTTCTGGTTTATCATGTTTTGTTGTGGGCAAAAAACTCCAGACTTTGGTCAATGCTTAAAGGCGTAATAGTCATTATTGCATTCATCTTGTTTGCGGAATTTTTCCAGATGAATACAATATTGTGGATTGTTGGAAATTTCTTTAACGTTATCATCATAGTAGTAGTTATTATATTGCAACCTGAGCTTCGAAGAGCGTTGGAAGAACTTGGAAGAAAAAACTTCTTCTCCAATGCATTCTTCTTCGGAGATATGAAGTTCCAGGAGCGTTTTTCTGATAAGACACTTAATGAGATTGTAAGGGCCTGTGTCGAAATGTCAAAAGTTCGTACGGGAGCACTTATTGTTATTCAGCAGGATTTTTCACTTACTGAATTTGAGAGAACGGGTATAGCTGTTGACGGAATTGTTACGAGTCAGCTTCTTATAAATATTTTTGAACATAACACACCTCTTCATGACGGTGCTGTAATAATACGCGGAGACAGAGTTGTATCCGCAACATGTTACCTTCCTTTGTCAGACAACATGGGAATTGGTAAAGAACTTGGAACCAGACACCGTGCTGGTATCGGTGTATCTGAAGTGACTGATTCACTTACTATCATTGTTTCTGAGGAAACAGGAAAGATAAGCGTTGCATATGAAGGCGAACTCGATAAATCTGTTGACAGTGACAGACTAAGAGACAGGCTTAAGGTTTTGCAGAACAAGCATGCGGAAGAAACGCATATTAAGCACTTTGCCAGAAAGGCCAGGGTGAAGAGATGAAGAAAATCATGTCAAATTTTGGGCTTAAGCTTGCTTCGCTGGTATTTGCTGGTGTTATATGGTTGTCTGTGACAAATAATCAGGACCCTCAGATTTCAAGGCAGATCAGAGATGTTCAGGTCAAGATTGTCGATAACAGTAACTATTTAAAGAATAATAATCTTGTCGGATGGGCAGTGGATTCATCAGATCTTAGCCAGAGCGTAAAGGTCAAAGGAAAGAAATCTATAGTTGATACATTGACCAACAATGATATAAAACTGGTAGCGGATTTAAAAAATTTGCCTGTTCAAGGTACCGACAGCACAGTAAGAGCAATACCTATTGAAGCGGTGGTAGAGAACAACAACGGTACTGATATCGTAGATATAGAATTAAGCAACGATAAGTTGGAGTACAACGTTGAAAAGAAGATAAGTAAGACGCTTGAACTCAAGCCTGTTCAGATCGGACATCCCGATGATAAATATATTGTCGGTGATAAAGCAATTGAGCTTGATCAGGTTAAGATAGAAGGCCCCGAATCGGTGGTCAACAATGTTACGAAAGCAACAGCGGAGATAGATGTAGCGGGACTTACACGTACAATGAACGTAACCGCCAATATCGTACTTCGTGATAAGAATGATGAAGTTGTCGAGACAAATGATGTTGATGCTTCACGTGTAAAGATCATAAATAATAATGGAAAACCCACTGTAAGGGCGGAAGTTGAGATACTTGAAGGTAAATTTGTGCCGATCAGGTGTGTTGTATCGGGAGAACCCGCAGACGGTTATGCGGTTACCGGAACAGTGAGCACGCCTGATAAGGTTCAGATAGCAGGTGATTCAAAAGTTATATCTAAGATAAAAGAGATCACGATAAACGACTCTGAGCTTGATATAGCGGGTAGAACACAGGATCTTAACTATACCGTGGAACTTGATAAATATCTTCCCGACGGCGTTCGTTTCGGAGAGGATTCAAAAGCAAAAGCAACGGTAGTGGTAAGTATCGGTAAGTTATCATCCAAAAACTTTGCGGTTGATATAAAGAATATTGGTGTTGAGAACCCTGTTCAGGGATATGATATTAAAGTTGATACCAATGAATATGATTCCGTAGCGCTTACTCTTCTTGGTTTGGATTCTGCGCTTGCGGCTGTTGATGAGAATGCTTTGAAAGGTTCCGTTGACGCTACGCAGTTAGTCAAAGAAAACGGCACAGAAACACTGAGAGACGGTGTTTACAGTGCAAAAGTTAAATGGAACAACCTTCCTGAAGGGGTTAAAGCTTCGGACGACGTTGAAGTATACGTTCGTGTTAATAAAACTAATTAAATGAGGTTATTTCGATGGGCAGATTATTTGGAACAGATGGTGTAAGAGGCGTAGCAAATGATGAGTTGACACCGCTTCTTGCAATGCAGCTTGGACAGGCAGGAGCCTATGTTCTTTCAAAAGAAGTTAACCACAGACCAACCATAATGGTGGGATGTGATACAAGATTATCGGGAGATATGCTTGCAAGTGCACTTATGGCAGGTGCATGTTCTGTAGGTGCAGATGTAGTAAATGTAGGAGTTATCCCTACTCCCGCCGTTGCATATCTTACAAGAAAATACAGAGTTGATGCCGGTGTAGTTATTTCGGCTTCACATAATCCGATGGAATTTAATGGGATAAAGTTTTTTGATGCAAATGGTTATAAGCTTCCTGATGAACTTGAGGATGAGATTGAGGCACTTATAAAGAACAATATGGAAGGCGTTAAGATGCCTACAGGTGCCGGAGTCGGCAAGATCAAGAACAGAAGTGATGCAAAAGAAGAATATATAAATCACAATCTTAGAGCAGTTGATATCAGCCTTGCAGGAATGAAGATCGTAATGGACTGCGCAGAGGGTGCTTCGTATTATACTTCTGTTGAGGCAATAAGACAGTTAGGCGCAGAAGTTGTAGTGATTCACAACAATCCCGACGGAACCAACATTAATGCGGGATGCGGCTCAACTCATATGGAAGAGCTTATGGGAAGAGTTGTTACCGAGAAGGCAAATATCGGACTTGCTTTCGACGGAGATGCTGACAGATTCCTCGCTGTTGATGAAAAAGGTAAGATGGTCGACGGTGACGAGATAATGGCTATTATCGGTAAGTTTATGAAGGATAACGGTAAACTTGCCAAGAATACAATCGTTGCCACTGTAATGAGTAACCTTGGATTCTTTAAGATGGCAGAGAGAGAAGGCATCCAGGTGGATAAGACTAAGGTCGGTGACCGCTATGTGCTTGAGCATATGAAAGAAATCGGTGCGAACCTTGGTGGAGAGCAGTCGGGACATATCATTTTCCTTGATGACAATACTACCGGAGACGGTCTGTTGTCGGCTTTGCATCTTCTTGAAGTTATGGTAGTTACAGGCAAACCGCTTTCAGAACTTTCACAGGTCATGGAAGTAATGCCTCAGGCATTGGTAAACGCGCATGTTCCTACACACAAGAAAGATGCGTTCATGGAATATCCGGAGATTGCAAGTGCTATCGCAGAACTTGAAAAAGAATTTGCGGGAGACGGAAGAGTGCTTATAAGACCTTCGGGAACAGAACCGCTTGTAAGAGTAATGATCGAAGGTAAGGAGCAGACTAAGATTGATGAAGAAGCTAAAAAGCTTGCGAAGTTGATCGAGGAGGTTATGTTATAAATGGTTAGTAAGAAGGTAGTCATTACAAACCCTACAGGTTTGCACTTGAGACCTGCGGGAAATCTTTGTAAAGTGGCTATGAATTTTAAATCACATATAACTTTTTCGTACGGTGACAATGTTGCCAATGCAAAAAGTGTTTTGAGTGTTCTCGGCGCTTGCGTTAAATGCGGCGACGAACTTGAGTTTAATTGTGAAGGCCCCGATGAAGAAGAAGCCATGAGTGCAATGGTTGAAGCAATCGAGGGAGGACTTGGCGAATAAGCCGTACATGTGATAATATATGTCACATGCGCAGATTGACAAGAATATAAGGCGGACGGCAGTTATGCCGTCCGTTTGCTAAGTTAACTACAAGATTAATATATACAGGAAGTAAAAGGGAGTAGCGATGGATAAGATAATTGTTACGGGATGTAATGGACAGCTTGGAAGAGCGATAAATAAGGAACTTGGAGCAACAGGAAAATATGAGATCGTAAATACCGATGTGTTTGAGGGAGAGGGAATTATTCCTTTGGACATTACAAATGTTGATTCCGTAATTAAGCTTGTTAAGGACGTTAAGCCCAAGGCAGTGATAAATTGTGCTGCATATACCGCAGTAGATAAGCAGGAGAGCGATGTTGACCTCTCATATAAGATTAATGCCATTGGACCAAGAAATCTGTCTATAGCATCAACAGAGGTTGGTGCAAAGCTTGTACATGTGTCTACCGACTATGTATTTGCGGGAAATGCAACAAAACCATACACAGAGTTTGATGCCACAGGCCCTGTGAGTGTTTATGGTAAGACAAAACTTGCCGGAGAAGAGTTTGTAAAGCAGTTTGCGAAAAACTACTTTATTATCAGAACCGCATGGCTTTACGGAGACGGCAAGAACTTTGTAAAGACAATGCTTAAACTGTCTGAGAATCACGACGAGATAAGCGTTGTAAACGATCAGCTTGGTAATCCTACAAGCACGACTGAGCTTGCAAAAGCTATTCATTATCTTATGAATACGGAGAACTACGGAATTTTCCACGGAACATGTGAAGGCGATACAAACTGGGCTGATTTCACAGAAGAAATTTTCAGAATTGCAGGAAAGAAAACTAAGGTCAATCATGTGACCACAGCTGAATATCAGGCAAAGAATCCTCAGTCCGCCCCCAGGCCGGCATACAGCATTTTGGAGAATTATATGTTGAAACTTACAACAGACTTCATGTTTGCAGACTGGCACGATGCAATTGAGCAGTACCTTAAGGAACTTTTGTAATAATAGTAAAATTAAGCAAAATAGAGGTTTGAATGCAGTTTTGGAATGACATACTGGGTAACAAAGTATTGGTTGCTGCTTGTAGCGGATGGTTTGTTGCACAGGTACTTAAAACAATATTATATGTGATTGTAAATAAGAGCTTTAATCCCGAGAGACTTATGGGTGATGGAGGAATGCCCAGTTCACATTCCGCGACGGTCATGGCAGTCGTTTCATCAACATGCGTGTTGTACGGAGCAAGTTCATTTGAATTTGCTATTTCGGCAGTTCTTGCGCTTATCGTAATGCATGATGCAATGGGAGTAAGATGGGAGACAGGCATTCAGGCTAAGGTGATTAACAATATGATGGATTGGTTCCTTCAGCTTGATAAGGATATACCTGTAGAAGAGAAGCTCAAGGAGTTTGTCGGACATACTCCTATGCAGGTTCTCTTTGGAGCTTTACTTGGAACATTGATAGGCTATTTGATGACTATTTGATTATCTAATGGATCGGGGGCTAGTTGCAGCATGTTATCAGTTGTTCTTATTTGGTTGTATGTCATTGTAACAACATACCTGATAGGATATGGTTTCATAAATATTATGCTGTCTTTTTCAAAGCGTGGTAAAGCTATGCAAAAAGGCGGTGAAAAAGCCTACCGATTTCATTCTCACACCGGCTACATAATGAGCGGTGTCTTGATTTCAACAGTTTATGCACAGATCTGGAGTATATTTGACAAAGTTGAGTTGAATTGTCATGTTTTTCTAATGTTCTTCGCTTGTATCTTTGGTGTTGTTTACAGGGATAAAATGAGTGAAGAACTCAGGATGCTTCTTCGAATTATCCGTTCATACAAAAGCAGAATACTTTACCTGGTCGTTTTCTTTTTGATGGCTTACGGAACTTCAAGCGGAATCATGCATTATGATTCCGACCTTTATCATGCGCAGGCTATTAAGTGGATAGAAGAGTACGGAGTGGTAAAAGGACTTGGAAATCTTCATGTAAGACTTGCATATAACAGTGCTGCGTTTCCGCTTTCTGCGCTCTTTAGCATGAAATTTCTGCAACTTGACCGGTCTTATCATGTTATGGCCGGATTCTTTGCACTTGTCCTTGCGTGGGAATGTGTTGAGTTAAAGAGCATTATACGGAGAGGAAATATCATAATATCCGATTTTGCAAGACTTGCTGCGATCTATTATCTTTTTGGAATATTTGATGAGATGGTCGCGCCTGCATCAGACTACTTTGTTGCAACGCTGGTATTTTATATAGTGATCAAATGGCTTGACCTGTATGTGCGACACGAGCATTCATATGTGCCGTATATCTTCCTGACCTTTTTAAGCGTCTATGCAACAACTATAAAGCTGGTAGCGGCTCCGCTTATGCTGGTGGCTACCATTCCGATATACAGACTTTTGAGCAACAGGACAAAACACAAACTTCAGGTTTTCTATTCATCAATTCTGGGGGCGCTTATCATTGCTGTTCCGTTTTTTGTGAGAAATGTGATCATATCGGGATGGCTGATGTATCCTGTGACTGCAATAGATCTTTTTGACGTTGACTGGAAGATTCCAAAGGGCGTTGCGGAATATGACGCGCTTGAGATAAAGACATTCGGAAGAGGCTTTTCGGATGTGCCGAATCATGTGCATATGTCATTTACAGAGTGGTTTCCGAAGTGGTTTTCGGATCTTTCATCCTTTAATAAAATGGTCATTATTCTGGATGTTGTGGCTATTTTTATATATGTACTTCTTTCAGTCCACTATATTCTGGTGGATGCCAGGGAAGGAGCACTTGGTGATAAAAAAATCACCGGAAAAATATTTGATATCAAAATGCGAAGCATGCTTAGGACAGGTGACTTTTTCGCTATCGGCGGAACAATGATAACGTGCTTCCTTTTCTGGATGGCAAGTGCTCCGCTTATAAGATACGGTATTGTATTCGCGCTACTTACAGCTGTAGTCATTCTGGGAAGAGTAGTTATCCTTATCATAAATAAATTCGATAAGCGCAAAAAAGAAGTCTTTTTCAAGAGCTTCACCGCCGTAGTGCTTTTATGGATTACATTCAAAGGTGTTAATCTCGTCGCTGAAGCAGAAAAAAGATTTAATCCTTTGTATCTTTTAAAACAACAGGACTACGGAGTATACGAAGTTAAACCCTACGAAGTAAACGGAGTCACATTCTATTATCCGACAGAAGGCGACCGCGTAGGCTACGAGCCATTCCCGTCCTCCCCTGAAAACCTCACAGGAAAGCTGGAATTCAGAGGAGACAGAATAGAAGACGGATTCAAAAAAGCAAATTAAGCATCGAGAAAAAATAAGAATTATGGTAAGCTGAATGCCCGGCTATAGAATAGCCACAGGTACATTTATCTGAATATGGGAGCATTCGGATAAATATACCTGTGGCCACTAAGGCGGACATCAGCGCTCCGCGCGCATAGGATTTTCAAGGAAATCTTTGTAGGCAAGCTTGATACCGTCATCAAGCTCAGTTTTGTAGGTCCAGCCAAGTGCTTTTGCTTTTGATACGTCAAGGAGCTTTCTGGGAGTTCCGTTCGGCTTCGAAGGATCCCATCTGATCTCGCCTGTGTAGCCGATGATCGAAGCAACTTTCTCTGTGAGCTCTTTTATCGTGAGCTCTTTTCCTGTACCTGCATTGACAGTCTCATCGCCGCTGTAGTTATTCATAAGGAATACACAGAGGTTTGCGAGATCGTCTACATATAAGAATTCTCTCAAAGGACTTCCGTCGCCCCAGCATGTTACATAGGGGAGATTCTGTTCCTTTGCCTCATGGAATCTTCTGATAAGTGCCGGAAGAACATGAGAGTGAGTGGGATGGTAGTTGTCATTAGGTCCGTAAAGGTTTGTGGGCATTACGGAAATATAATCGGTTCCATACTGCTTGTTAAGGTACTCACAGTACTTAAGTCCGGATATCTTAGCAAGAGCATATGCTTCATTTGTTTTCTCAAGAGAAGATGTCAGAAGGCAATCCTCTTTCATCGGCTGAGGAGCCATTCTGGGATATATGCAGGATGATCCGAGGAATTCAAGCTTTCTACATCCGTTCTTCCATGCTGCGTGTATAACGTTCATCTCAAGGATCATGTTCTCATACATGAAATCAGCGAGAGCTTCGGAGTTACCCATGATTCCGCCAACTTTGGCAGCTGCAAGGAAAACGTAGTCGGGCTGTTCTTCTTCGAAAAATTTCTCAACAGCATCCTGTCTTGTAAGATCAAGCTCTTTGTGGGTTCTTGTAACTATATTGAAATAGCCCTGGTTTTTGAGCTCTCTGACAATTGCGGAACCAACCATTCCTCTGTGTCCCGCAACATATATTTTGTCATTTTTCTCCATCATGTTATTCGCCTCTTTCTTTGATTACTTATCAATACCTTTTTCAAGAAACTCTGCGAGATTAAATTCAACATGCTCGTTGGCTCTTTCAACCGCAACTTTGGCCATATCGTGTTCAACCATGATCTTAACGAGCTCTTCAAAAGATGTTGTCTGAGGATTCCAGTGGAGTTTTTCTTTTGCCTTAGTGGGATCGCCCCAGAGATTAACAACGTCTGTAGGTCTGTAGAAATCGGGTGATACTTCAACAAGTACCTTGCCTGTTGCTTTGTCATAACCCTTTTCTTCAGCGCCTTCGCCCTTAAATTCAAGCTCGATTCCTGCATAGTGGAAAGCAAGCTGTGCAAATTCACGGACTGAGTGCTGTACACCTGTTGCGATAACAAAATCTTCGGGTTTGTCATTCTGAAGAATGAGCCACATACATTCTACGTAATCTTTTGCGTAGCCCCAGTCACGAAGGCTTGAGAGATTACCGAGATAGAGCTTGTCCTGTTTACCCTGAGCGATACGTGATGCGGCAAGAGTGATCTTACGTGTAACGAAGGTCTCTCCGCGGCGCTCTGATTCGTGATTAAAGAGGATTCCCGAGCAGCAGAACATATTGTAAGCTTCTCTGTACTCTTTTACGATCCAGTAGCCGTAAAGCTTGGCAACAGCGTATGGACTGTATGGATGGAAAGGAGTGTTCTCATTCTGGGGAACTTCTTCAACCTTTCCGTATAATTCTGAAGTTGATGCCTGATATATTCTACATGTATCTGCAAGACCACACTGACGTACAGCTTCAAGAACTCTTAATACGCCGGTAGCGTCAACATCTGCCGTAAACTCAGGCGAATCAAAAGATACCTGCACATGTGACTGTGCTGCGAGATTGTATATCTCGTCAGGTTTTACTTTAGAAACAACGCCAAGGATACTCATTGAATCTCCGAGATCTCCGTAGTGAAGATGGAAGTGAGGCTTTCCTTCAAGATGCGCGATTCTTTCACGAAAATCTACAGAAGATCTTCTGATGACTCCGTGCACATCATATCCTTTCTCCAAAAGAAATTCTGCAAGGTAAGAACCGTCCTGTCCTGTTATACCTGTAATAAGTGCTGTTTTACCCATGTGTACTCCTAAATTTTATGATAAATTCTTCTTATTAAGTGTTTATTTTATCATAGTTTATCACTTTTTAACATGGGACATCAAATTTTTGTTCGTTGAAAGACAGGCGCTTTAAGTGTAGAATATTGAATAGGACTGCGCATTTATACATTTTTAAGACAGGACGATTTGGAGAAAAATTATGAAACTTTTGAGCGTTATAGTTCCTTGTTATAACGAGCAGGAAAACATACAGGATTTTTACGACGAACTAATGAAGAACGAAGCTTTTTTCAAAGAGCGGGATGTCGATATTGAGCTTGTCTATGTAAATGACGGTTCGACGGATAAGACTGTAGATATGGTAAAAGAGCTCAATAATAAGGACAAACGTGTTAAGCTTGTCAGCTTTTCAAGGAATTTTGGAAAAGAGGCGGCTATATATGCGGGACTTGAAAAGACGGCGGGAGACTACGTTGTTATAATGGACTGCGATCTTCAGGATCCGCCGGCGCTTCTGCCTGAAATGTATAAGGCTGTTGAGGAAGAAGGATATGACAGCGTGGCTACAAGGAGGGTAAACAGAAAAGGTGAGCCTCCAATCAGATCATTTTTTGCAAGGATGTTCTATAAGATGATAAACAGAATGTCCAAGACTGAGATTGTTGACGGTGCAAGAGATTATAGATTTATGACAAGGCAGTTTGTTGACGCGGTGCTGTCTGTTAAGGAATACAATCGTTTTTCCAAGGGAATATTCGGATGGGTAGGCTTTAAGAATAAGTGGATTGAGTTTGAAAATGTGGAGAGAAGAAAGGGTGAGACTAAGTGGTCTTTCTGGAAGCTCTTTATATATGCGGTTGACGGAATAATGGCGTTTTCAACGATACCGCTTTCGTTTGCGGCATTTACGGGATTGTTTTTCTGTTTGTTTTCTTTTGTCTTCATAATATTTACGATATGGAGAAAGTTGGCATTTGGCGATGAAACAAACGGATGGCCTTCGCTTGTGTGTATAATCTCACTTATAAGCGGAATACAGCTTTTTTGCATAGGAATTGTAGGTCAGTATCTTTCCAAGACCTATACCGAGGTGAAAAAGCGTCCTTTATATATAGTTAAAGAGGAAATTTAATGGTAAGTATAGTAGTACCCGTATACAATGCGGCGAGATATATCAGGAAAACTATCGACATGGTATGTGAGCAGACCTACAAGGACTGGGAACTCATCCTTGTTGATGACGCATCGCCTGATAACAGTGCGGAGATCATATCCGATATAATAGAATCAAGCGGAAAGAGAATAAGACTTATCAGAAAAGAGAGAAACGCCGGAGCTGCAGAAGCCCGTAACACGGGAATTGATGCATCGGCGGGAAGATATATCGCATTCCTGGATGCGGATGATGTCTGGATGCCGGATAAGCTTGAAAAGCAGATAGCATTCATGGAGAAAACAGGAGCGGCATTTGCTTTTCATTCATATGAGTTTGGCGACGGACTTGCAAGACCTACGGGAAAGATAGTTCATGTTCCCGAGACAATGAATTTCAGACAGGCACTTTCAAGAACGGTTATATTTACAACTACTGTCATGTTCGATACGGAAAAGATCGACATGGAGATCATACATATGCCGGATGTTCCGAGTGAGGACACAGCCACATGGTGGAGAATACTTAAGAGTGGAATAGTCGGTTACGGACTTGATGAGAATCTTGCAATATACAGAAGACCACCAAAGTCGCTTTCATCTAATAAGTTTATTGCAATAGAGAGAATCTGGTTCCTGTACAGGAATATAGCTAATCTGTCGGTTTTGGAGTCATTATTTTATTTTGGAGGATGGGCGCTCAGAGCAACGCTTAGAAGGCTTTGATTGTCTGTAAAAGATATGAAACATAGTGAATCTGTAAAAAGAATTATGGTTTTATTGCTGGGGGCAGTAGGACTTGCCATGCAGACCGCAGTATATGCCTGGTCTTGGTATATGGTTTATTACCCAATCTTACATGATTGGAGAAGATATATTATAAAAGATGATGGTAATTATGGTGGTGATGAGTATATGGGTAGAGGTATTACCTATAGTTTTTGGGGACATATATTTACCATACTTCTTTATTTCGCGTTATTGGTAGTTGTTGCTAATGCGTATGGCGGTCTTAAGATAGGCTATCTGAAGCCTATGGATGTATTTATGTCACAGGCTTTCACGCTTCTGGTAGTAAACGTCATTACATATTGTCTGTTTTTGATCATCAAGGTCAATTATGTTGATGTATTTCCGCTGCTTGGAGTATTTCTTATCCAGCTGGTTATTTCTTTTGTCTGGGCATACATCACAAATTACATTTACATGTCGATATTCCCGCCGAGAAAACTCCTTCTCATAAACGGAGAATATGCGGCTGATGATATCATTGCAAAATTCAACACAAGAAAAGATAAATACAGGATCATCAAGAAGATGAACATTTCTGAGGGCATAGAAAAGATATATAAAGAATGCCTTGAAGATTATGACGGAGTTATTATCTGGGATGTTCCAAATCAGTATAGAAACGGGATTGTTAAGTTCTGCTACGGAAATAACAAGAGAGTCTATGTCATGCCTAAGATAACAGATGTTCTTCTTAAAGGCTCGACGCAGCTTCATCTTTTTGACTCACCTGTTTTCCTTTTGAGAGATTATTCCATTAAGGTAGAGCAGAGATTTTTAAAGAGAGTTATGGATATTGTGCTTGCTCTTGTACTCATAATTATCAGCTCACCTTTTATGCTTTTCACCGCTATTGCCGTAAAAGCATATGACGGAGGTCCTATCCTCTATAAGCAGGTCAGATGCACCATTAACAGGCGAGAATTTAAAATCATGAAATTCAGAAGTATGCGTGTTGATGCTGAGAAAGACGGTGTAGCAAGACTTGCTTCCAAGAACGATTCAAGAATAACCCCTGTAGGCAGCTTCATCAGAAAGTGCAGATTGGATGAGCTTCCTCAGTTATTTAATATTCTTAAGGGTGATATGTCATTTATTGGACCAAGACCTGAGAGACCTGAGATTATAAATCAGTATCTTAAGGATATGCCTGAGTTTGCTTTCAGAACAAGGGTAAAAGCGGGACTTGCGGGTTATGCGCAGATTTATGGCAAATATAACACTACGCCTTATGACAAGCTTAAGCTTGACCTTACATATATAGAGAATTATTCTATCTGGCTTGATATTAAGCTTTTACTGCTTACTCCAAAGATCATGCTTACGCCGGACAGTACCGAAGGTATTGAGGATGATCAGACAACAGCTATGAAGAACTCATAATGCGCAGAGAAACTGCGGATTACAGGGCAGATTGTGTAACTGCATACGGAGACAAAAATACATGGACACAAAAAAAGTTAAGTATACAGATGAAAGCTTGAACCTTAGGAGTTTTTACCTGAGGTTCCTAAAAAAAATATGGATTCTTCCGGTTGCTGCGCTTATCGGTGCGATCATTGCAGGAGGAATCTATTATCTTGTGACGGTAACTTTCGGACCGGAGAGAAGATATGAGGCACAGGCAAGATTCTATCTGACTTACTCAGATGATGCGTATATTCGAAATGCTGAGGGTGAGAGAGTCCTTGACTGGTATAACGGAGCTACATGGACCAATTTTATTTTTAACGACCACGATTTCCTTCTTGAACTTGTTAAGACTATGAAAGAAGAGGGAGTGGATATATCGCAGGAAAGGATGAAAGTCCTTGAAGCCGCCGGCGGACCGGATATATCCAATCAGTTACAGGCTTTGGAAGAAGTCGGAGTTGATGTGATAAAGGATGAGTCCAAGATCAATGTAAAAGGAGACATAATCTCAAACGAGCGTTTTCTCCTTGTTACGATCAATGAGACTGATAAAGAACTCGTGGAAAAGCTGACGGATGCATTTATCAAAAGTCTTGAAAGCTACCCGACATACAATGCGTCAAAGGCTTTTGAATCTATAGTATGTACATCAAAAAGTGATGTTTATCTTGAGAAGACCGATAACAGGATTGCGGTAGCGATTATATTTGGAGCAATTCTTGCGGCTGTTTTGGCTTTTTTGGCAATTCTTTTGATTGATGCCGTTGATGAAGCAATCTACGTACCCGAAGAATGCGAGAAAAGATACGGCATAAGAGTGCTTGGAACCGTATTTCAGGGAAATGAAGCATGTGACCTGTTAAGAGGCGAGCTTGCCAAACTTTACGATAAATATGTTGCAGATAAAGAGAATATAGTTTTGATCTCATCCGATGCGGCAGATAATGCATCTTTTTCCGAAAAAGACCTTGAATCGGTTAAGAAGACTCTCGGAAGTGATTATGATGAAAAGCTTTCCAAGATAAAAGCAATTTCGGCTTCGGATATAGGGGCAGCAGAAGGCGCAATACTCGCGGTTCCCTATGGAAAGAAAAATGCGGCAATGACTGAGCATTTGATTTCACAGCTAAAAAAGATTGAATGCCCGGTGCTCGGAATTGTATTTACACGTGCGGATCTTAAATTTATTAAGAGATACTACGGAATCAAATGATGAAGGTGGCAAAAAGTAAATTTTGACACCGTATGATATATGAATTAAGCGAAAGAGACTATGTCAGGAAGATTGCAGATATTGGTGTCATCCGTTAATAAGGATGTGCACGAGCTCCCGGATAAAATGAATATTGAGACGGATGCAGTAATAGTAAATCAGCTTGTTGGAACCAAAGGGGAATCAAAAGATGAGACCTTCGAAGCGGGAACAAAGATGATACGCGCATTTATAAGATGTGAAAAAGGTGTAGGACTTTCGAGAAATACCGCTTTATCCAAGGCTGACAGCGAACTGATCCATTTTGGCGATGATGATATTATCTATGACAAGGGCTATTCGGATAAGATCGTAAAAGAGTTCGACGATCACCCTGAGGCCGACATGATTCTTTTTAACGTAAAGGCTCAGGAGGGCAGAGAAACATATTGGAATGTTGATTTTGCCCCCGTTACATGGAAGAACTACGGCAGATATCCTGCGTATGCGATCGCTGCAAGGAGGGAGAAACTCTTTGATAGAGGGGTAAAGTATTCTCTTTTATTCGGAGGCGGAGCGCCTTACATGAACGGAGAGGACAGCCTTTTTTTACATGATTGTTTAAAAGCGGGACTTAAGATATACAGGACTACTGTGGTTCTCGGTCATGAAGAAGCGGGTGAGTCCACTTGGTTTAAGGGATATACGGATAAGTTTTTTTATGACAGAGGTGTCTTGTATGCGTTTTTGTACGGAAGCCTCGCTGATATTCTCGGTTTTAGATTTCTTTTCAAATATAGAAAAGAAATGTGTGCGGAGAAGGGATTGTTTAAGTGTTTCAGGCTTCTTTCCGACGGCATCGGAAAGGGAAGGGAACTTAAGAAGGCAAAATGATAGTATATTTTACATTGACGGTAGCTGTGCTTGCGCTGCTTCTTTTGGTAAAAAAGAATACCGTATCCGAATGTGCGGGTTACGGACGTATCGGATTTTACAGAGGTATGACAAGGCAGGAGGCTATAAATGCCATCGTACTTACGGCTATATTTCTGGGGCTGTTTGCGGTATCCGCGCTTCGTCTGAATGTCGGAAACGACTACGCAACGTATGTTGAGCACATGCATCTTATCAACTCAAAATCGGACGGATGGATTCCGAAAGTTCCGGAAGAAGAGGGGTTTAAAGCCTTAACATATGTTATTTATAAGCTCTGCGGATTTGAGAACTATGTTTTGGTATTTGCCATATTTGCTTTTCTTACAGTTCTTTTTTTTATGAAAGGGATATGGAGACAGAGTAAGTGGTTTGAATTGTCATTTGCAATGTTTATGCTTCTTGGCTTTTATTTTCAGTCATTAAGTACCGTTCGTTATTATTTCGGGCTTGGTATTGCCTTGCTTTCAATAGAATATCTGGTGAAAAAAGATTACCCGAGATTTGTTCTTATGATCCTTGTGGGAGCTCTTTTTCACAAATCTCTTCTGATAATCTTGGTGCTATATCCGATCGCGGTGATAAACTGGAAGAAATGGATGTATGTTTTGGGAGCTGCTTTGGGAGCTTCGTGTTTCTTTTTAAGACCGATTTATGCGAAGATTGCGGTTAAGATCTATTCAGACTATCAGGGAACGGCAACTTATGACAGGATGGTCGCAGGCCCGATACATTACAGTTATATCAGCATTGCAAGGTGCGCACTTATTCTTGCGGCATCGATCTATTTGTACAAGGATGAGATAAAAGGTAACAGGGAAAACATTTTCTTTTTCCACTGCAACGTAATGTCACTTGCGCTTTATGTGTTTGCGGCGTTTTTGACGGATGAAGTGATTTCGAGAATATCTTATTATCTTACGATAACACATGTATTGTTTGTACCGGCGCTTCTGCTTGGTATCAAGGATCCTAAGAAAAGAAAAATCTGTACGTCGTTGGTACTTCTTGGATGCCTTATGTATTTTGTGATATTTATGAAGAGGATAGCGCCTGCGAACGGAACGAGAATACTTCCGTATACGACCATAATGTTTGATGATATGCCACCGATTCTTTCTGAGACAGGGTATTAAAGAGTATGAATGAAATGAAAAAAACTTTTTTTAATATAATAGTGGTTTCATATAACGCCGGAGACAAGCTCATCGATACGATCGAGAGCGTCAGAAGGCAGAGTTATACAGGGTATCGCATCCTTGTCAAGGATGGAATGTCCACGGACGGTTCGATAGAGAAATTAAAGGCTAAGTACGATATCGGCAAAGACCTGATTCTTGTCGAAAGCTGTGATTCCGGGATCTATCATGCGATGAATATTGCTGCATCTTATCTTGAGGAAAAGATAATAAACCAGCGCGCGATCGATCAGGATGCGGAGAATACCGACAAAGTTAAGCTTCTTAGAGCGGGTGAAGAACCTGCCTATATTTTCTTTTTGAACTGCGGAGATACGTTCAGGGACGAGAACGTTCTCAGGGATGTACATGATGCGATCGTAGACAGAAATTCCAAAGAGGGCACGACTCTTCCTGCGATTTACTATGGTGATATATTTGACTGCTCGACAGGTAACAGGATTCATTCAAACCCCAAGATCGACGATCATGCATGTTACAGGAATCTGCCTTCTCATCAGGCTTGTTTCTATGATGAGAGGCTTGTATATAACAATCCTTTTGAGCTCAGGTACAAGGTTAGAGCGGATTATGAGCAGTTCCTTAGGTGCTATTACAGAGACAAAGCAAGCACTTTTTACATTCCGCGCATAGTTGCCGATTATGAAGGCGGAGGTTTCTCAGATCAGAACAAGAAGCTTTCCGAAGAGGAGAGAAAAGAGATCATAAAGCTCTATCTCACAGGTGCGCAGATAAGGAAGTACGACATTATAAGAGTGCTCACTCTTTCTAAGTTAAGGACTGCCATTGCGGAGAATAAAATTACAGCCGGTATATATAATAAGATAAAAAGTGCAGTATACAGGCTTAAGGAGAAATAAATTTGAAAATATTATGGGTCTGTAATATCATGCTCCCTGCCTATGCCAAGGCGCATGGAATTGAATACTCGGTCAGGGAAGGATGGCTTACAGGCTGTCTTGACAGGCTTCAAAAAGAAAAAAGCACGACAGCCGGGGGAAAGATAACTCTCGGTATTGCATTTCCTTCGGAAGGACCTGTGTCCGAGGGAAAAGAAACTGTTGAGGGAATAACTTATTACGGATTTAAAGAGGACCTTGGACATCCGGAAAACTACGATGAAAGCCTGGAATCAAGATTTAAGCAGATAATCGAAGATTTTGTGCCTGACATTGTTCATGTTTTCGGAACCGAGTTTCCGCACGCTCTTGCGGCGCTCAGAACCTTTGGAAGACCGGAGAGAAGTCTTGTAGGGATACAGGGAGTCTGCACAGAGATCGCCAAAGCTTATATGGCGGGGCTTCCAAAGAAAGTACAGGAGTCCACAACTTTCAGAGACAGACTGAAAGAGGATTCGCTTATTCAGCAGCAGGAGAAATTCAAGTTAAGAGCCGAAAATGAGAAAAAAGTTCTTTTGCTCACGGGAAATGTGACGGGAAGAACAACGTTTGACAAAGAGGCTTCTTATAGTATCAATCCGCGTGCAGAGTATTTTGCCATGAACGAGACCATGAGACCCTGCTTTTATTCGGGAAAATGGGAAGAGAGGAAGACTATTCCTCACAGCATCTTCCTTTCACAGGGAGATTATCCGCTTAAGGGATTTCACTTTTTACTTCAGGCAATGCCGATCATACTTAAGAAATATCCCGATGCGCATGTGTATGTTGCGGGAAACAACATAATCGGCAGAGGTAAGAGCAAGTATCCGTACTTTATGCGTGCAAGCGCTTACGGCAAATATCTTAAGAGACTTATCGCGATGAACAGGCTCAGAAAGAAAGTTACGATGGTCGGTACATTGTCGGATGTCGAAATGAAGAACCGCTTTTTGAAGAGCAGCGTGTTTGTGTGTGCTTCTGTTGTTGAGAATTCGCCCAATTCCGTCGGAGAAGCGATGCTTCTGGGAGTTCCTGTCGTTGCGGCCAACGCCGGCGGTATTCCGGATATGATCACGGATGGAATGGACGGCGTTATATTTGAAAATATGGACTACAAGAAACTTGCGGAAGCAATTTTGCAGATGTGGGATGAGCCGGTTATTGCAGCCGTTTACGGAGACAATGCAAGTAAGCGCGCCGCTAAGACCCACAACGCCGATACCAATTACAAGAGACTTCTTGAAATCTACGATGCAATTTGCAGAAAATAAGGGAGAGATCTGTGGTAATAACATTTGTATCAAACTACATAAATCATCATCAGATTCCCTTTTGCGATGCTATGAGCAGCCTGTTTGAGGATGTTGAGTTTCACTTTGTCCAGGCGATGCCCATGGAGGAAAAGAGAATCACCATGGGATGGGCTGTGAATCCAAAGGACTATCCGTATGTTTCCCTTTTCTACGAGGATAAAAAATACTGCGAAGATCTTATTCTTAACAGTGATGTTGTGATCTTTGGATGGACGGAAGGAATCACGTCAGATCTTGAGAGAAGGAGACTTGCGTCAGGTAAGCTTTCTTTTCGCGTAAGTGAGAGAATCTACAGAGGAAGCAGGATAAAGTGGCTTACTCCGAGAGGGCTTTTGAAAAAGTATGACGAGCATATAAGATACCGTAAAAAGCCTGTATATCTCTTGTGCGCAGGAGCTTATGTTTCTGCGGACTTTAAGCTTATTCATGCATATCCCCGTAAGATGCTGAAGTGGGGATATTATCCGGATGTAAAAGACAGAAGTTTCAAAGTGAGCGAGACTGACAATAAGATAAGGCTTTGCTGGGCGGGAAGATTTATAAAACTAAAACATCCCGAGTTTGCGATTGAACTATGCAAAGAGCTGGAGAAATTCGGATATGACTACGAGCTTAAAATGATAGGCGACGGATATATGAGAGCAGAGCTTGAAAAAGCCGTTTCAGATGCAGGGCTCTCAGCGAATGTCAGCTTTCAGGGAAATCTCAAACCTGAAGAAGTGACAACACATATGAAAGATTCGGATATTTTTCTTTTCACAAGTAACTATCTGGAAGGATGGGGAGCTGTTGTGAATGAAGCCATGCAATGCGGATGCGCCGTCGTTGCTTCAAAAGAGGCGGGATCCGTACCGTTTCTTATAAAGGACGGAGAAAACGGGCTTACTTACAAGAATGGCGATTGCGATGAGTTTAAGAAAAAGGTATTGTCTTTATTTCAAGAAAAGTATAAAATTTTGCAGTTCGCGAAAAACGGATATGATACTATAGAAAAGGTCTGGAATGCAAAAAATGCATCTATGGAATTTGTCAGATTTTGCAGAGAGTATATTGACGGAGCTGTTCCGCGACCTGCAGATATCGGACCTATGAGTAAAGCGGAAATTATAAAACCTGAGAGCATCCTTCGTGCAATGGCCGAAGGGGATTGCCTGGAATGAGGAAAACATGAGATTTATTGATGACTTTTTTACAACGGAAATAAAAATATTTAAGCATAAAATTCCCATCTTTGACATGCTGTTTTTTACCATACTGTCATGTTTGGGAGTTTATTTCAGATTGTCACTTTTTGGTATAAGGTCAGGTGACTATGTGAAGGCATTTGCGGACTGGATGAGAGAGTGCCACGCTGCCGGAGGATTTGCTTATCTTGGTATAAAGCCCGGTGTGTCTGAGGCAAGTACATTTGACTACAACTGTCTTTTTCAGTATGTAATAGTTATTCTTCACTATATCGGCGGCAGTATTCCCGATATATATCTTGTAAAGAGCGTTCCGGTGTTGTTTGACTTTATCTGCGCGATCACTGTTTTCAGGATTGTATATCATATTACCGACAAGAACCTCACTAAAGCAATGATGTCTTACGGTGTTATGATGTTTCTTCCGACAGCTGTACTTAACAGCGCTGCCTGGGCACAGAACGATTCAATCTATACAGCGTTTGTTCTTCTTTCACTCCTTCATTTTATGAAGAGAAATGATAACAGAGCCTTTATTTATATGGCATTTGCTTACAGTTTTAAACAACAGGCGATATTCTTTGTGCCTTTTATTGTCCTTATGTGGTTAAAAAATAAGGTCAAGATCAGATACGTTTTATGGATCCCCGTTGTACATGTACTTGCGATGGTTCCTGCTGCAATTGCGGGAAGAAGCTGGGGAGACCTTCTTGGTACATACGGAAGGCAGGTTCAGATGTTCTCAAGGCTTACAATGAACTATCCCAGCATCTATACGATTGTTTCAGGAGACTTAAGCAGTGCGGGAAGGAAAATTCTGATTTCCGCGGGAACTATGGCAACAGTAATAATCATGGGAGTACTTGCTTATTACGTTTACAAAAAGAACTTTGAAGTGACCGGAAAATACATGGTAACTCTTGTCGTGTTTACTGCAGAGATATGCTGCTTCTGCCTTCCTGCAATGCATGAGAGATACGGTTATATTCCTGAAGTTGTTGCGGTTATTTATGCAATCCTGAGTATTAAGCGTGTTCCTGTATGCGTGGCGCTGCAGGTGATAACAATGATCACTTATACAAGATATCTGTTTGGTTCGACAGTACTTACACTTTGGCCGTTGTCGATCGCAATGCTTGTAGTGATCATGGTTGTAGGATACGATCTCTATCTTCAGATGAGAGAGCCGGAGGTTACCAGTGGCTGAGTCTTTACCAAAGATAACGGTTGTTATACCTGCATATAATATTGAAAAGCTTCTTGAGAAGTGTGTGGATTCCGTTGCGGAGCAGGATTATCCCAAGGATAAATTTGAGATCTTTATTGTTGATGACGGTTCTACCGATTCTACGGGAGCTCTTTGCGACAAGCTTTCTGCCAAGTATGATAATGTAACTGCGCTTCACAAGGAAAACGGTGGTTCAAGCAGTGCCAGAAATCTTGGTATGGAGCATGCAACAGGCGATTATATCGGCTTTGTAGACAGTGATGATTATGTCGATCCCCGTATGTACAAAGTGCTTGCAGAGGCTGCCGTTAAATATGACGCAGATATGGTGCAGATTTCAAGAGATGAGATCTCGGAAGACGGTAAGAGACTTCCCGATGTTGTTATCCCACCTTCCGAAGTGACTGAGTTTTCACCTGAAGAACAGCTCAAAAAACTCTTGCTTCACACGGGTGATGCCTCTTTTTGCACCAAGATAACAAGGAGAAGTGTCTTTTCCGAAGGACTTAAATTTCCTGAAGGCGAGCTTAATGAAGACTTCAGACTTATGATAGATGTGCTTCCAAAGGTGAACAAGCTTATCGTTCTTCCCGAGCAGTACTATCATGTGTTCTACAGACTCGGAAGTAATTCGAGAAAAAAAGCGGAAGACAAAGATTATTTTCCTTCCGTATTTACAGATATAGTGCGCAACGCAGACGTAGCGCTTGATATTGTAAAAGAAAATTATAAGAATCTCATACCTATTGCTGAGAGATTCGGTTATTATCAAAGGCTTGATTATCTCTTGCATATTCCCGTAAGTAAGATGACAAGCGATAATTTATTCTATATTGGTGTTGTAAAAAATATCAGAAAGAATATACTTGGTATTATTACTAATAAGTATTTGACCGGAAAAAATAAGGCTTACCTGTGCATACTTGCACCTGCACCGCGTTTGGTGCGCAGCCTTCATGCAGCATTAAGAGGACTTTGAGGTTTATGAAAAAAAGCATAGTATATATAATTTTGATCGTATCTGTTCTTTTCAGTGTTTTCTTTGGCTTTCAGAAGTCGGGCTTCCATGAAGATGAGTATTATACATATTTTTCATCGAACAGAAGTCAGGGACTTTATCAGCCGGACAGAGAGTGGCAGGACAAGCAGACTATCTTTGATGAGTTTAGTGTAAAGCCGGGGGAAGGCTTTAATTACGGACTCGTTAAACTTGTTCAGTCATGGGACGTTCATCCTCCGATATATTATTTCATTTTTCATACCGTGTGTTCAATGGTCCCTTCCACATTTACCAAGTGGACGGGACTTATTACCAATTTAATTGCGTTTGTTATTTCTTTCTTGGCGTTGTTTGCTCTGATGAAGAGGCTTCGCCTTCCATATTATGTGATGCTGTTCGTACTTGGCTTTTGGGGGCTCAACCCTCAGACTGTTTCGTGTAACATGCTTATCAGGATGTATGCATGGCTCACGGCGGCAGTATTCATCTGTGCATATCTGCATGTTAGATTCATTCAGGAATATGATTCGTATAAAGATGATCTGAAAAACTTCTGTGTTAAACTGTTGCTTCCTATCGCAGTGGTTTCATACATTGGAGTTCTGATTCAGTATTTCTATATATTCTTTTTTGGTTGCATAGGCTTTGCCCTTGCAGTGTGGATGTTCTTTAGGAAAAAAGATTTCAGAAATACCGTTGCGTATGTTGTGGGATGTGGTCTTAGTATGGTGCTTGCGGTTATCACATATCCCGCTATGCTTCATCACCTTCTTGGAGGTTACAGAGGGACAGGAGCAACGGGAAGTATGTTTGATGTAAAGAACACATTCATGCGTCTTTCGTTCTTTACAGGACTTTTGAACGACTTTGTTTTCGGCGGAGGGCTTACAGTTCTTGCGATAATGCTTGCGGTGGGAGTTGCGTATCTTGTTGCAACCCGCAAGGAACGTTTTGATAAAATACGTTTTGATATAAGTGCTGAAGTGGCTATTCTTACGGCCGGAACGGCAGGGTATTTCTTCCTTACGACTAAGGCGGCTCTTTTGGTGGGAAGTGCTTCAAACAGATACGAGATGCCTATATACGGACTTATAATCTTACTTGTGATGTGGGCTCTTTACTATGTTGCTGAGAAGATTGGTAAAGACAGGGTATGCGTTCCCATCGTAACGATTGTTATGCTTGCTTTTCTTATAAAAGGCCATGTTACGGGCAATAATGTTCTCTTTTTATACAAAGAGGACGTGGATAAAATAAATTATGCTCAGGCGAATAGTGGCGAAGTTGCGGTTGTAATGTTCAATCCCGCAACGCCTCACAATGTATGGCGCCTTACGGATGAGCTTTTGCAATACGACAGAGTCTTTTACATGGATGAGGAGAATCTTGATCCGCTTACAGAGCAGGGCGTTGTGAATGCGGGAAAGATCGTGCTTTATGTTGCGGATGATGATTATAAGAATGATGCGATCTGTAACCTCGTCAAGAGTTGTGAAAAACTTGATTCTATAAGAGAAGTTGATTCGGAAGACATGTGGACCACTTGTGAGATAAGCGGTATCACAGAGCATCGCTTTGATACACCGAGAGAATAATACGGAGAGGAAAATGCTGATTTTATCGGCGTTTTCCTTTCTTTTATGTGGGGCAACATTTGAGCGACATGGAATTTCGAGGTGTTGCTTGTAGTTTCTGCGGGCATATCGGATACTAAAATTACACTTGCAGGTGACATTTTGAAAGGAGCGTAGGTAATATGGTCGAATTTGGCGAGCAGTTAAGACGGGCCCGCGAGAAGACGGGACTGACACAGCAGACATTGGCGGAAAAGTTATATGTAACAAGGCAGACGGTTTCGCACTGGGAATGCGGTGACAGATATCCCGACCTTCTTACGACAAAGAGATTATCAGATATTCTGGAGGTGAGCCTTGACGACCTGTTATCCGGGAATGAAATGGATAAAGTTGTTGAAAGAAATCCTGTAGTAGAGAATAGAGTAGCAAATAATGTAATGATCTTTTTTTACGCGGTAATAATATTTTCATTGGTATCAATTATAGGCAGGGAAGTTTTGACTACAGATTGGAAATATATAACCGGATGGGCTGTAAGATGTAATGACGTCGCGACGGTAGTCAGGACTGTATGTGAAATAGTATGCGGAACTTTACAAGTGCTGATTTTTACTTATGGATTGGTTCATTCTATAAAAGTTACTCTTTCGCCCAAAAAGATAGGAGCGGTCATAGCGGCGTATTATGCTATCTTTTTTATTGAAAGTCTTGTGATTGCAGCTAATGATATAACGATGGTTCAAAGAAACAGCGCTTCTATGGTCGGAACTCCTAATTTTGTACCGTATTATTTTGATTGCTTATTGGGAATAATAGGAGCGGTGGCAGCAGTTTTATACTTTATTCGTAAAAATGAGAAAGTCATTGTACCTGTTATGCTTGTAGGAGTTTCGGTATGGAAAATGATCGATGCCATAAAAGAATTTGTTGAATATGTAATCTATATGGCCGGTAGATTTAACGAAGCTAATCAGTTTCATGATGCAATACCATATCAGGGTAAGCTGTTTATTTATCGTGTTGCATTTGGAAGCGTTTCGGTGTTGCTGATCTGCGGTATGATAATATATCAGGTTGTAACACTTCATAGAAAACGTAAAATTGCATCTGAGATAACAGCTGACGCAACCGCATAGAAATTGCATATGCCATGAAAAAAGGTACCTCAACAGTTTAGATGTTGGAGGTACCTTCTATTTTTATAAACTCTGATATGGCTTAGATATTATATTACAGTCCCAGTTCTGTAATTTTGGAAAGTATTGTGTCGTAGTCCATGCTACCTTCAAGCTTCTCCCAGTGTGTATCTGCCAATATTCTATTGGCATCTTCCTCTGTAAGTCCTGAATGTGACAGCGCCATATAATTATTCTCTCCGCTAGTTGATCTGCGAAAACTCTCGCCCATATTCGCTTCTCGACGCGGAGCATCTGCATCTCCTGAAGGTACTACTTCAGCTACTTTAGGCCAGAACGGTAAGAAGTTATACGAACAATCACAAATAATCGTTTCTTCTCCGGCATAGTGATCAATGTATGCAAGGCAGTTGTTGGTGTTCTCAAGGAATCTGTTTTCATAAGGTAAGTAGCAATATGATGTTGTTCCATATCCCTGAGAGCTTACACCATAACGCCAATCTGAAATCATGGTAATAAGTTTTCCGTTTTCAAAAGTATACAAAGAAACAGATTTTCCCGGATTGTCTACAACAAGTTCGGGTGTCTGATCTTTGGTTAAATAAAGAAGAGCATATTTGGCGTTGCTGTTTGCATCATGCGATTTTTTTGCAACTTCGGCAAATGCTTTTCCGCAGCTTCCAAACTTCTCCTCGTTGTGAGCTGTCTGCTTATTCTCTGTTGGTGCAGCAGGCTGGGGAGTTGCTGTAGTTGAAGCAGTAGTTGCAGCGGGCTGAGGAGTTGCCTCGGTTGAAGCAGCTGTTGCAGCCGCAGTCTCTGCAGATTTTGCCTTCTCAGCATTTTTTGATGCCTTATTTTTTGCTTCCACATTTGCTGTGTTATCAATTTCATACCATATTACGGTATTGCTTTTTGCGTTTAAATAGAAGCAGACAGAGAATTTATCAAACTGATATTTGTAGTAATACTCTTTACCTGTCTGACCTGTATAATTGTTCTTTTCAGAAGGCTTTCCGTATGCGGCTTCAATCTCGTCTTTTGTATTGCCGACTCCGATATTACGAGATGTTGTAACACCCGGCTTGCTGACATCAATCGCTAAAGGAAGCACATCTTTTTCGGCAGGATAAGTTGCAAATTCGATACCCGGCGTATCATAAACATAAAAGAATTCATTCGGAAGATCGGTTATTTTTCTATCATAAACACCAAGATCTTCAAATGTCTTTCCTACATCATTTAATACAGAAAGAACTTTGCCGTTGTACATAAGTTCGTGATCTGCAAGCTTTACAGGAGCAGCTTCTTTATTGGCAGAAGCGGCAGTTGTAGCTGCGTTGCTTGATGTTGCAGTGGTTGCAGCGGTCTGCTCACTTGATGATGTGGCTGTTGCAGCTTCTTCAACCGATGAAGCTACAGAAGATGCATCTACAGCTGCGACCATCTCTGATTTCGCAATCTCTCTTTTTTCTTCTTCAGTTACTTCCATTTCACTGCTTCCTTCGGAAGCGCTCATCTCTGCACCACCACAGCCTACAATCGAGAGTGCCATAGAAGATGCAATAATTATTGCAAGTGCCTGTTTTTTCTTCATGTCATTTTTCCTTTCTCTGTGAACCCTCAGAAATACTATATTGTTTACGTGTACTCATACAATGGTAGCATGGAATATTGTTTTTTCTGTGTCTTAGAGAATTGATTCTTGAGAGTATTTAGTAGTAAGCGTATACTTTTTCTAGTCAGGGTTGTTTTGATTTACATCTTATCCGGATTATGCAATAATGTTTGTGAATATTTGTTGAACTATAATAAATTAATATTCACAAAAACAGCAAAAACTTGCATGTGGCACATTTGCTATGTAAAAAATATGTTACAACAACGTATTGGAGGTTATAGTGAGTAGAATCGGGGATTGCAGAAGAAAGATTGAAGAAATCAGAAAAGACATCAGAGCAATGAGGGAGAAACAGACAGTTATCGACGGATATATCAGACAGATTGAGACCCAGAAAGATACACTTGATGGAATAGATCTAAGCAGAGCAGGCGAGTGGATTGGCGTTAACGAGCAGAACGCAGTTAAGGCTAAGAACGTCTGCGTTTTTAGAATGGACGGAGCAAAGGGCGAGTGTACGCGGCTTAGAAGTGCCATAGATAAGATGATAAGAGAAGCCGAGTCTCAGATTGCAGAGCTTGAAGCGGAGATAGAAAGAATTGAAGAAGAGGAAAGACGTGCACGTGAGCGCGAGCGAGAGCGTGAACGTGAACAGGCTCAAAATTAAGGATAACGGGGATGGTAAACAATGAGTGGTAAAGGTGAAAAGATACAGTTGGGGAAACAGGCGGTAGATGCGCTTATTTCAGATATAAAAAATTCTGCAAACGTTCTTGAGATTAAAGATTCTGCTTTGGCAAAAGCCGGACTCATCGGCGAAGATGCCTCACTCCACATGATCAAATACATAGCTGAAAGACAGAAAGATCTGACAGCAACATATAAGGATGTTGTAAGTATTGATACTGCAACACTTCTAGATAAAAGTACCGGCAAGATAGTTGAAACAGATATTGATATTGCCGCAAAAATAGATAGGGAAGAGGGTTAATACTTATGGAAAATAAATGGATAAACATGGCGGAATT